>LJUC01000250.1 GCA_001303695.1 Phycisphaerae bacterium SM23_30
CTGACGCTTACTATCAGTGCGAATCCATGGATGGAAAAGCGATTTATGCGAATTTTGAACACTATAACAGGACTGGCGATTACATGATTTTATGCAACGCTAGGATTAACATTTACAATTTCCAGGTCCTTTGAGGAAGAAAATGAGGAAAAAATGTGGTAAAATCATATAATATTCGTTGACGAAAGGTCTATGTCACAGATACAGGAATATTTTAATGAAGGTTCCTGCAAAATTGAAGTTAGGCATACTTGGAAAAGAAAAAATTGTTTTTTTTAATTTTTTCTTTTCAAACTGCAAGCTCTTATTTGATAGATTATTACGGCATTATTCAAGAAAATCAGGAAGCCGATTTTCTTAAATAATACATGCCTAATTTCAATTTTGCAGGAGTCATATATTTTAAGGTTAACAGGAGACAAGAATGAAGGTTGGATATATCGGGATGGGCATAATGGGGCGTCCGATGGCGCATAATCTTTTGAAGGCGGGACATGAACTTTTTGTTTATAATCGCACGGCGGGCAAGTGCGGTCCGCTGGCGGAGGCGGGGGCGACGGTATGCGGCGATGGGGCAGAGGCGGCGGGCCGGGCGGAGGTAGTATTTATCAATGTCACCGATACGCCCGACGTGGAGGCGGTTATTTTCGGAGAAAGAGGCATCGCCGAAGGGTCGCGGCCGGGGTTGATAGTGGTTGATAACAGCACCATTTCCCCGGCGGCGACGCGGGAGTTTGCCCGGCGGCTCAAAGAGGAGAAAGAGGTTGATTATCTCGATGCGCCGGTATCGGGGGGCGATATCGGGGCACAGGAGGGGACGCTGGCCATTATGGCGGGGGGGGAAGATAAGGTATTTAAGAAGTGCCTGCCTCTGTTTGAGGCGTTGGGGTCCAAGATCGTTAATGTGGGGCCGGTGGGTTCCGGACAGATATGCAAGGCTATCAACCAACTATTTTGCGCTTTACATATGCTGGCCTGCTCGGAGGGGATTGCGCTGGCCCGCAAGACGGGACTCGATGCGGCCATCATGGTCGATGTGGTTTCCTCCGGGGCGGGCGGTTCCTGGGCGCTGGCCCATCTGGGGCCGAAGATTTTACAGGGTGAATTCGAGCCGGCCTTTATGATCGATTTATTAGCCAAGGATTTGCGTATTCTGATGGAGTTGGCGCAGCAGTCGGAGACGGCGCTGCCGGGGACGGCGCTGGCACAGCAGTTATTCACGGCGGCGCAGGCGGCGGGTCTGGGCCGCTGCGGCACCCAGGCGCTGGCGAAGATCATACAGAATCTGGCGGAGCCAGGACCTAAAACGCAAGGTAAAAAGCGCCCTGACGGGATTTAATTATTTTTTTAATTGGATGAGGGGTAATTATGTACGGGGAATTTTTTTTAGAGTTTATCAGGGATAGAAGAACTATGGGGGCGGTGGCGCCCAGTTCCTCATCGTTGGCGGAGAAGATGGTGAGGGATACGATTCAAAGAGGTGATTCGGTGGTGGTGGAATATGGTCCGGGTCCGGGGGCGTTCACGCGGGAGATATTAAAGAAAATCGACAGGAATACCACATTTTTGGCGATAGAAAAGAATCCGAAGATGGCCGCGATGTTCAAGCAGATATTCCCTTCGGTACTGTTATACGAAGATTCGGCGGAAAATATACCCCGGATATTAGGCGAGGTCGGCGAATCCAAGGTTGATTGCATCATCAGCGGGCTGCCCTGGGCGTCTTTCGATTCAGGTTATCAGGAACGGCTTTTACAGGTTACGCTTTCGGTGCTGCGGGAGGGGGGGACATTCGCCACTTTCAGTTACCTGCATAGTCTGCTGCTTCCGGCGGGGCGGAGTTTTAAGAAGAAGATAACGGATCATTTTTCGCGGGTTAAACGATCCGGCACAGTCTGGAGCAATCTTCCGCCGGCATTTGTATATCGGTGCACGAAGTGAGGGGGAGATCCGATGGCAGGCAGAAATTTCGGCATGGGAAGGCCCCATTTTTGAAGACAGACTTCAAATAAGGACTAGAGCACTTTTCTTTTTATCCCCGGTTTTGGTAGGCCCAGTAGGGTTATGATTAGAAGTGTTGATAGTATTTTACCGAGACGACCGATAATGTGGTATATTGTTAGGGAGTGTATAATTTTAAGGTTGAGATACAGGCCAAGCCGCGGGCCGCGGGGCGGAACGCCGGCGGGCTAAGTGTTTGTATTTTAGTGTGATAATGCAAATGCCGAAGTTAAATTTATGAGAACTAAAGTTTAGTAAAATTGAGGTTAGGCATACCTAGAAAAGAAAAAAATTTTCAATTTTTCTTTTCCAACAGTAAATTATTGCCCGACAAGCATTTAAGACATTATTTAAGAAAATCTCAAGAACGATTTTCTTAAATAATATATGCCTAACCGCAATTTTATCAAGGTCCAGTGAGAATGTAAGATATTTGTGTAAGTAAACGGTACATTTAATATTTGGAAAACGAAAGGTATCAGTTATGCGGACTGCAAGGTCGTTCGTAGTGGTTCCGTCATTACCCGATAATCTCAAACCGCTCAAGGAGATCGCCTACAATCTGTGGTGGACCTGGGATCATGACGCTATTGATATGTTCCGCCGCCTGGATCGGGAACTATGGAAGGCGAGCAATCACAATCCGGTGATGATGCTGGGCAAGATGAAGCAGGAGCGACTGGAGAAGGTATCCCGTGACGACGGTTTTTTAGCCCATCTGGAGCGGGTGTGCAAAAAGATGGACGCATATATGAGAGGGCCGCGCTGGTACGACTCGATCGATCATTCCAAGAAACCGGCGACCATCGCTTATTTTAGCGCTGAGTTTGGTTTGCATGAATCTCTGCCGATCTATTCGGGGGGTCTGGGGGTTCTGGCGGGCGATCATCTCAAGAGCGCCAGCGATCTGGGCGTACCGTTGGTGGCGATGGGTCTTCTTTATCGTCAGGGCTATTTTCAGCAGTATCTGAATGCGGACGGCTGGCAGCAGGAGTCCTATCCGGAGAATGATTTTTATAACATGCCCATTAAGCTGGTGAAGCACGAGGACGGCCGACCGATACGATTTCACATTGACATAGCGGGTCGCGACGTAGTGGTTCAAGTCTGGCGGGTACAGGTGGGGCGGGTGGATCTTTATTTGTTGGATACCAACCTCCGCTGCAACCGCCTGGAGGATCGCCAGATTACCGCTCAGCTTTACGGCGGGGATAACAACATGCGAATTCGTCAAGAAATGCTGCTGGGGATCGGGGGTTTTAGCGCCCTCAAGACGTTAGGGATCGAGCCGGCGGTATGCCACATGAACGAGGGTCATGCCGCGTTTCTGGCTCTGGAGCGTATTCGTCGGATTATGGAGGAGCATCGGGTCAGCTTCGCCGAGGCCCGGGAAGCCACTATCAGCGGCAATGTTTTCACCACCCATACACCCGTTCCGGCCGGGCACGACGTTTTTTCGGCCGAGACGATGGAAAAATACCTGGGCGATTATGCCAAGCAGTTTGGCATTGGCTTTGGGGAGATACTGGGTTTGGGGCGGATAAATCCGAACAATGCGAACGAACCTTTCAGCATGACCTATTTGGCCATACGTCTTTCGACCTATCGTAACGGGGTGAGCCAGCTACACGGCGAGGTTTCGCGTCGGATGTGTCAGCCGGTCTGGCCGGAGGTGCCGATGGATGAAGTGCCGATTACTTCGATAACCAACGGCATTCACGTGTCCAGTTGGGTATCTCGCGAGATGAGCGAGGTGCTGGTGCGTTATCTGGGTCCGGGCTGGAACGAATATCCCCATAATACCGCGGCCTTTACCCGCATAGACCAGATTCCCGACGAGGAGCTCTGGCGTACGCACGAGCGTCGGCGGGAACAACTGGTGGCCTTTGCCCGGCACCGACTTCGGGAGCAACTAAGTCAGCGGGGTGCCAGCCCCACGGAGATCGCTACGGCAGATGAGGTTTTGGATCCTGAGGCTTTGACCATTGTTTTTGCGCGGCGTTTTGCCGCCTATAAGCGGGCGACGTTGTTGTTTCACGATCCGGAGCGGCTCCGGAAGATCATAACCGAGAAAGAGCGTCCCGTGCAGATTATCTTTGCGGGCAAGGCCCATCCGCGGGACACGGCCGGTAAGGAGCTGATACGAAAGGCTGTGCACATGGCCCGCGAGGAGGAACTAAGGCGTCGGATTGTGTTTTTGGAGAACTACGACATCAATCTGGCGCGTTTTCTGGTACAGGGGGCGGACGTTTGGCTCAACACGCCGCGGCGGGGGATGGAGGCCTCCGGCACCAGCGGCATGAAGGTGCTGACCAACGGGGGGATAAATTTGAGCATTCTGGACGGCTGGTGGTGCGAGGGTTATTCTCATGACACCGGCTGGGCCATCGGCAGCGGGGAAAGCTATACGGACACGAAATATCAGGACGAGGTGGAGTCGCACACGATCTATGATTTGCTGGAGAAGGACGTGGTGCCGCTGTTTTACCAGCGGGGTTCGGACCGCCTGCCGCGGGGCTGGGTAAAGATGATGAAGAATTCCATGCGTAAACTCAGCTCTCATTTTTCCACCTCCCGGATGGTGGCCGAGTACGCCCAGACCTTCTATCTTCCCTGTGCCCTGCGTTGGGAGGCGTTTGAGAAGGATGCCTTGCAGCGGGCCAAGGGGTTGGCGGCCTGGAAAGAGAGCATGCGGGATCGATGGCCGGAGGTATCCATCGGCAAGGTGGATATTATCAGTAAAGGGGAACTCCTGGTGGGCAGCAAGATGCAGGTTCGCTGCCAGGTGGCGCTGGGCAGTATCGATCCGAACGACGTGCTGGCGGAATTATATTATGGTCTGGTGGACGGTGACGGCAATATTGCCTCGGCGGAGGCGGTGCCCATGAAACACGTGGGCGCGGCCCAGGGCGACTATCATATTTTTAACGGTTCGATTTCCTGCCGGCGGAGCGGTTTATGCGGATTTACGGTGCGGGTGATCCCTTACCACGCGGATCTGGTGAGTGTTTATGATACGGCTTTGATTCGCTGGGAGGAGCCGGAGGGCGAGAGATCGAAGGCCAAGGCCGTGCCGCAGGAATTGGTTTAACCGGCGGGGCGGTGAATAAACGGGTACATATATAAATGAAGTTTTGTATATAAAAAGGCGGGGTTAAATCCAGGGCGGTCCCCGACGGCAAAGCTGATTTTGTTGTCGGGGATTCCTTTGCGCGGTGATCATAAACTTAGTTGAATCAAGATTAAATTTCGTTATATTGATAAGCGTAAAAGTCCGGTTTTGATAGAAGGCGAAAGAAAGGAGCTGCCATGGTTATGCGTCATTTAAGAAGAATTGTGTTTTTATCCTTATGCGCATTATTACCGGTTTGCGGGACTGCTTTGTGCCAACAGATCGATTGGCGGGCGGTGGAGGATGAAACCGTTGGGCTGCTGCAGGAGTATATAGCGGTTGATACGTGTAATCCGCCGGGCGACGTCTCGGCGGCGGCGCTGTTTCTGCGTGACAGGCTGCAGCAGGTGGGCGTTCCGTGGAAGCTTTACTGGACGAAAAAAGAGACCGGCAGGGTCAACGTGCTGGCCCGTTTGACCGGGAGCGGCAAGAATCGGCCGCTGATGATGCTGCATCATATGGATACCGTTCCCGTGGATCGTTCGGGGTGGACGGTAGATCCTCTGGCGGGGGTTAAAAAAGAGGGTTTTATTTACGGCAGGGGGGCGCTGGACATGAAAAACAACGGGATTGTGCAGTTGATGACGATGATTCTGCTGCGGAAAAATGAGATCAAGCTGGAGAGGGACGTGATTATGCTGGCGGTGACCGATGAGGAGACGCAGGGCGATTTGGGTTCCGGATGGATCGCCGAGAACATATGGGATCAGATTGACGCGGAATTCGTGCTGGATGAAGGGGGCTTCGGGACG
>LJUC01000251.1 GCA_001303695.1 Phycisphaerae bacterium SM23_30
AGCCGCCCAGCCAAAGAACCGGCGCAAGCGAAGCCGTCACAGAACCGTATAAACCACATTTTAATATTTCACGCCGACTCGGAAGCCGTACCACAGGGTGCTTGTGATTCATTCACATTTTCCTTCGGTCCCTTCGAGGACCGTCTCTTTGGGAGCAACAAGGCTCGCCGTGCCGCCGGGCAACCTTTCTTCCCCAATGAAAGCGGCTTGACACTTGCGGTAAACCCACTAAGGTATTATATATATATGACGCAGGCTATGCAAGATTATTTCGTACTTTTTTCCACAGTTCTTGAAATTTTTTCCTCTGCAGATTGGTTTCCTGTATGAGTTGGGTGTCGTAAAATTTGTAATATCGAGAGTCGAATTGATCCCTTCGATCAGCAATAGTCCTTCATTGGCGTTAGATAAAGACCATCGGTTGACCTGTCGCTTTGCTTTCTGCGGGGCTTTGGTAATGGGTAGCTGATACCCCCGATAACCATCCTTGGTGATTGTACTAGTCGAGCAAGGGATAACCCTGGCTACTTTTGCGTTAATTCGTTTAAGCTGATAATCAATAACCGAGCTTTTCGATATTTTATATATAACCCCCTGTATTTAATCAGCCCCCGGCTTAGTACCGATGATTTCTTCGGTTTAAAACCCCCGCACGTATTTGCTCCACAATTCGTCGCCTAAATCCCACATCCGCTGCACCACCGCCCGGGCGAAGTCATTGGAATAATCATTCACAAATTGTCGTGCCCTGTCGGGATCCTCGTAGTAAAGCTTCACCGCTTCTTTCTCGATCTCCGGCAGCTCCGCAAAGGCCCGATCCAATACTTCCTTGCGCACCTGCAAGATAATCTCTTTATCCCGCTGATAAGTAATCTGGGACAGGCGGCAGGCGCGATGAAACGCCCAGGATGCGCAATCCCGGCGAAAGCGATGCTGGGCGCTGACGGCAAATTCCGGCGGCAACTCCGTGGTGCCGGCAAATATCGGTATTCGCGGTATTAACTTGGGACAGTCAAAACCTAACCAGAGAACTCCTCCCACCGGATCGGGCAGCCAGTCGCGGCACTGGATCACCGTCGAATAAGCCGCCTGATTCACCGCTACCGTCCTTTGCCGCTCCACCGCCCCCGGCTGCAGGGCATTAAGCAAATTCCGCGTATGACTGCTCATCCAGGGATTAGCCGCCGGGCTCAGCTCCATTTTGCCGTTGCGACCGTTCTGAACGTATAAATTACGGCATTGATCGAAATCACTCCCGTCATAAGTGGACCCTAATAAATCCATCACGTTCCGGGCCGATATCTTTTTATCCGGTTTCACCGACAGCGGTAATTCCTGGGCAAAATAACGCAGGTTCAGCGAAGGCGCCAGTTGACTCAACAGCCAGAATTCCCGGATGCCGAACGGCCGCCGACCGCTATACGCCTCCCACATCTTGAACGGTTTGCCGCTTCCCGATTCCCACCAACCCATCTCTTCCGCCAGCGAGTACACGTTCTCGCTGGCCATATAGTTATCAGGATCGTTGACATCTACTTCCCCCAACCGTGGAATATTCGCCGAGACCGCCACCTCGTCGTCCGGTATCCGCACCGCCGCCCACACGCAGCCCTTACGGTCTTTACCCGGCCCGAAAATTTCAAAAAACCACGCCTCCTCGGGATCGATAACCGTCAAACACTCCCCCGTATCGATATAGCCGTATTCTTCCGCTAAATCCCCCATCATCCGGATTGCCTCCCGGGCCGTCTTGGTCCGCGCCATCACCACTTTTTGTAATTCCTCGATGGAAAAAATACCCTCGCTGCTTCTTAATTCCCGGCGTCCCCCGATCGTCGTTTCCCCCATCGCCAGTTGGTATTCATTGATGCAGGGATACACCGTATGTACAAATGTATAGGTCTCCGCCGCCTGCGGCACCTCCCCTAAGGTCTCTAGTCCCCGCGTATCGCCGGCAAATTCCGTCTTTTTAATCTGCTTATTATAGATCGGCACCGTCTCGCCCGGCTCATTACGCCCCCCCCTGACGATCTCCAGCCACGTTCGGCTCGACCCGTCGCATGTATGGCTGGTTATCGTCGAACCGTCCGTCGTCGCCTCCCGACCGGCCATAATACTTGTGCAACCCTCGAAAAACTCCGCCTCCTCTTGCCAGGTTAAGCTCCCTATCTCAAGCGAAGCTTGACCATGTCTCTCCCCTCCTGTATCTCGCGTCCAAGCCCCCGTCCCGAACGCCAAAACCATCGCTGCTGTTATGGTTATCACCATCAAACTTATTTTGCCGTAACACCTCATTGCTATCTTCTCCTTCATAACCTAACCTTTGCAAAATAAAAACCTGTCTTCAATTCCATTAAAATAGCAAATTCAGTAAGCTTTTACAAATGTTAAGAATTACCCCCACACATAATGCCGAACTATGAATCTCGAAATCTTATATATCAAAGTTTGATTATTGATTAAATGCTTGCGTTAAATACTTAAAACTACAGGCGTTATCGTTGGAAGGAAATATTGTTCCAAGGGAGGCAAAAACATGGATCGCAGGCAGTTCCGTTAAAAACTATCTAATTATACTTGATTGCAGTCAGTTTTTACTGATTATCGCAAAATCCGCCAAATCCACTATTCCGTCCTTGTTAATATCTGCTTGGTTCAGCGGTTTATGTTTACCGACTATCGTAACCTCATCGCTGCCTTCGATAGCCGTCTCATCCGTCAACACCCCTTCGATTACTAACGTCAGTACGTCTTCATGATTTACCTCGCCAAAAGTGCCCACTATGTCTTGTGTCTTGAATTTAAGCGTCAGGTCTATAAAACCGTCCGGCCCTGCCCCCTCCGGCCCCGCCACGTCTTGATAACTTTGGCGTAAGGCGGCCACACCCTCCAAACGAATAGAAACAGCCATAATTGAATGGACATCAAAATCCTCAGCTCCTAGTATGGCTACCGGCAGCATCCCTTTACCTTTAACATTAAGAGGATTACGGCTTGAACCGGGTTTAATGTCAACTATAACGTTTTGAATAATTTTATGGGAAACCCAGATGCCTCTTATGTCATTTGCCCGTCTGCTGTAAAAATACAAGGTTTTGGCGTCGTCGGTAAGATAGGGCATCCATTCCCAATATAGATCGGTGCTGATCCCCACCTTCTCGATATTCTCGAAAGGATCGTTAAATGAAGGGCGCGTGGCTTTGTAGATGTTTCGAGTGGTATCTCCGTATAGTATCGCTCCATAATAAATCGTTAGTCCGTCCGGCGCGATGTACGGCGTCCAAACTTCATCATCATCAGCCAATTCTATCACTCGGGTTGGATTTTCAAATTGAGTAAAATTACCCGCTCCGTCGGTTATCGACGCCCGCGTTGCCGTCCAGAGTTGTTTAATGCCGGTGCGATTCGATTCGTAAAACATCGTCAACTCGTCCGCCGTCAGTGTCGGCGAAGTGTCGATTTGCCCATGACCGTCTTTATGTATAACCGTAAAGGTCCCCACATCCTGCCAGAGTTCACCCTTACTGTTACGGGTTGCCAGCCTGATTCGACGACCCACACTAGCATATTCATAGTGGGCGTAGTATAATCTAAGCTCGTCCTCCGAGACCCAGATGCCATAACCCTTATCCAACTCCGTAACCGCCCGCTCCGAGGTAAATGGTCCCGAGGGTGCATCGCGATAGGCTTCCATTATCCGACCGTCCCGCATAAAATACATCGTTAATCCGTCTTTAGATAAACATGGTCTAGTGGCCGGGATATCGTTGGCCGAATCGTTTAGTTCTTCCAGAAGCACCGGTTCGCTCCATTGACCTGCGGATAAGCTTTTGTGCTCCTTTTTAACCGCAGGCTTGCCCCCCTCCGCCGCCAATCGGCTCCAGGTCATGCTTAAAAATAAAATCCACAACGACAAAGTAAAAATTGATCCCTTAAACACCTCGCTCTTCCTTTCCGACTTTATAGAGTTAAAATCCACCATTAAATGTCTGGTAAGTGCGATATTACACCAGAACAAAAGTTATTAGATATTCGACCTAATATATCAAAACCTGTCGGCAATTGCAACTCTTAAAATCTCGCGATTACCCGTTTTGAGATGAGGTTGTAAAAAGACCTCCATGTGCCTATAAAATACGGTTTTTAAGCCATCAAAACCACCAGCACACGGAGGTGCAAAAAAATGTTACGCCAAGCCCCGGGCCCGCAAGATGGAATATCTGGCTCTGGTCCGCGGTGGTAGTGAAGAAAATTAGTGCCGGGCTATGGGTGCATAGAAGTCTATGCTCACTTATGGGGCAAGAAAGTTTTACCCTTGACCTTGGATGCCTTTAGTACCGATGATCCGGCGGTGGGCAGTCAAAATTTGCAAATTATCCGCACGGTTCAAGCCGTCAGCGAAGCGTTAAACAGCAAAGGAGTATGGGTCGTCGATCGTGGTTTCGACGGCCTTCAGGTGTATGAAATGTGGTTTTGGTTAAATTGCCATTTTGTGGTGCGTCAGTGTGGAGACCGTCACGTGGTAGTCGATGACGGCGTTATCAGTATTGACAACGCAGTTAATGACCTACTCCATTCGGGCGGGGGAAGGATGATTCGGATGAGAATCATCCTGCATGAGCAGTCAGCGTTAAATGGGCCGACCAGAACATTTATGCTTCCCGACCTTGAGAAATTGCCCAATATGCTTGAGAGGAATAAAATATTAATGACTTCACTCCAAAGAGTCAGGGGTTCGGTAGCTTCCCTCCTCCTACCGGGCCCTGTTGCATATGGAAATATTGGGCGGGCCAGGAGTTAATAAAATTCCCCAATGTAGAAGATATTTCTTTTACGATAACAGGTTATAACTGAAGTTTTACAAAATTGGATTTTGGGATGTTTTTGGGATAAAATTAATCAAAGGCAGCCGGATAGTAGTACCAGGAGTAAATCGGGGGTTATCGAAATATATTGCAAGGGGGTTTGCCGGATAATGTTGTTCTACTACCGTTTTGAGACCAGGGATTAATTGTTTTGCGTGGAAGCAAGCCGATGAGCAGTGTGGAGAAAAGAGGCAATAAGCTCTGGGTGTGCGGGGCGGTGAAGATAGGGGGGGGGATGGCGATCTTGTTTTTCATATTTTGGATTATCATGGGTGCGGGGGTAATCCATGCGAGGGATTCTCTTGGTCCGGGTCAGGCAATAAGCGACAAGTTTAATGTACAAAGCCTGTTTCAAGCCAGGCAGCGTTATGATAAATGGCCCAGGTCTATGGTTTTCGAAGAGACGTCAGATGGGCGGGCGTATATTGAAGATGAAATAATCGTGAAATATAAAGAACAAACGGCCGCGGTTATAACGTCAAAACTTTCCCACAGGCAAGCCTTGAAGGATTTAAGGCTGACTGATTCGATTGACAGGCTCCATCAAAGATTCAAAGTAAAAAAGATAGAACCATTGTTTAAGGATTTCAAGGCGAAAAGAGGTAGGTATGAAAAACTGCCAACTAAACCAGAAAAACAGCTTACGAACGAGGAAAGACGAAATTCCAACAGGCTTAGGCAAGCCTCGCAAAAGGCTGATCTTCCCGCTCTGGATCGAATATATAAAATAAAGCTGGAGCTGGGACCCGGTCAATCACTGAAAGATGCGTCGGCGGCGTATCAGAATGATCCGGGAGTGGAATATGCCCAGTTGAACTATAAATATGAATTATTCGATTTGCCCAATGATCCTTTTTTTTCGCTGCAATGGTCGCTGGACAACCAGAGTCAGGAGTATCCACCTAACCTGGACCGGGGCAGCTTAGATAGCGATATTGACGCCCCGGAGGCCTGGAATTTAACTACGGGTGGTTCAGATATAGTCGTCGCCGTGATTGACACGGGGGTAGATTACAATCATCGAGACTTGGATGATAATATCTGGATCAACGAAGATG
>LJUC01000252.1 GCA_001303695.1 Phycisphaerae bacterium SM23_30
CCCGCCGGGGATATTGGCGTGGGCGGCCGGGAGGTCGGTTTCATGTTCGGCCAGTACAAGCGCCTTACCCGGCTTTTTGAGGGGGTCTTTACCGGCAAAGGGCTTGATTTCGGCGGCTCATTAGTCCGGACCGAGGCGACCGGTTACGGCAACGTTTATTTCTGTCAGGAGATGCTTAAAGACCGGGGCACTTCCTTTGAGGGTAAAAAAGTGGTCATCTCCGGTTCCGGCAACGTGGCCATCTACGCCCACCAGAAGGCGACCGAATTGGGCGCCAAAGTGATCGCCATGTCGGATTCCGGCGGCTTTATCCATGACGAAAACGGCATCGATCTGGACACCATCCGGCAGCTCAAAGAGATCGAGCGCAAAAGGATATATGAATATCCCAGGATTCAAAAAACCGCCGCCTACACCGAAGGCTGCTTTGATATCTGGAATATCCCCTGCGACGTGGCCCTGCCCTGCGCCACCCAGAACGAACTGGACGAAAAATCCGCCAAAACCCTGGTCAAAAACGGCTGCCTGGCCGTGTCCGAAGGCGCCAATATGCCCTGCACCCCGGAGGCGGTAAAGGTGCTCCAGGACGCCAACGTCAGTTTCGGACCCGGCAAGGCCGCCAATGCCGGAGGTGTGGCCACCTCGGGCCTGGAGATGTCCCAGAATTCTCAACGACTCAGTTGGACCTTCCAGGAAACCGATGAAAAATTACACACCATTATGAGGGGAATCTACAAATCCTCCAAAGAGGCCGCCCAGCAATACGGCGCGCCCGGCAACCTGGTCATCGGCGCCAATATCGCCGGCTTCCTCAAAGTGGCCCGCGCCATGATGGCCCAGGGACTGGTATAAACAAAGAAAAAATTTTACCCGCGAATTTCACAGATTTTATTGAATATATGAGTATATGGGTATATGGGAGGAGGGGCGGATGAGTGAATGGGTGGAGAAGCAGGGCAAGGGGCGTCTTATGGTCTGAGTTTAGCCCGCCGGGGCCGCCGGCATATTTAAATAGGAATTATGCAGGATAAGAGACCACCCTACAACTAACCATCAAAACAAACAACCGACAACGGATAGTTGAAAATTGAAAGTTGAGGGGCTGGGGATTTGGGGTTGTATTAAAATAAGGGATTTGGTATAATAGATCATATGAGAAAGGGGCGGTTCCGCTCCTGAAAAATGCTCTTATTATATTTTTTGTGTCGGAGGAAAATCATGAGGCGTCGATGGGTGGAAGTAAGTTTTTGGTTGGGCATACTTTGCGTTTCCACACTTTCCTCGGCGGCTGCGACGGTGATTTATGTGGATGCCGATGCCGTTGGTGGAGCTAATAATGGCAGCAGTTGGGCGGATGCCTATTTATCGGTCTCCGGTGCTCTGGCGACGGCTCAATACGGCGACGAGATTAAGGTGGCCCAGGGGAAATATAAACCTGCTACTACAGGTTTAGCTAATCCGCGGGAGGGGACGTTTCAGATGGTCAGAGGGGTGGCGCTCAAAGGAGGTTATGCCGGTATAGGCGAACCGGATCCCGAAGCGCGGAACATAGTGGCCTATGAAACTATATTAAGCGGCGATTTGGCGGACAACGATGTCATAGACTCTAATCCAGCGAGTCTGCTGAACCATCCCAGCCGATCGGATAACTGTTATGTCGTAGTTTCCTCCCATAATGACGATCCCAATACCATATTAGACGGTTTCACCATCAGCGGTGGTAATAATATTTTTTTCTATGGGGGCGGCATAATCGCCCTTGACAGTAACATGGTGGTAAGTCATTGCATTATCAAGAATAACTCAGCAAAGATAGGAGGCGGTGGGATTTATGATAACAGCGGGTGTCTGCTGATTGAAGATGATGTATTTTTAGCAAATGCGACCAGTGGATCGGGGGGAGGAATATATAATGAGAGGGGCAGCCCTACGATAATAAATTGCATTTTTGCAGGCAACCGGTCGGAAGGCCCTGACGAAACACCTAAGGTTGGCGGAGGAGTACATAATTTTATCAGCGCTGCTGTGTTTTATAATTGCGTCTTCATCGGCAATCGGGCTGATGGGGGAGGAGCGATGTACAACCGTAGCAGTCAAACAACCCTGATCAACTGCACCTTCAGCAGCAATGAAGCGAGTGACGCGGGGGGGATAAGCAATCAAGTACAGAGCGAAATCAGATTGGCCAATTGTATTCTCTGGGGCGATGTACCCACAGAGATATTTGACGGCGTCGATATTCTAGGATTTCCCAGCCAAACTGTTGCTAATAATTCTATTATCCAGGGCGGGTGGGAAGGTGAGGGAAATATCGATACGGATCCAAGGTTTATAGATGCGGACGGTTTTGATAATATCCTGGGTACGTTAGATGACAATTTGCGTCTTTTAGCGGGCTCGCCGGGTGTGGATGCCGGGGATAATGCGGCTTTGCCTGATTGGGTGGCGACCGATATTGATGGTAATCCGCGATTTGTTGATGATCCTGAGACGATAGATACGGGTAAAGGAGAGCCGCCTATAGTCGATATAGGGGGCTACGAAGGCGCTTATCAGGGCTTTGTTTTAGATAAGTATCATATAAAGGTTCCGGAGGGGCGGCAAGCAGTGTTTATGGTGTCACTTGCGGCGGATCCGGCAGGAGTGGTGGAGGTTACGGTGGCGCACACGGGAGGGGATACGGATATTCAGGTGGTATCGGGAGGGATGTTGAGTTTTAATTCGTCGAATTATGCAATACCGCAGAGGGTGATATTGGAGGCGCTGCCGGATGCGGATAGAGAGGTTGGGACGGCGGATATTTTAATTAGTGCCAACGGATTTTTCCCGTTGAGAGTAGAAGCAAAAGAGGTAGAGTTGATATTTGTAGATCGCGACGCGGTCGGTGGAGCTAATAATGGGATAAGTTGGGCAAATGCTTATGTCTCATTGCAGGATGCTTTACTGGAGATATGGCATAAAAGATACTTTATGGGTAACCACGATTATGGGCGTGGATTTGAAGTCCGAGTGGCGGAGGGGATTTATAAACCCCATCAAAGTTCAAAGCCCTGGCCGGTGCCGGTATCCCCTCAGGAAATGTCGTTTGCTCTTCAAGATGAGGTAGCGGTCAGAGGCGGCTATGCAGGATGGGGGCAGGCAGATCCTAACACACGTGACATTAAGCGTTATGTAACCATCCTGAGCGGCGATCTGGAGGGAGATGATGGCTATAATTTTACCAATTATGAAGAAAACAGTTGGCACGTGGTGACGAGCTTTTATTGTGATGATACGACTATTTTGGATGGTTTTACGTGCACCGGCGGCAACGCTCGGGGGCCTGCCGGAAGTCTGCAATGGTATCCTCAACATAATATTGGTGGTGGGATGTATAATCACGGCAGCAGCCCGACGGTTATAAATTGCACCTTCACGAAAAATCTGGCGACCGTAGGCGGGGGAATAGCCAATTATACTGAAATTTTTGTTTTAGGTTGGCCCCATCATTCAAATATGGCAACCTACTTTTATAGTCATCCTACCTTCGTCAACTGTACCTTTAGCGACAATAGAGCATATAGCAGCGGGGGGATATATAACGCCGGCAGCAGTTGCAATTTAATCCAATGTGAGATTTTGAACAACGTGACGGACAGAAGCAGTTCTGCACGCGGCGGGGGTATGTATAACGTTTCCGCTTATATATCCAAGGATTCATTCATCTACTTCATAGTATATGGCCATCCGGTGTTGACTAACTGCGTTATCAGCGGTAATCGCGGCTCTTATGGCGGCGGATTATACCATCGCGGAAGCAGTTGGCCCGGCAGTGACGGAAAAACCGGCGGCCTTACTGCCGTCAATTGTATCTTCAGCGGCAATGAAAGCGAATATGACGGCGGCGGGATAGGCACCATTACCGACAATATGGAATTTGTTAACTGCACGTTCAGCAACAATGTGGCCGGAGAATACGGCGGTGGGTTGTGTTATGATTCGCAGGATGGTCCGACGATTGCCAACTGCATCTTCTGGGACAATAGAGACATTAGAGGGATTTCAGAACAAACTCAGATATCCAGTTCTAGAAGACCTCCCCCCTGGCCTCCTGTACCGGTCGGCACCGTAAATATTAATTATAGCTGTATTCAGGGCTGGACGGGGGATCTGGGAGGTATCGGCAATATCGGAGCGGATCCTTTGTTTATGGATCCGAACGGTCTAGATAATACGGCCGGCACAGAAGATGACAATCTCCGCTTAAAACGGGGATCGCCCGGTATCGATGCGGGAGACAATACGGCGGTGCCCGCCGGTATTGAGACTGATCTCGACGGGGACCCGCGATTTGCGGATGACCCCGGCGCGACCGATTCCGGTAACGCTGGTGGAAAAAAAGGCATCGTGGATATGGGGGCGTTTGAAGGTGTCAAAAAACAATTTATAACGAGCAGTGGGTTGATTATAGTACCTGAGGGACAAACAGCAGAATTTACCGTAGCTTTGTATGAAGATCCGCAGCAGACGGTTGAAGTATCCGTGGTGCGTCGGTCGGGTGATCCGGATATTTCCGTCGTTTCGGGGGATACGCTTTACTTTAACTCGTCCAATTACGGTACGGGGCAAGCGGTGGTTTTGGCGGCGGCTATCGATAATGATGATGTCAATGGCGAAGCTGAGATCTGGGCACAAGCCGACGGGTATGTTAAGGCCGCAGTTAAAGCAAAAGAGGGGGATATTGATGTACCACCGGTTTTGTATGTCGATCAGGACGCACCTGGGGTGAATAATGGGACAAGCTGGTTGGATGCGTTTGATGTTTTACAGAAAGCTTTAAGTTACACGTCTGCACGCCGACAGGTGCAAGAAATCCGGGTGGCGGAGGGGACACACCGACCGGCCAAGACAGGCGGAAATCGTGAAGTTTCGTTTCAACTTTTTGACGGCGTGAAAATAATGGGTGGTTATGCCGGTTGGGGTCATACAGATCCTAACACCCGGGATTTCAAATTGTATGAGACCTTTTTGAGCGGCGATTTGCACGGCGATGACGGATCCAATTTCACCAATAATGATGAGAACAGCTACCACGTAATTATCGCCCGTGATTGCGCCGAAACGGCGGTGCTGGAGGGATTTACGATTACCGGCGGTAATGCCGACGGTGGCAGGGAAGACAATAGAGGAGGTGGAATATACATAAATAACGGCGCTCCTAAACTGGTCCGATGCGTTTTTGAACAAAACAGGGCGAATTGGCAGGGGGGCGGCATATATATTACAGAAAGCAATTCGAAAATAGTTGGTTGTACTTTTAGCGGCAATAGGGCATCACAAGGCGGGGGGATGCATATTAATGGCAGCAGTCCGACTATCATCAACAGTGTTTTCAGCGGTAATTCAGCCGAAGAGGGGGGCGGCGGGATGTGCAGTTATGCCAAATTTAGCGAAGAAAACATTATCGTCAATCATCCAATTTTAATTAACTGCACTTTCAGCGGCAACTCTTCGAAAAATTACTACGCCGGAGGGATATACAGTTGTGAGAGTAACACAGTTTTATTGAATTGTATTCTATGGGGTAATACGGCGAAAAAATACACTATTGAAGATTTTCAGATATACGGCTGGTCCTATCCAGAACCGGCTTTTACGGTGAATTACTCTTGTATTCAAGGTTGGACAGGACAATGGGGAGGGAGTGGCAATATTGACAAAGATCCCTGTTTTCTGGATGCGGCGCAGGGTGATTATCACTTGCAGCAAGTTTCACCGTGTATTGATGCCGGATGTGAGGCGGGCGTGTATGAGGATATGGAGGGAAACGTCCGGCCGTGGGATTATCCGGGGGTGGATAATAACGGGGCATTACCGGAATTTGATATGGGGGCGTACGAGTTTGTTAATAAAAAGCCGATCGCCGATGCCGGA
>LJUC01000043.1 GCA_001303695.1 Phycisphaerae bacterium SM23_30
CGATTTGTCGTGGCGGACATTCCGGGCCTGATCGAAGGGTCGCATCAGGGCCAGGGGTTGGGGCATGATTTTCTCCGCCATATCGAACGAACCCGCCTGATTGTTCACCTGGTTGATATTGCCGCCCCGGACGGTTCAGACCCATTGAAAAACTATCACACTATTCGGCATGAACTTTCCCAGTACAGCGAAGTCCTCGCGGCCAAGCCGGAAATTATCGTCGCGGCCAAAATGGACCTTGACCCGGACGCAAAAAAGCTTCATGCTTTTAGTCAAGGTCTGGGTTTTGAGGTCAGGGCCATCTCCGCCGTGACCGGAAACCAGATACCGCAGCTTTGCGAGCATCTCTGGCAGGAGGTGCAAAAGGTGCGGGCCGAGGAAAAAGAAGGAAATTTTTGACGGGACGACAAGATTATTTCCAAATATATTTAATTTTGATGCGTAATGAAGGGGTAAAAAAGCCAACTGGAGGCCCCGTAGGCTTGAGATGGCCACCCTCATACGCTCTTATTGGTTAGATTTGGTATAGCTGTATTTTTATCATGGACTTGATTGCGGCAGACATTGGAAACAGCGGGATCGCGCTGGCGGTTTTTATCAACAATAAGCTGCAGCGGGCCGAGCGGCGGGATGCGGCCGATCCTCAGGGGTTGGTCGAGTTGATCAGGTCGCTGCGTGAGATGTGCGGCCCGCAGCCTTTGGGGGCGCGAACGGTGCCGGTGGTGGCCAGTTCGGTTAATCCGCCCGTTCTGGAAAATCTGTCTCAGGCGGTGGAGGAGGTTTTGGACCAGAACATTTTGCTGATCGGCCGGGATGTGCCGCTCACCATGAGGTTGGCCATTGAGAATCCTGAAACCGTCGGCACCGATCGGCTGCTGACCGCGTCGGCGGCCTATGACGTCATCGAAGACGCAGTAGTGGTGGCTGATTTCGGCACCGCGACGACGATAGATTGCGTGGATCACTACGGCATCTTTCTGGGCGGGGCGATCCTGCCCGGTCTGGACGTTGCGGCGTTGAGCCTAAACGAGCATACGGTCGGTCTGCCCCGGATCAAACCGGAGATACCCGCCGGCGCCTACGGCACCAACACCAAGGCCGCCATCCAACACGGCATATATTACGGCGCCATCGGGGCTTTGCGGGGCATCGTCGAGCAATACGCCACCCAGCTGGGCCGCTGGCCCCAGGTCGTTTTGACCGGGGGGTACAGCAAACTGATTAAGGAAAAATGTGATTTTGTCGATTCCTGGGTGCCGAATCTGTGCCTGGACGGTATCTTTCTGGCCTACCGCAAATGGCGTCAGAGTCGCGAGGCGGAGATGCAGACCGAATTGCAGCAACTGGAGCAACAGTTGGACAAAAGCGAAAAAGAGTAGATGAGTATATGAGTGTATGAGTTAGTGATGAGCACCCGTGCCGCTCTTATTACCCCGCCCGGCGCTGCCGCCATTGCGGTGGTTCAAATCGCAGGTCCTGAAAGTGTCAATGTTCTAAAGAAGATCTTTCGCGCTCACCGCGGCGATCCAGCCGCTGCCAAAGCCGTTGAACGTTTGTCCTACGGAACCGTCTATGACGGCGAGGAGATCATCGACAAGGTTGTCGTAGCCGCTGATGGCGACAAGCAAATCGTTGACATTAATTGTCACGGCGGCCCTCGGGTTATTCAGAGGCTGCTGCTGCTGCTGCAAAAACATAACGTTGAAATTACCCCCTGGCAGCAATTGCATGGGGCTGATTCCATCGCCGAGGAGGTAGCCGGGAGCCTTCCCTACGCCAAAACCACTCTGGCCGTGAGAGCCATCGCCGCCCAACATCCAGGGGGACTAACCGCCTGGTGTGAAGGCAGGATTAAGAGCCTAGAAAGTGATTCATTATCATTATTACAGTTAAAAAGTGAAATCGGCCGATTACTCGGCACCTTTCGTCTGGCCCAAAGGCTCTTGAACCCCCCAACCGTGGTCCTAGTCGGCCCGGTCAACGCCGGCAAAAGCACGCTGGCCAATGCCCTGACCGGTAAAACCCAAAGCCTGGTGGCCGATGTGCCCGGCGTCACCCGCGACTGGACCTGCCAGTTGACCGACGTGAACGGTGTGGGCGTCAATCTGATCGACACGGCCGGCCGTAGGGAAAGCGCCGACCAGATCGAACGCTGCGCCCTCGTTCACGCCGATCAGATTATCGCCCGGGCCGATCTGATCGTTTTGATGGTCGAGCCCGGCGCTCAACTCCAAACCCGGATCGACCAACAGCTCGACGATTTACCGGAGACTGCCGACGTGCTGATTATTGTCAATAAGACGGACCTTTTGCCCCGGACGCCGCGGGAGTCCAAATATCTTCATATCTCCGCGCTCAAAGGTATCCACCTTGATCAACTCCGCACCGCGATCTGCTCCCACTTCGGCGTGAGCCATTTCGATCCCGCCGAACCTCTGGTCTTCACTGACCGCCAATACCAGTTGCTCCTGACCGCCCGGGGCGTTGATACCACCCATGGGGTTTTGGTCCTTCTTAACGAATTGTTAGGCAACTTGAACCGTAAGGCAGGCGATGAAACGCCGCGGAATCCGGATTGAATATTTGTTGATATTTATATAGGATGTAGGTTTATTTACGATTATTTTTTTTAGGAGCCATTATGAACCTTTTAGACATCCGCTGGATGCGCAGGTTGTTACTTTCGGGGTGGTTTCCACTGGCATTTCAATTGATGGTTCTGATCGCTTTTATATTAATTATTATGGGCGGTTTGGGGATTAATACAACCGACATGAAGCTGGCCAAGGAGCTGCGTAACACCAATCTGGCCAGTCTAGTGGTCTGGGCGTATTGGTGGCCTTTGGTGATTATAGCAGCGGTGTTATTGGGTCGGGCGTGGTGTACGGTGTGTCCGATGGAGCTGGTCAATGCCGCGGCGGCGCGGGTGGGTCTGCGTAAGAAAGTGCCGCGGTTTTTCAAGAGCGGGTGGGTGATCACGGTATTTTACGCGATTATCCTGATCGTAGGGATGCGAACCTGGCGGCTGAACCGGGTGCCTCACAAGATGGCCCTTTACATGCTGACGCTGCTGGTTATAGCGTTGCTGGTTAGTTTGATATACCAGAAAAGGGCCTTTTGCAGTTACGTCTGCCCGGTGGGATATTTACTGGGACTTTACGCCCTGAATTCACCCTTTGAATGGCGGGCGGGAGACCCTGCGGTGTGCCAGTCCTGCAAGTCCAAGGATTGTGTCGCCAAGAAAAAGCTGTACGACATGATCGGACGTTCCTGCACCAGCAACCTCTACCCTGCCCGGATAAAAGACAATCAGGACTGCCTGCTGTGCACCCAATGTCTGAAAGTGTGTCCGCACGACAATCTGCGGTTATCGACGAGGAAGCCTTTCGCGGATTTTTTCAAGCGGATCAGCCTGCGACCGGCCCAGGCGGCCTTTGTGCTGCTGATCAGCGGCCATGTGCTTTACGAGCTTTATGAGGAAAGCGATCCCCTGATGGAGGTTTTGAAATGGGTACCCAACCGTTTGGTCGAGGCGGCCGGAATAACCGGCGAGCCGCTGGTTAATTTCATCACCGCCGTTATTTTATTTATCATTTTTCCTCTGGCATTGATGCTAATCGTGATCGCCTTGTCGAAGGCGCTATCGAAGGTATCCGCCGGAACGGTCGCGAAAACCTTCACCCTGCTGCTGATCCCCACCATTGCCTCCGGTCATCTGATCAAGGCGTTGGTGAAAATGATATCCCGTCTTCCTTACTGGCCTTACGCCCTGTCGGAACCGGCCGGTGTCGCAGCGGCCCGACAAATTCTAGATGAGCAACTGGCGTTGAATACAACGGCGTCCGATTTTTTGTTTGCGGGGATAAGCTACGCGGCGGCGGTTCCCCTTCTGCTGGCATTGGGGGCGACGGTGTTGATGTTTTTTAAATCGCCCGCCGTCAAGCAATTTGCGGTAAAGGTTAAAGTGCTTTTGTTGTTAGCGGTACTGTTTTATTGGGGCCTATTCGCCAGCACTATTTTTCTGTGGGAATTTGACTAACGGTCAGGTTCGGGGAATATTTAGACCCCGGCTTTAGGGGGGGATTTCCATCTGTGTTATAAGGATCCATATTTTCGGGGGAGAGACCCAGGGTAAACCCGGGGGCTAAATAGTCGTCCCTGAAAAAGTCACATTTTTATCTTTCCAAGTTTATTTAGGAACAATGGCAGTCTCCAAAGACCGGCCAAGTTTGCCGTTACTTAGCAAAAAGAGCCGCCGCCAAATCACGCGTAAAAAAGCGGAGAGTAACTTCCGCAAATTATAGCCCGCCGCCGCCACTTGACCATCGTGGTCGAGGTTGGGTATATTTTCCAAGCAACGATGTAACAATTGAGGATCGTTGGCGGGCGATTTGGGCTTCATTTTAGCATCCTTTTTTGCAAGATTTTGGGCGTTCTTCCGTGAAAATCATGCAAATTATACACCCATCTATGTGCGGTTTCGCGCCGATTTTTCCACAAAATAGACTATTTCCGAAATTTTTCAGGGACGACTAATTATTTGTCAACCGAAAGTAAGTAATCCGTTTTTAGTTTATTCCAGACTTCAATTTTTTCCCGGGCGGTGCCGGCGGATTCAAACATAAAGGGTCCCTGGTATTCGATGTTAACCAAGCTGTCCAGGACGTTATTCCAGTTGATGATTCCCTGACCGGGCAGCCAATGTCTTTCATCGACGCCGTCATAGTCGGAAATGTGTAAGGTGGTTATAGGGGAACCAACTCTTTTAATAAATTCTTGGGGGGTTTCCTGTAACAAGTGATTGACATCGCAGCAGACTTCCAAGCCATCGATAGCGTTTATAAGATCGAGAATTTCTGAGCTAGTATTACCCAGGCAGGTTCGGGGGAGACATTCAACCGTCAGCCGGGCGTTATAAACAGCGGCGGTTTTTACCAAAACAGCCAATGATTCTTTGCAGGCTTCGAATCGCTGAGCCCTCTCATTTTCCGGCACCGGCTCAAAGCTGGCGTGGATAACCAGTTTTTCCGGCTTGATATATTCACATAAAGAAATCATACGACTGACTTCTTCCAGGGCTTTTTCGCGGTTGGCCGGATCGCAGAGGGAAATATCAATGTCGCGACCGTAGGGGATATGAATAGACCAGATTTTAATTCCTGTTATTTGGGCCGACTGCTGCAGTTGTCGGGCTTGTTCTATCTTGGCGGCGAAATCGTCAGCGGATCGGATTCGATCCAGGCCGATTTCAATACAGTCAAAACCGGCTTGTTTTAATTGGGCAAGTTGGTTTTCGGTGAGTCGGCCCAGACGGCCGGCGGAGGTGCCAACCTGCCAATGATTAACATCCGATGGTTGGGGACCTGCCGGGAACATCGAACATCCCGATAGGTAAAGAGCCCAAAAGATAACAAAGAATAATCCTGCAATTTTTTTCATCTTCATTATAAATTCTCTTTCTATTAAGTTTATAGGATGAGTTTTAGAACAAGTGGTTATTCAATTCTCAATTTTCTTTGATGTCATAGACCATGATGGTATCGCCGCGGCGGAGGTACATGCGGGCGTCGGCGATGACGGGGATGGACCAGTAGGTGCCGGAGCCGTGGGGGATTTTGAAGCTGCTGAGCGGTTTGAAGCCCTCGGGCGTGGCCGGGACCAGGTAGAGGACGCCCCTGCGATCGTCTGTGCAGTAGAGCCTGCCGTCGGCGTAGATGATGCCGCCTTTATTGATTTTGCCGTCGGTTTCGTACATGACCTTGCCGGTTTTGAACTCCAGACACACCCAGCCGCCGGTGTGGGTGTTGTGATAACTGGCACCGTAGATATATCCATCCACGACGACTACCTGCTGGAAGTAGGTGTCGAGGGTATTGCCGATCCAAGAGCGGGTAATCCTGGCGCCGTCGGGTGAAAGCTGGATCATGGCGCCGCCGGCGTCAAAGCCGCAGGTGGTGAAAATGCCGCCGTCATAATAGACCGGCGAGACCGGAAAGGTGGGATTGGTCTTTGGCTTGTATTCGGCATAGACGTCCCGCCAGAGGACCGCGCCGGTTTCGGGATCCACGCCGGTGGCCGCAAATTCCAGTTGGGTAACAATTATGCGCCGATTGCCTCTTTTGATCAAAATGGGTGAACAAAAGGCCGACAGATCGCTAATGCCCTTGGTTTTCCATATCGCGGCGCCGGTCTTTTTATCCAGGGCCACCATACTGGCGGTCTCGCCGCCGGGGGTGCAGATAACCTTGTTGTCCACGATCAGGGCAGCTTCATGAATGCCCCAGCGGGTCTGGCGGCCCCCAAATTTTTCAAACGTATCAACCTCCCATAGCTTTTTACCGGTCTCGGTCTCGAAGCAGTATATTACTCCCAGTCCGCTGATTACATAAAGTCGGCCTTGGTCCACGGTTGGCTGGCTGCGCGCGCCTTGATAATTTCTCATGTATTCGGCGCCGTAGGGCGACTTCCAGAGAGGTTTGCCTTCAAGATCATGGGCGAAGACGTAACCGGTTTTATCGATCAGGCCGGTGGTGTACATTCGTCCTTTGACGATCGAGGCGGACGACCAGCCCTTGCCCAGGCCCTTAACGGTGTAGAGGAGTTTGGGGCCGCCTGGGGGCCATTTTTTCAAAAGGCCGGTCTCAGCCGATTTGCCATCCCGATTAATGCCGCGAAACTGGGGCCAGTCATCACCGTAACTCACCGAGTTAAACATAAGCGCCAGCGCCAAAAAAATCATGCTCACAAAGTTTCTCATCTTGAACATCTTTCTTCCAGGTAAATAATTAATGAGTATGCTCCTAAAGACAACCTTTTACCTCAACGCGAAATAGCCGTGTCCGATCACATCATAAACCTGTTCTGCGACGATTTCCAGCGACGCCTCTCGGAAGATGCGGCGCCATTGGGGGGCCGAACCGATCTGCTGACCGCTCAACTGATGAAACAGGTGATGTTCCAGGGCGGCCGTTTTATGCCGCTTGAGCCACGCCGCATCCTGCAGGCAGAACTCGCCGATCACAAAGCGCACCTGCGTAAAGCGTTGTTTCAACTGCTTTAGCAACTCGACGAGCCTTTGCTGATCCTGCAGGTATTCATGAAACGTATCGCAGGCGGCGATGCAATCAACGGGGGGCAGCTCCCGGGGCAGTTGCGGCAGATGGAACATATCGCCTTGTTGCACGGTCAATCGGCCCCCATAATCATTCTGGGAAAGCTGATTTCTATCAAACTGCACCATCTCCGCCGAATTATCAATCCCGTGACCGCGGATTTCGGCGTTCATCCGGCACAGGCCGCTCAACAGCGCCATATCCCCACAGCCCAAGTCCAGCACCATTTTCGAGCCTTGCTCCAGGATCATCCGCCGCATCACCGGATAGGGAAGCTGCTCACATAATCGTCCGCTGCCCTGGCCGACAAAGGTGATCCGCCGTTCCAGATCGCGGCCGTATTTTTTCTTTGATTGCAGTAGTTCGGCCAGATTCCCAAGGCACGGCTCATACGCCCACAGCAGCTCTAACAGCCCCCGCGGCTCGGCCATCAAGACCCGGCCGTCGGGGCTGAGTTTTAAGGTATTGTTTTGTTGTTCTAACAATCCTATCCCGTCCAAATACTCGACGACTGCTTCTAATACCTTTTTGTCGCCCTGATATGTCTGTAAAAAGGCCGGCCAATCAATCCGGCCCTGCATTGCCAGCTTATCTAAAATCCCCTCGTTCAGCAGCGCCCACCAGCAACAGCACGCGGCATATCCGCGGACGTATCTCAGCCCCCGGTCATGATGCCGTTTCATTCGCACCGCTCGGGAAAGCCCCAGCAGCTTAATGACTTTAATTATTTGACCGATCATCGAGGTTTTACCTTAAAATTTTATCTCAGCAGATAGGCGTAATGTCAAATTCAATGCATTAAGACAGGAAGGTTATTTTTCAAATTCCAGCGGTTTATTATACAAGTAACGATGTTTAAATTGTTCGCTGCGTCCCTGGTTCTGGCGGCGGCGATTTTCTTCATGTCGGGCGAGAAATTGAGCGGGCACCTGCTGCACCCGGATGCGGGCCAGCCGGTTGCTTCGGCGTTTCGATTCATATTCCAGGTTAATGGCCGATAGTCTTTGATCCACGCGCCCCGCCAGGCGCTTAAGATCATTTTTTTCCAGTTTATGCCGCGGCGCTAAAAATAGGCGATAACGAGGCGGATCCGACCACTGCGGCGCCATAACGAAATTCTCCAGGGCGATGGCCAGTTCATCCGCCGAGGTTCGCACCGCTTCGACGACTTGGCTTTCGGTGAGCTTTTCGCCGGTGACGCTGCTGTTATGGGCGCCTTTGGAGAGAAATTCAATAATCGGCGTGGTCCCCATATGACCCGTCACCCGCACCAGATCGCCCAGGTTGTACCGGTAGAGGCCCGCCCGGTTTGTCAGAAAGATATAATATGCCTTACCCTTTTCTAATTCCCAACCGGGCATCACTCTGAAATAACCTTCCAGGGTGTCGGTTTTTTCGGGGTCATCAAGCCGTTCGATTTCTTTCTGGGGGACAAATTCATAAAAATTATTGGTGATATCCAATACCCCCGCCGGGGTGTTATCCCAGAGGGGGATGCTTATGCGGCCTTCGCTGGCTAAAAGCCCGATGTCACGGATGGGCGCCACCCCGAAATATTCGCTCAAGCGCGGCAGGTAAAATCCTAAGGATCCTCCCGTCCAGTTAGCCAGAAACGAAATATTCCAGTAGTGTTGGGGAAGTAACCGCCCATGACGTTTTAAGAGTTCTTCTAATTCTTCGGCGCGGGAGGCGTCGGCCCGGAGATGCCTGGTCAGCTGCTGACGCAACGGTTTGGGCATGGAGATCGATTCGTCCAATGTTCCATCGTGCAGGTTGCGAATTAATCGCTCGGCATTTTCCTGAGCGGTGCGGGCCAGGATCAGGGTGGTGCTGGGATTGGCCGTACTGATAAAGCCAATATCCTCAGCGATGGCAAAACGCATAACGGCGTAATAGCGATCGGCGGGATTTTCGATCCGGGTTACTTCATAAGGCGTGGCATAAAACTGCCTTATAATGCGTTTTTGATCCCGCGCCAAGAGTCCGGAAATGGCCCCGCAGGGTATCCCGGCGGGGGTGCGGACCTCATCGGCGGGGCTGCTCACCTGCAAGATTTTACGGAGATAGCTATCGGGATGATCGGTGATGGCCTTGAACCCCCAGATTTCCCAGCCGCGTCGATAGCCTTGGGCAAATTGCCTGGTTACGGGAATAAGTTTGGCCCGGGCGGTGGTGCCGCTGGTCAGGGCGAACATTAAAATTTCCTGCCCCGCGCCGAAAAGGGCTTTGGCATCTCCCTCCCGGCAGCGTTCGATATAGGGAGCAAAATAGGCATAATTACTCAGCGGCAGCGCCTGGCGATATTCCAGATAATTTCCGACCTGCTCAAAATGATGCTTACGTCCGAAATCGCTCGTTTGGTTGGCCCGCAAAATACTAAGCAGCAGGCGATTTTGGACGGCTCGGCACTGGGGCAGATTCTTCTCAAACCGCTTCAGCAGACGCTGGGCGTGCCGCCCCGCAAAGTATCCGACCATTCGATTGAGCATCTGAGGGCTCTTTCTCCTTTAAGCTTTGGGGGGGGAAACTAAGATCGTCCGACGAGAAAAATATCGTTAAATCCTCGGCCTCATGGGCCGCTATAGTAAACGCTTCCGCCGATGATTCGGTCAGATGCTTGGCAAAAAATCCCACGGTCCGCGCTGCATAGAGCTCCGGTTCAGCCAAAACCGATTGATTGTGCTTGGCTTCCGGAACGATCCAAAGATACCGGGGGGAGCGTGTGTTCTCGAAGAGCATGCGTGTGTGTTCCGGCTGAATATAGGAGTCTTTGGCCCCGTGAATGAAAAATATGGGTATGTCCTTTAATCGCCTGACGGTTCGGAGCACCGAGGGATAATGACAATTAAAACGCACCCGGGCGCATTTCAGCAACAGCCACCGCAGGAAATGCCAGAAAAAGGGGCGATGCCGCTCATAAACAAAGCGCACCCGGGCGAATATATGGACCCACCGCTTCATCAGCCATTCCAGGGTGGTGTCCGTGGAGAACGCCCCGTCGGCCAACACCGCCCGGACCGGTAGAATCGATCGCCCCTGGTCGGCGGCGAGGATGGCCGCGGCCGCCCCCCGGGAGATGCCAAAAAAACCCACCTTCAACGGTAAATTCCGCCCTTTAAGTTCCGTGCGCACCAACGCCAGAGCCCCCAGGCAATCCGACACCTCTTTATCGGTGCACCATAAACGAGGCTGATAATCCTTCAAAGAACTACTGGCGCCATGGGAGCGGAAATCGAAGGTAAAAACGTCAAATCCCACCTCTAAAAGTCTCCGGCAATAACGCAAACAACTATATCCATCGAAACCGTATTCATGGCAAAAAATGATCACTCCCCGCGTTTCGGGAACGGGGCTATTTTCCGGCATTTGGGCGGTCGGGTTGTTCGAGGATTGGGGTTGGTTTTGTTTTAAGCATAATTTGTGGTAATAGAACATCCCCCGCAAGCGGGTGCCGTCAAAGGCCCGGAAATTAACCTGGCGCCCTTCGAGTCGCTCGCAATCCGCCGGTCCCATCAAAGGGGGCGCCGCCGTATCCCGGAAAATATTCAGCATCAGCCGCACGTACTTGCTTAATACGGCCGCCACCCATAAAAGCATTACCCCCACCCCCACCGATATAAAAAGCAGCCAATGATTCAATATCAATTTAACCATAAAGTCTTTGCGTGAAAGTCTATCTTTGCCTTGGCGCCTTGGGGGCGGAAGATTTCACTCCTCAAACTTCCGCAATATAACCGTATTGTTCTGACCGCCGAAGCCGAACGAATTCGACATTGCGGTTTTCACTTTCGCCTTTCGCGCCTCATTGGGCACATAATCCAGATCGCACTCGGCATCCGGCGTCTGCAGATTAATCGTGGGGGGGATTATTTGATCTCGAATCGCTAATATACACGTAATGAACTCCACCACTCCCGCCGCCGCAATCAGATGGCCCAGCATGCTCTTGACGCTGCTGATCGGGATCTGATAGGCCCGCTGGCCGAAAACCGCCTTAATAACTTTTGTCTCTATCGAGTCGTTCTCTATCGTGCCGGTCCCGTGAGCGTTGATATAGTCGATATCATTTACTCCCATATGCGCATCTTGCAGCGCCAGCCGCACCGCAGCGATTCCGCCTCGACCATCCTCGTGTTGATCGGTCACCCGAAAGGCGTCGGCGGTGCTGCCGTAACCGACCACTTCACCCAGAATCTTCACCCCCCGCCGGCGGGCGCACGCCAGCTCCTCCAGAATGACCGTCCCCGCCCCTTCGGCCAAGACAAAACCGTCTCGATCCCGATCAAAAGGCCGCGACGCCCCCGGCGGGTCTTCATTACGCACCGACAGCGCCGTCAACCGATTAAAACCGGTCACCCCTAAAGGATGGATCATCGAGTGGGCCCCGCCGGCCAGCATGATCTGGGCCTGGCCGTCGCGGATCAGTTCGGTGGCCTCGCCGATCGCCTGGGTGCTGGCCGCACAGGCCGTCAGGCAGCTAAAATGAGGGCCCCTCAGTTCAAACAACTGCGCCAGATGGGAAAGCGACATGTTTGGTTCCTGTTCCAATTCCCGGATCGCGTCCATACCGGCAAAGGCTGTTTTCGCCCACTTCCGCCAGTCAATATCTTTGCTTTCGCTCTGCCAGCCCTCTGTCAAGGCCATAATGAAATTCTCAAAATCCACCGGCCCCTCCCCGGCCCCCAGGTAAATCCCCATTTGATCCGCCGCCGGCACATAGCCATTGCTATTACCACAACCCTGCTCAGGCAGCGGGATTGGAAGTTGTGCCTGCCGCCACGCCTGCAAGGCGGCGCTGAGCATAAAACCGACGTGCCGCGCCGTTTGCTCATGGATATGATTCACACCATCGGGCAGTTCTGCTTCATGGGAAAAATCTCTAACCTCCGCGGAAAACCGGCTCGGAAAGGTACGCGCCTCGAAAGTCGTTGTTGCCGACACCCCGCTTTCACCGGCCAGCACCCGCCGCCAGAGCTCCTCCACATTGTGTCCCAGCGGCGTAACCGCCCCCATCCCGGTTATCACTATCCGACGCCGTCCCATCTGAAATCATATCTCCTCAATTTTGCGTAACTTTTAAATTCAATTATCGAATTTACTCACCGCCATGGCCGCCGTCTGGCCGCCGTAGGTATAGCAGCAGCTTATGGCGTTTTCAATTTCTATCTCTTGATCTTTTTTGTGGAACATGTTCAATCCGTAATCCGGGGGCGGATTGGGACAGTTCAAATTGGGCGGTATCTTATTTTTCTGCAAAGCTATCGCCGCCGTCGCCAGATCAAGGGCCCCCGCCCCCGCCCCGCAGTTGCCGATCCGGCTTTTCGTCGCCAGCATCGCCAAATCCTGCGCGTGTCCGCCGAAGGCATTACAAATAGCCTTCGCTTCCGCCCGATCATTCTTGGCTACGGCCTCACCGTGCGGTATCAGCAGCTGGATATGTTCGGGCGACAGTTGGGCCTGGGCCAATGCCTTTTGGATGGCGAAGGTTATGCCTTTTCCGTCCGCCTCCGGGGTGATAAAATTGGCGCTCAGGTTGCTCGACACCCCGAAACCCTTGATTTCCGCATAAACGGGCGCTTCCCGCCGCCGGGCATGTTCCAGATCTTCCAGCACCACGATGCCTGCGCCTTCGCCCAACACCACTCCATCGGCGGCTTCGTCAAACGGCCGACAGGCTTCTTGGGGCTGATCATTGTATCTGGTGCTTATTCGGCCTAAAAGGCTGTGGCGCACCAGATTCATGGCGTTTATCTTACTTTCTCCGCCGCCGGCGACCATTAAATCGGCCTTTCCCCGCGCGATCGTCCAGTATGCTTCGCCTATCGAAAGCAATCCTGAAACCTCTGCACAGGTTATCGAGTTACTCGGCCCCTGCAGATCGTGAATAATGCTTACATGGCAGCCCAGCATATTGGGCAAATACTTTAAAAGCCACAAGGGCGTCAGCCATTCCATCCCCTCCCGGCCCCATTTTTCATAACTAAACTTGCCCTCTTCCAGCCCGTGCTCCACCGCCGCCGCCAGTTCCACCAGATCACAGCAGATCGAGGCCGCCCCGATATTCACTCCGCACCGGGTCGGATCGATGTTGGGCTGCTGGTCCGGACAGGTGCCCTTGGTCTTCAGGGCTGCATCCCGCAGCGCCAGATCCGCCGCCGCGATCGCCAGTTCGATATCGCGCGACATCAGCTTGCCCGCCTTGCGGTAGGCCTTGGGTACGAACTTCTTGAAGTTAAAATCCAGAATTTCCGCCCCCACCTGGCTGGGAAAACCGCTCACCTCGAACGACCGGATCCGCTCCACCCCGATCCGCCCGTCCATGAGCCCCTGAAAATATTGTTCTTTATCCAATCCCAAAGCGCTGACCACCCCCACGCCCGTTATCACTACGCGTCGTCTCTCCATCTTCTTTCATTTCCAGCAACCTACGTTACACGCCCCTATTTATTGCTTAATTTATATTCCCTTTAACGCAGGACCCAACTCTTGTTTTTAAGGATTTGGAACACCGGTTTGGGCATCCTTTAAATAAAACTGCAGCAGAGACATAAAACTTTCGTTAAAGACAAAATTTTCTTGCGGAAATTCCACTCCCGCCTGGCTCTTGTCAATATGGCTGAACATCAAAGATATTTCCCCGATCAGTCGATTTTCACAGCGGATCGTGCCGCTGATGGTGGCCGCCTCTTCGGTGAGGTTTTCGATCACCGCTTCCAGGCGCAGTTGGTCGCCGGGCCGGGCCAGTTCATGAAAGAGAGCCCTGGACACCTTGGCCAGTATGACTTTTTCCTGAAAATGCCGCGCTTCGCCCACCAGAATGCCGCTGGTCTGGGCCATGGCCTCGATCAAAAGCGATGCCGGCATCACTGGAAAACCCGGAAAATGATCCGCCAGATGTTCTTCGGCCAGGCTGACGTTCTTAATCGCCACCGCCCGCCGGCCCGACTCAAATGCCACAAACTTGTCAATCCAAATCCAACGCATCGTCAAAATAAATTACAAATTACAATTTAAAAATTCCCGGGGCGATTCTTGATTTCAAACTCTATCACTCAACCGGCATTAACCTTGTTCCCAACGTAATCACAGATCGATTTCACCCGAAACAGATCCGGCATCTTGTTCAGGTCGGGGTCCTTGGCAAACTCGGTGAAATCCACATGAGGCATCTGTTCCTTGAGTTTTTCCAGCCCGCTTTCATTCAATCTGCCGTTCGTGACGTATTGGGGATCGTTGAGCAGATTTTCCGGCGGGAACAGCTCTTCCCGGGGTATCTTGATGCCGAACGCCTTTTCCAGCCGAAACACAATATCCAGAAAATCGATACTTTCCGCTCCCAGATCGCCCATCAGGGTGGCGTCATCGGTGATCTCATCATCATCCACTCCCAGAGCGTCCACCAGCGTTTCTCTTACCTTTGTGCAAATTTCTTCCTGACTGATCGTCATAACTGCTCTACCTCCTGAAAACAATTATTTTTTACCCAGGTGTGTCTATCTTTAATTTTGCCGGAACCTTTAATCTTAGCAGGCGCCTATCAGTTGGGCTCGTCGCTTCATTTCTTGAATAATGTGCTCGTCCTGCCGGGCCCACTCGGGATTTTCATCGGCCAGATTAAAATGTCGCAGTCTCAATCGTGCCTCCACTATCGGCTGCTCATCCACATAACCGGCCCCCACGAAGGTGCTGCTCCGCTCGTTGATGACCTTGGCCTGCGCCTCCATCCGCAGCAGGCTGCCCGGCTTGACAAAGCTCTTGTACTTGACATTTGTCGCCTCCTGCAGCACGATCATGCTTTGCCGAAAATCGTTCGTCACCCGCACCAGCATCGCCGCCGTCTGCAATAGCCCTTCCACCATCAGCACTCCCGGCAGCACCGGAAAACCGGGAAAATGATCCGCCAGATATTCCTCTGCCAGCGACAGCGCCTTCACCGCCGTGATCTTCCGGCCCACCTCCAGCACCGTCACCTTATCCAGTAGAATAAACCTCATGTTTCTCGCAGTCGGCTTGTCATGCCCTTGGTATTCTTAACTGCAGGTTTTATACCAACTTACACAGCCGTTCAACACCCTCGCGTATCTTTTCGTCACCGGTGGCGTAACTGATGCGAAAATGGCTGTCACGCTCCGAGAACACCGAACCCGGAATCACCACCACTTCCTTGTTTATCGCCTTTTCCACAAAGGTCCGCGCCGATCCGCCCGGCGCCTTGACGAAGGCGTAAAACGCCCCGGCCGGCCGCACCAGCTCATAACGGTCTTTCAATCCTTCATATAATAGATCACGCTTATGACGATAGGCGGCGACCTTGGCGGATATATCACAGCGCAACGCCTTCAACGCCGCCGCCTGAAAGGGATGCGGCGCACAAACAAAGGTGTACTGCTGAAAGGTTGCCATGGCATCCAGCAGTCCCGCCAGATGCGCCGGCGCCGCTGCATAACCCAGACGCCAGCCCGGAACGCCGTAACATTTAGAAAAAGCTCTCATCAAAACCGTATTTTCATAGTAATGTCCAATGCTCGTCGCCGGCTCATCATAACTGAATTGGCGGTATATCTCATCGGAAAAAACCAGCAAATTATGTTTTTTCGCCACCGCCGCCAATTCCTGCAGCGCTGCCGGGGAATATACAATTCCCGTCGGGTTCGCCGGCGAATTCAACATCAGCAATTTGCTCACTTTGGTAATACTTGCTTGCAGTTTCTCCGCCGGCAATTCAAAATCCGGATAAGTGTCCACAAACTGACACCGACCTCCCTGCAGGCGCGTCAAATGCGGATAGCTGACGAAATACGGATCCGGTATCAACACCCCGTCGCCCGGATTGACCGTTGCCATCAATCCCAGCGTCAGCGCCCCGCTCAGACCGCAGGTAATCAGCACCGCCGGTTCGGACCAGCCGTACGACTGCTCAATTTCCCGCCCTAGCGCCTGCCGCAGTTCCGGCAGACCCGTGGTCAGCGTATAGGTGTTACGATTGTCCCGGATCGCCTCTATCGCCGCCGCCTTGACCGGCTCGGGGGTGTTAAAATCGGGCTCGCCGATACTGAAATCCACCGGGTCTTTCATCTGCTGGGCCATCTGCCAGACACGCCGAATCCCCGACGCCTCGATGCAATTTATCCTCTCGGCCACATAATCCATATATCAACTCCGCATTTATGACAATCCCCGGTCAATTCCTTTTCTTCTCCCGGCGTTTAGGGCGCCTCTGGTTCCGTGGTCCAAGCTTGTCCGGAAACCAATAGCAATTTTGCCGCTGTCATTTTGCTCAGACAACGGCAAATTACCATCCCCTAATGACCATTTAAAAACGCGACTTTGGATGCCGGTTCTTAAAAAAGTTTCTTTCCCGGCGGCCTGCCGGACTATTCCGAAGAGGCGGCTTCGCCCTCACTGGCGGGCTGTTCCTGTTCTTGCTCTTTTTCTTTAGCCTTCTTGGTCTTCTTGCCGGCGGCTAATTTACGATGCGACACTTTCGGCAGGCCAAAAACACTGTCCTGACCCTCCGTCCAACGACCCTCATCACCGAGCAGTTCTAATCTTTCCGCTCGCGTCAGTACGTTACGATGCCGGCTCAAGGCGTCTCGACTTCTTAATGAGCGATCCAGCGACATCTATCAATCTCCCTGTTAACAACTATTTCAATTAATATACTATCTAAAAATATTAAAAGCCGATTTTCTATAACTTTTATTGCTGAAGCTTTGATATATTCTCTCGTAAGACCCAATAGGCCGAATCAAAAGTACTCGGTAAAAAACTCGGCGCCGTTCTGGGTTTTTCGCTGTTGTAGCGCTTGCCTAACTCAACAATATTATTCCTAAATTTCTGCGCCGCAACGCTTCCGGTGCTGTCGGTCCCTTCATCACAATACAACACGTATCTACCCCCGAATTTACCGATTCTGGTAAAGACGCCTTTGGTGCTGAAATAAGTCTGTACCGATCTCAACTGGCGCTCTTGGGGGGAGCTGCACAAAATCAGGCAATTTTTACCCTGACCGGCGGTTCTCTCGGGGGGGCTTGTTTCATTGCCCCCAACGGTGTTCGTCAGGGCGGCTTTCTGATTAATCCCGGGCGTCTTCTCTGAATTATCCGCCGCTAAATTCTGAGGCTGAAAACCGCCCTCCAACGCCGCCTCTTCCGGTAATTTGGACCCGGATGGTACCGAAACGGTCGCTTCGCCTGCACCCGGTTCCGAGGCCGCCACGCTGGTTTGGCCCAACCAGAAGGCCACTAACAAACTCAGTATCAAACCCAATATCGCCACCGCTACCGCCCAATAGGGCGCCCACACCGCCAATTTTTTATCCACCAAGTGCAGGCCAAAACTGCTTTCTATCGTGGGCTCGGTCTCTTCCGGTTCGATAACTTCCGGCTGAGCAGCGGCTTTGACCGGAAAGTCTCCCTCCTGTTGCCTTACCACCTTCGGTTCTCTCCTCAGCGGCTCCACCGTCGTGCCGCGGCGACCGCTGTAAAACCATTTAGGGGTGGTCATGGAACCGGTTCGGTTGGGTTTTAAACGTCCTTTACCGATCAATTCAAACAGTGCCGGTCTATATTTTTTGCCAGCCATTTGAGCATCCTTTCTCGCTAATCTGGCCCTAATCCTCCCGACATTAATGCCTCTTCAGCCCTAATCCTCAGGACCTATATTGCGTCTTAATAATCTGTCTTATCGATTCCAATTCTCGTAAACAACGCAATAAATAGCAGATATCTTCCTCAAATGCAATTGCTTTCTTAATTTAACCTCCTTTTTTCTTGACAAAACCGCTTATCTTCAATAGTTTCTTGCATTTACAACGCCTTTTAACGAAGGCCGGACTGTTGGCCCCCTAAGGTTTTTAACTGTTAATACTTATAAAACAATAATTTAGGATTATTATGTTACCGGTAAAAAAGACATCCAAGTCACGCACCCGAACTCGTCGCAGCCATCACGCCTTAAAACCTGTAAATTACTCGATTTGCCCCAAATGTAATCAGGCCAAACTCCCTCATGCTGCCTGCGATAATTGTGGCTTCGTTAAACCAACGCTAACCCTTGATCTTGGAAAAGAAAGTTAAAACTAAAACTTTAGTAGGATAATAATATCGGCCCCAATCCAATTGGGCCGTTAAGCTGTTTAATATCAATGCTTTATGTTTCCATCTGAACCTGCCGGCGCGCCTGGTTAATGTTATTTTGATGATCCGACCGTTAAAATTGCCTATTGATCTGGTTTAAGAGGTCTTTCGATGCGTATTGCACTTGATGCCATGGGGGGTGATCATGCCCCGCAGGCTATCATAGCCGGTGCATTAGAGGCCCTGGACTTGATCGAAGGGGACGAGTTGATCTTATTTGGCGATCAGAATGCCATCGGTCAATATTTGGGCGATCCGGATCAGTGGCGGGGTCGAGTCCGCGTGGTACATACTTCCGAAGTAGTGGCCATGGATGAACAACCCGTTGAAGCCCTCCGCCGTAAACGTAAAAGCTCCATCGCCGTGATGGCCAAAGCCGCCGCTCAAAAAGAGGTTGATGTTACTGTAAGTGCTGGAAATACAGGGGCTTACGTCGCAAACTCGCAAATGCGCCTGGGACTAATCCCCGGGGTGCTCCGCTCCGGGATACTGGTGGTCTTTCCCACTTTTGCCGGTCCGGTTATCCTTTGTGACGTGGGGGCCAACATCGCCCCCAAACCCGCCCATCTCCACCAATATGCGCTGATGGCAAACATTTATGCCCGAGAAGTAGAAGGCATTGAAAATCCTCGCGTCGGGATCGTCAGCATCGGCCAGGAAGACGCCAAAGGCAACGAATTGGTCAAAAAAGCCAATCAACTGCTGCGGGACGATGAAAGGATTAATTTTTTAGGAAACATTGAAACCCGCGATTTCCTGGATCGACCTGCTGAGGTAATCATTTGCGACGGATTTGTCGGCAATGTCATCTTAAAACTCACCGAAGGTCTGGCTGATGGTCTTTTCAAGGTCATCAAAAGGGAAATCGTCCAACAAAATCCTGCGCTGCTTGAGCACTTCCTGCCGGTCATTGATCGGCTTTACGCCCGCCACGACTATAACGAATATGGCGCCGCTCCGCTGTTGGGAGTAAACGGCACTTGTATGATTTGTCACGGCAGCAGCGACGCCCGGGCCATAAAAAATGCCATCATGAGGGCCCGACAGCAGGTCAATATGAATATCAATCAGAAGATCGCCCTGGAGATCCAGAATACCGCCGCCGTGGAAAAAAATTAAAAGGATGCCCTCTCATAATTGTCTGTTGAAATTTAACTGATGTTCTTTTATAAGAGCCTTTTGGCACGACTAATTTAGCCCCCGACTTTTTGTCGGGGGTTTTAATAGTTATATATTAATCCCTGTGGGACAATAATTTATAAGTTAATGGAAACAAAAGTGCCTGGTTAAGACCCAGCCACTTAGACGGCACACAAAGAAGCAGAAACAACGATAATGAAAAAATTGGCTCGGGTTGATATCGGCCGGGCGGCCCGCCGCGCGGTTATCAAGGCGACCGGCAGGGCCCTGCCGGAGAAAGTGCTCGATAACGCTGATTTCGAGAAAATGGTTGACACCTCCGATGAATGGATAACCTCCCGTACGGGCATCAAACAAAGACGCATCATCAGTGAAGGAGAGAGTTCGGCCACCCTGGCCACGGAGGCGGCAAAACAGACCATGAAGCGGGCCCGCCTGCGGGGCGAGGAGCTGGACTTTATCATTTGTGCCACGGTCACCCCGGAGATGGTTTTTCCATCTACCGCCTGTTTTGTGCAAAACAGCCTTAACAACCACCATAGTTGCGCTTCCGATCTGGCCGCCG
>LJUC01000253.1 GCA_001303695.1 Phycisphaerae bacterium SM23_30
TTTTGACGCTGGCGTTTATGGGATTTTCGGGGATGATAAAAGGATAAAATAATGACGAATCAGGTATAGAAGAAGATGTTGGACGGCAGTATAATAGTGACGGGTAATGTGCTGGCGGAATTTGATGCGGTTATCGTCGGTCTGGCGGGGGTGGTGTTATTGGGAGTGGGTTTTTTCTTTGTAGTGATATTGACGATAGCCAACGCGAAGCTGAAGGTGGAAGTGGATCCGACGGTGGAGGCGATTTTGAAGGTGCTGCCGGGCGCCAACTGCGGGGGCTGCGGTTTAGCGGGCTGCAGTGCCTACGCGGAGGCGGTGGCAAAGGATCACGGACTGATGGGCAAATGCGGGCCCGGGGGGGAGGCGACGGTGCAGGAGATAGCGGCGATTCTGGGGATCGAAGCGGCGGCATCGGCGGCGGTGCGGGCCATTGTCCGCTGCGCGGCCAAGGAGGGCGATAAGATCAACGTCACCCGCTATGGGGGGGTGGAGACGTGCACGGAGGCCCAGATGGTGGCGGGGGCGATGGGTTGTCCCTACGGCTGTCTGGGCTATGGCGACTGCGTAGAGGCGTGCGCATTCGACGCCCTCGAGGTAGTTGACGGTCTGGCGACAGTCAATTACGAAAGATGCGTGGGCTGCGGGGCGTGCGTCAAGGCGTGTTCGCGCCAGTTGATCGAGCTGTTGCCATTTAAGGAAGATCCGATGCTGGTGATCGCCTGTTCGAGTTTAGACAAAGCCAAGGAGGTGCGGAGTTATTGCAGGGTGGGCTGCGTGGGCTGCGGGGTATGCATCAAGCAGGCGCCAAACGCATTCCAGATGGAACAGAATCTGGCAGTGATAGATTACGAGAATTACGGTCGCTGGTCCGACTGCGCGAAGGCGATAGAAAAATGTCCGCGGGCCCTGATGGTTTTTGTAGGTAAAGAAAGGGTTACGATGCAGCCGGCGGGGGAGGCGGTCGAGGCGCAGGCGGACTAAGCAATTTTACATGAAGAATGCACAGTAACAAATGCCAAGGATAAACATGCCCACGAAGACGCGGGCAGGGCACCCAATACACCGTGCAAGGATTAATAGAAGTAATATAGCCGCGATGTTACACCCATAGTACAGGGCAGCTGCGTGCCGTAATCAAAGAAAGATATATACACGGATTTTTATAACAGATTGTTTATGTCCCCCGGGGACTTTTTTTTGACGATTGGCATATAAGAAGGAGGTCGCATGAGAGCCGGAGCGACGATTTTGCAGACGGAGATAGCGGGAGCGGCGGGGCGGCGGGGGAAGGTACGAGATATTTACGATCTGGGGGACAAGTTATTGATAGTAGCGACGGATCGGATCAGCGCGTTTGACGTGGTCATGGCCAACGGCATACCGGAGAAAGGCAAGATTTTGACGCAATTATCGCTGTTCTGGCTGGGATGGCTGGGGGGGGAGGTAAAAAATCACCTGCTCAGCACCGAGGTGAGAAGATACGGGGAGCCGTTTACGCGATATGCAGAGCAATTAGAAAGGCGGAGCATGCTGGTAAAAAAGACCGAGGTGGTGCCGATTGAATGCGTGGTGCGGGGTTATCTGGCGGGGGGCGGCTGGAAGGAATACCAGGAAGTGCAGATGGTGAGCGGTCATCAGCTGGGGTCGGGTTTAAGCCAGTGTTGCAAACTGGGCGAGCCGATATTCACGCCGGCGACCAAGGCCCAGCAGGGCGAACACGATGAAAACATCAGCTTTGCCCAGATGGCGGACAGCATCGGACTGGAAGCGGCGGGCTACGTGCGGGATAAAAGTATGGAGATATACGTTAAGGCGGCTGCATACGCCGGCGAACGAGGCATTATCCTGGCGGACACAAAATTCGAATGGGGCTATGATGGGGGTGAGATCATACTGATCGACGAGGTTCTGACGCCGGATTCGTCTCGTTTCTGGCCGGCTGATAAGTACGAGGCCGGGCATGATCAGGAAAGTTTCGACAAACAATACGTGCGGAACTATCTGGAAGGCATCCATTTCAACAAGCGGCCGCCGGGGCCGGTTCTGCCGGAGGAAGTGGTTTTGGGCACGCAGCGACGTTATATCGAGGCGTACGAACGGCTCAGCGGCAAAAAGTGGGAGACAACGGATTGATAAGCAGGCGCAAGGTTGATTTTTACTGAAGTTTTGCAAAATTGGCTTTGGGCATGTTTGAGGGATAATTTTTATGTTAGGCCGGGACGACGGAGGATTATTATAAATAATTGATGTTTATAAGGTTACGTTGATTATTAAAGAAATTTCCGGTAAGAAATTTCTTTAATAATGAATGCCCAAAGCCAATTTTTGCAAAAGTTTAGTTTTAAAGGAAAGCGTGATTTTACCAGGTAAATCACAACAATTTTTACACAGTCAAGACGGCGTCGGCGCCACGGCGGGGGCCAAGAAAGGCATAATGCGCCAGGGCAAATACGCGAAATATTCGGTGAGGGTAAAGTTCGTGGCATATGGGGCGGTTCTGGCCGCTGTGACGACGGCACTGGGCAGCGCTGGCTGTGCACCGCCGTCCAAAGTATGCGGTTATGAAATCAAATATTATTACACGCAAACAGAGGATAATTTTACACTGGGGCTGCGTCGTTATCGACCGGAATTTTTTTCCGAGGACAAGGATCCGGTGATTCTATGTCATGGGTTCAGTTACAATATGTTGTTCTGGGATCTGTCGGAAGAGGCGTCGCTGCCGCGGTATCTGGCGGAAGGGGGCTATGATGTATGGCTTTTGTCGCTGCGGGGGGCGGCGCCCAGCAGTCAGCCTTTAAACAGTGCCATGCGGAAGCTGGTGCACTTTCACCTGGACCCGGAGATGCTGATAACGATAACGAACCGGCTGCGGGACCTCAAGATGCTGGATTGGTCGGTGGACGATCATATTTTTAAGGATGTCCCAACGGCGGTGCGTTTTGTGCTGCAAGAGACGGGTCGGGAACGGGTGCACTGGGTGGGTCATTCGATGGGGGGTATGATAATGTTTGCGTATCTGGGGCACAATCCGTCGAAGAAGGCCGAGCAGTTGAACAGTTTGGTGGCCATTGCGGCGCCCATGGTGATCTTTCATCCGTTAAATGATCCCTTTGATTTTCTGTTAAAGCAACAAGGGGCCCTGTCGCTGGGTTCACATATATTAGGCAGCAGCGTGCCGGCGACACTAGGGGCGATATTGGGAGATTTGAACACGCCGATGGATAAACTTTTTTACAATTCCCAGAATGTACACGGGGCCACTTTGCGGTTGCTGTTCCAACGGGCGGAAGAAGAAATGGGACCCAGTCAATTCAAGCAACTTTTAGAGATGGTGCGAACGGAGCGGTTCCGGTCGCTGGATAAGACGATTGACTATACGGAGAAGCTGAGGGAGGTAACGACGCCCACACTGCTGCTGGCGGGGACGGTAGATAACATGGCGACGCCGGGGGCGGTGCGTTACGCGTGGCGGAACCTGGGGAGCGAAGACAAGGATTTTCGCTTGTTCGGCCGGGTTAATTCCCAGCGTAACGACTACGGCCATAACGATCTGGTTATCGGGGAACACGCCCGTAAGGAGGTGTATCCGGCGATTTTGGAATGGCTGAAGAAACACGATGCCAAAAAGTAGATAAATAAACCGTTGAAACAGTTGATAAAAAGGAGGATAATGCGCAGGCACCTTTTTATAGCAAGGTGCTAATGAAACAGGAAGCAGGTATGTCGGATGCGAAGACGACCATTCAGGAATTGATCGACTGCGTGGCGGCGTTTGAGGCGGCGCGCGACTGGCGGGAGTTTCATTCGCCCAAGAATCTGGCGATAGGGCTGGCCGTCGAGACGGGGGAGCTGCTGGAACATTTTCAATGGATCAGCGAAGATGAATCATGGGCGGCGGCGGACGATCCCGAACAGAGGCGGCGGGTGCGGGAGGAAGCGGCGGACGTGTTCTGTTATTTGCTGAATCTGGCGGAGGTGATGGGGATCGACCTGAGCGAGGCGTTTTACGAGAAGATGAAGGCGAACGAGATTAAATACCCGGCGGATCAATATCGCGGCAAGTATAAATTGTAAAAACATAAAAAATACTTAATAAGCGTGAGTCTGGGTTCCCGCTTGCGCGGGAATGACAACTCTAAAGCTAGTTTTTTTGCCCTCACTTTAATAACCGGTTTTTTATATTGAAAAATGCAAGTACGAAACGACAATGGATTCAATTAATATTATTAACATACGTTCATTTCATTGTTGACGTTTTTGCGGGGATGCTGCCGGCGCTTTTGCCGAAGATACGGGATGATTACGCACTAAGTTTAACGCGGGGGATCATATTGTTAACGGTGATGAGCATAGTGAGCAACGGGATGCAGATAGCAACGGGGAATCTACGGGCACGGCAAAGGCAGGCCCTGTTTTTACCTGTGGGGCTATTATTAAGTACATGCATGTGTTTGATGGCGATGGTGCCGCAATCGGGATGGGCAGAATACTGGTTTTATATGATGGCGGTGATAAGCGGGATGGGGATTGCCATAATTCATCCGGAAGGACTGCGGGCGATTCACGCACTGGAGAAGATTGCCGGATCAGTGAGCACGGCGGTATTTATGATGGGGGGATTTTTCGGTTTTTCGGCGGGGGCCTGGATTTCCACCAAGCTGGTCACGGTGTGGGGATTAGAGGGGTTGTATATTTTGATACCTTCGGCTCTGATAGGATTGGGGGGGATGTACTTTTTGCGGGTGCGGCTGGCGGTGGAAGAAGAACAGGAGAATAATAACAGTGGGGAAAGGATTCAATCGCTGTCATTTTATATGGTGCTCTTGATGGCGGTGCCGGCGGCGATATCTACCACGATAATAATGTCGCTGCTGCCGACGCGGCTGCGTGAATTGGAATTAGAACTGACCTTCGGGGGTTTATCGTCGATGATGCTGGTGGGCGGGGGGGTAATGGGTTCTTTGTTATGGGCGTGGCTGGCCCATAAAAAGGGACATCTGGCAGGCGCCATCGCCGCGGTTTTACTGGGGATACCATTTTTTCTATTGTACCTGATATGGATGAAGGAGAAGCCGGCGATATGGTTGTTGTTTATGGGGGGGTTTTGCACGATAGCGGCGTATCCGCTAATGGTGACGCTGGCGCGCTATGCGCGGGGAGCGAGTCTGGGTTTGCGGATGGCATTGATGGTGGGCGGGACCTGGGGAGTGGCGTCGCTGGTGTTGGCGGGTCTGGGCCCGGTTGCGGATGCACTAAACAGCGTTCAACCGATACTCAGATGGTTTTGGCTGGGCTATCTGGTATCAGGGGCGGTGGGAATGGGGATTCTTTATCGTGCTAAAAAAACGGGAGGGGGGATCCCGATATTACCCAAGGAAGCCGCCCAAATTGATAAAGAAGAATGCCTGACAGGATTACCTAATGCATGAAAACACCCGTCATTTTTAACAGATACAGCATGGGCAAAGCCCATCCTATTTAAACAATGAATAAAAGTTATGTTATGCGTAAAAAAGAATACAGCAAATATCAGCGCGACGTAATTCAGCGTTACTACGACAACCTGGACGCGATCAAATTGGGCAAGCTGGAGGAGTTGGTGACGGAATTATACCTGGCGCAGAACACCCCCAAGGAAGATCGGCTCTGGGAGCGGGCGGAAAAGGCGATGATACAATTGAAGATCAAGCCGAAGATCATCGAGCATATCATGCAAAAGCGGCGGGTGGAGGTGCTGGCGGAAAACGTACAAGACTGGCTTAAGGGCTTGTAAAAGAATAATATTTCATTATTATCTACTTGGGTTTATCGTGTAATTCCATTGAGGACAGGTCGCATGCCTTCTCAGATTGATGGTTTTCATCTCGGCG
>LJUC01000254.1 GCA_001303695.1 Phycisphaerae bacterium SM23_30
CGCCGCCGCCCCCGACCACGTAAACGACTCCGCCCGTTTACGACCCGCCCCCGCCATATTTTCATACGCCTGCGGCTCTTTAATTAACTGCTCCACCGCCGCCGCCAAAGCCGCGCCGCCGGCCTGCTCCACGACAACGCCGTTATCGGCGATCAGCTCTTCCACCCCCTCGCAACGCGTCGTTATGATCGGCAGCCCGCTGGCCATCGCCTCCAGCATCGCGTTGCTCATCCCCTCCTGCGCCGTCGCCGTTATCAAAACATCGTGCCCCTGATACAGCCGCGGCATCGCCTCCCCCGGTACAAAACCAAGCAGCTTTATCGCTTCCTGCAGTCGCTTCTGCCGAACCATTCGTTTAAGTTCATCCGCAAGCGCCCCGCCCCCGGCAATGGTCAACGTAATGCCGGGCCGGCGTCTATGCAGCAATCCCATCGCCTCAATCAATAAATCAATCCGCTTGCTCCGCGAAAGCCGACCCACCGTCAACAGGCGCAATCTCGGCAAATCACATTTACGTTCCCCCGGCGCAAACCTCTCCAGATCAACGCCGTTGGGTATCACTTCGATATCAACCGTCGGCAAAAAAGCCCATGCCCGCCGCCGCAATCCCACGCTGCACGCCGCCAGCAGCGCCGCCCCCCGCCAGATCCGCCCAAATACGAAGCCCAGAACCTTATACTCCAGCTGAAATCGCGGATTAATCCCCGGCACGTCCGATCCCCTCAAGGAAATCAAATAAGGCAGCTTATCCGCCGTGCGATAACTCAGCCACCCCGAAGGAAATCCAAAAAACGCATGCACCAGATCGTATTCCTCTTGATTCACCAACTGCCGATAACGCCGGCCCGCCCGCCTCATCCACCCTAAAAGCTCCGACCTGCGCCAGTAATGCACGTCTCTTTTCTTCACCCCCACTTTATATATCACAATGTTATCGGCAAAATCCTCCTGCACCAATCCCGCCTCCGCTCCCGACGTCAAAACATCCGCCTTAAGGTCTTTGCGTAAGGCGTACTGCTGCAAAAGTTGATAATGGGCCTGACCCGCCCCGCCGCCCAAAGGCGGAAATTCATAATTGACCATCAATACCTTCATTATATTCTATCTTGCTATCAACAAAAATGCGGGAAGCACTATATGTTGTTATTCTGAGCGCAGCGAAGAATCTCCGCTTGGTGTACTTACATAAACGCTCATTTGTAGGGTGGGGCTTTGCCCCACGCGTTCTTTAGCCCCCGACGTAAAGTCGGGGGATATAAATGACCTTCGAATGATCATATCTTGCGCGCCGCCGCATATAAAGCGCTTTGCAGACTCAACGGTAGCCGGGCGATGTTTACACGCTGCACTAACCACGCCAAAGGGCCATATCCCCGCAGCTTCCCCAGCGTAAATTCCGAAACCGGATTCATCTTCACAAAGCGGCAGGAAAAACCGTGCTTTGCAAAGCGGCCCCGCAGCTCCCGCCAACTGTGCAATGAGGGATGGGAAATCTTCCAGCTAAAATTACGTTTGCGAATAGTGTCAAACATGGCGCTGGCGTATTTGTTAGGCGTGCCTGACAGATAATATCCCCCCCCCCGCAGCACCCGCCTCACTTCCTTGAGATGCGCATCAACCTCGACCAAATGCTCCAGAAGATCAAAACTGACCACTACGTCAAACGACTCGTCCGCATAGGAAAGCCTCTCCGCCGGCTGCACCTCCAGTACCACTTGCGGATATTTATCCCGACCGTACTCAATAGCCTTCGATGATATGTCGGTCCCGATCGCCCGGCAGCCTTTTTTGCTCAGTTCATAAACCACCGTCCCTATCCCGCAACCCACCTCCAATAAGTCCATTTCCGGCCTTATCACATCAACCTGCTCTAAAAACTTCAGATTAACCTCCAGGTTGCCCTGCTGCTCCTTGCCCGACGCCAGACTCGCCGACCACGACCTCTCGTACATCCTCGCCTGCTCTTCCAGACTCCAGGCCATCAAAGGCTTCTCCTGACAAAACTCTGGCAAAATGGGCTTGGGGCATATATTATTAAAGAAATTCCTTACCGGAAATTTCTTTAATAATCAACGTAAACTTCTAAAAATCAATCATTTATAACAATATTCCAACTGCCCGGCCAAATAAAAATTATCACTCAAACATGCCCCGAGCCTTATCGCCCCGGCGGCTCTATACGCTCAAATACGAACATGCCCCCCTGTCCCACATCCGCCCCAAATTTAGGAACAGGACGATAATCTTGCATCACGTATTCCCGCAGCGGATACATCGCCTCATGGCGGGCCCGCTCATCCTGCGCCAAACGACGCGCCCGCTCCGGTTCCATCGGCCCGTAGGGACGGGTCGGGCTGGTCATCATTTCATAGGAAGTCTTCTCGACCAGTGCCTGCAACTGCTCGCTCAACTCCGGGGTCAGCGGGGCCGGGAGAAAATAACGCCGGTTATTAGGACCGAAACCTCGCGGCCATAAATCAAAATTCGGATGATCCGTAAAAGGATAATGCATCTTCTGCGAATCCACTATAAACTTGGGGGGGGCAGCTCTTAAATGATCGACTATCCCTCCGATCTTTCCCGCTACCGTCCCCGGCGGATCGCTGTGCATCGTGCCGTAAACCGCCTCCGGGGTAGAGCTGATTCGCCCACTTTGCACGTAGATCCCCGGATACCAGCCCCAGACATAAATCCTATCCGTCTCTACCGAGTTTTGTCGGATATGTCCGGCCACGTATTCCCAGTAGCCCCCCCTCTCGCCTCTGCGACGCCGGGCAATTTCATCCAGCTTCTGAGCATAGCCCTTATCCTTTGCGGGCACCCTTTCACCGTTAACTATCGTTGTATAAGGAGTCCCGTAGTGGGGACTCACCGAAAGACCGAAAAGTATCGGCCACGTCGCCGCCGCCATCAATATTACCGCCGCGGCGCCGGCCACTAACCACCCTCCCTTTTTTTCTCTACTGAAAAGCTTATCCCGGTAAAGAGCAATAATGTAACCGCCCAGCATCGCCCCCGATGCGTTCAGCGGCAGATAATACTGATCGTAGGACCGCGGACTGATCCACACAAATCCCATATCCAACAGCCACCACATCGCCAGCAATAGCACAAAACGATCATAAACCTTCTTACTATGACCGGCCCCTTCCCCTCCCCTCGAACGTAACGACCCAATCATTTTGATCACCCGCGCTATAATCGATGCCCCCGCCAGCGCAATCGGCAAAATCAACAAACGATAAAATCGCATCACCACCCAAAACTGCTGCGCAAAAGTCGAAAGCGCCCGGCTGCCGCCGATATAACCGGCCGGCTGACTCGCCGGCGCCTCTTGCGGCCCCAACGCCCCGGTCGCTGACGCATCTTCTTTCGGTTCATCTGCCGGCTGGGAGTATGCCGCTGTTGAAATAGTCGGCCCTCCCGAAGCGGCTCTGTCGGAACCCGCCGCCGAACTCAGAACCCGCCGGATAAATTCATAGGGCAGCTCCAACCCTTCGGCCCGGACCGCCTTCTTCCAGACATACACCGGGGCCAACCCGATGAAAATACCCACCCACAACCACAAGATATCACCGCCCGTCTGTCTCCAGGACCTGTTCCTTAAAACCGGCTGTAAAATAATAAACAATCCGATCGCCCCCATCACCGAAAGTCCCGTCTGCTTAAACATCGGCGCCCAGATGCAAAAAACACCCGCCAGCACCGCCCACCACCAGCGGCCTCCCAGTTGTTGAAACACCAGAAAACTGACCGCCATTACCATACAGGCGATCATGTATTGTTCTTTGACGTTGCCGAATTTCGCGATCACCGGCGCCGAAAGATATATTGCCGCTACGATCACCCCCGCTCCCGCCGCCGGCAAACCGAATAACTTCCGCAGCGCCAAAAACATCAAAAGCAGCGCCCCCGCCTGAAAAATCCCCTGTAAAAACTTGGGACCGACCTCCGAATAACCAAACAACTTCACCCCCAGCATATTCACCAGCAGCGTCCCGATCTGGGCGCTGGGCTTTTCTTCTATCCCGATTTTCGCCCCCTGCAGGATCCGCTGGGCCGAATATACGTAACCGCTGCTGTCGAAGGGGTCCGGCGTGTAAAACTCAAAATATTTGCCCAGCCCGAAGGGAAGCGCCGCCCCCCCCGCAATCAGAACTATAATAACCGCCCGAACCCCGCGGGACGAAAAAAAACTCCTCTCCCTTCCCCTTCGTGCAGCGCTCGGCGCCATGGGTCGCTGGTCCCCGGACGCCTTAGGCGGCAAGCTTCGTTTAGCCTTCCTCGATGATCTGCCGCGCTTCGTCATGGCTTATTCTTTATCGCCGGCCGACAACCCCTCCTCGGTGACCGCCGGTTCATATATCTTGCGAATCACGTACGTCGGTTTGTTCTGTGATTCATGATAGGTCCTGCACATCATCTCCGCCAGCAATCCCATCAGCAAAAACATCACGCTCATCATCAAAAACATGAACGTCAGGGTAAACAGCGGATTCCCCGATACATCCACCTTGTCGGCGGAAACATACTTCTGGTAAATCACGACCGCCCCGCTCAAAAATGAAAACAATAGCGCCAATAGCCCCACCCCTCCGAATACATGCAGGGGCCGATTGCCGAACGTCCCCAGAAACTTCACCGTCACCAGATCCAGTATCACCTTCAACGTGCGGCTCAAACCATATTTGGTCCGGCCCCGACGACGCCGGCGATGGTTCACCTCCATCTCCGTTACCCGCGCCCCGCTCCAGTGGGCAATCGCCGGGATAAAACGGTGCATCTCCCCGTAGAGATTAAGATGATCGACCACCTCCCTGCGATAGGCCTTCATGGTGCAGCCGTAATCGTGGAGTTTAACCCCGGTTATAAACCCGATCAGTTTATTTGCGCCCCAGGAAGGTATCTTCTTGGACAGTAATCTATCCTTGCGCTTCCTCCGCCAGCCGCTCACCACGTCGTAACCCTCTTGAAGCTTGGCCATCAGTCGCGGTATGTCCCCAGGATCGTTTTGCAGGTCCCCGTCCAGCGGCACGATCACCTCCCCCGTCGCATGATCGAATCCCGCCGCCAACGCCGCCGTCTGCCCAAAATTACGCCGAAATTGTATGACCTTCACGTACGGACGCCTCTTTTGCACCTCCAGCAGCTCCTCCAGCGTGCCGTCGGTGCTGCCGTCGTCAATCAGGATCAACTCATACCCCGACCCTGACCTGCTCATTACCTCAGACACCGACTCGACCAGTTCGACCACGTTGTCACATTCATTGTACAGCGGCGCCACCACCGAAACTTCTACAGATTTATCAACCACTAACAACTCTCCCTTAGCCCCCGACGTAAAGTCGAGGGCCTTCTGCCGTGCCTACGACAAACCAAATCTTATAATAAATACAAGTATAGCATTTACCAATATTTAGGTCAACCTCCCCCCTTATGGCCGCCTGGTTTGTCCGCTTGCTAAACTCAACCGCATCCTTATAATATACTAAAATACTCAAACTGACCGAAAAATAATCGAATGTTGCTGTAACTTATGTGAATATAATAACTAACAAAGATTGTCATTCTGAGCGCAGCGAAGAATCTCAACCATTGGATAGGGTAATTTTATAACCTTTGCTGTCTTTTCCTGATAAATCGGTCAGTTTGAGTAAAATAAACGATTTTTAGATATTCGGCAAACCATTATCAGATGACCAAAAGAAAATACCAGACTCCTGCTCACTCCGATACGCAAAACGCTGAGCGCCTCGATCGCAGGGTCCGCCAGCTCCACCGAGACCTCTCCAGCGTCCGAAAAACCAGCCGACTCCTGACGGCGCCCCTGCAGCTGGAGCAGGTCCTCGAAATCGTCGTCGAAACCGTCGGGACAACTCCTCCTCAAAGCCACCTACGGACTCAGCGACGCCTATATCAACAAAGGACCCGTCACTTACGCAGAGAGCAGCCACTTCCGGCGGGCCTTCGAAGGCGAGGTCATCATCATCGAAAATATGCAAAACCACCCCAATTTTCAAAAATATCACTCCCAGATCAAACGCGAAGGTCTCGTCAGCAGCCTCACCATCGGCCTGACTTATCGGGACAAAGGCATCGGCGTCTTGAGGCTTTACAATAAAAATAAACGCACCTTTTCTCCGTCCGATATCTCCCTGGCCCAGACCGTCGCCGCCCAATCCGCCGCCGCCATCATCAATGCCCGCCTGTACAAAGAGGCCCTCGAAGCCGAAAGAATGGCACGTCAGCTAAAACTCGCCGGCGCCGTCCAGCAGCACTTGATCCCTAAAATCCCTTCCAACCTCCCCGGACTGGAACTGGCCGGAATCTATGTCCCCTGTTATGAGGTCGGCGGTGACTTCTACGACTTCATCAGCCTCCCTGACCGACCTGTCATCCTGGTCATCGGCGACGTCATGGGCAAAGGCCCCGCCGCCTCCCTGGCCATGGCCTCCCTCCGGGCCGGCCTCCGCGCCTACGCCGAACAATTTGAAAAACTCGACGATCTGATCCGACGCGTCAATCTCAGGTTCTGTCAGGATAACACCTTCGGCGAGTTCGCCTCCCTCTTTTGCGCCGAAATCGAACCCGATCACCACCACCTGACTTACTGTAACTGCGGCCATAATCCCCCTCTCCTCTTACGAAAACATCAGGTCATCGACCTCTCCGAAGGCGGCGCCCTCCTCGGCCTCGACCCCCAAAATCCCTACCTGCTCCAAAAAATCGCCCTGCAAAAAGATGATCTGCTCATTATGTACACCGACGGCCTCGCCGACGCCCTCAATTTCCAGCGCCAACCCTTCGGCCGAAGACGTATCATCGACGCCGCCCGCGACTCCGCCCACCTGACCGCCGAGCAGGCCGCCAAAAATATCCTCTGGCTCATGAGAAAAT
>LJUC01000255.1 GCA_001303695.1 Phycisphaerae bacterium SM23_30
GGGATACGTCAGTTAACCTGCTGGATCTGGCCCTGCTCCAAAAGAGCCGGGTGGAATTTATACCTGACAGGATGCCAAGATAGAGTGGATGGAAAAAAACTTTTTTAATGACGAATGACGAAGCTCGAAAGATGAATCAATGACGAATTCCAAATGATAAATTAAGGGTCGATGAGGGGGTTTTAGGGGAGAAAACAGAGATTAGGATTTGCGGTGGGGCGGGATCTGGGTGGTAAATAGACTTTTGTAAGATTGAAATATCGGCTCTAAAAGGGCAATTTGGCGATAAATATCGATAGCAGGAAGCATTACAGAATCACGGCGGATTTGATCATGCCCGCTAATCCACATCACCAACCGTTTCGATGAACTGATTCATAGTGGAACCATACTCATCCAAGGTACCTTCCCGAACTTGACCGCTGGTTTTTACTAAGGTTGAGGTTCGAAATTCAGCGACAAGCGGTGACCGCCCCGACAACTTGAAAACAGGTCCATGGATACCAAGTTATTATCCTAACTTCACATGATCTCCCTCAAACTTGTCAGGAAACATTTGTTTTAAAAAGCTTAGGTCATGTAATCGTTCGAAGAAGATATTAAACTCGGGGTCTGGGTAAGAGGTTGGCTTTTTCGGCGATTTCGGGGACCTTTTTTTCCCATTCGATGGCCATAAGGTGGATGCCGGCGATGCCTTCGATTTCGCGGAGCTGATGGATCTGTTCGACGCAGATGTTTATCGCTTCGGCGGCGGTGTCTTGGGCTTTGGAGAGGCGTTCGAGGTAGGTATCGGGGACCATGAGGCCGGCGACGCAATCGCGCATATATTGGGCCATGCCGACCGATTTGAGGGGGGTGACGCCGGCGAGGATTTTGACTTTTTCATGCAGGCCGCGGTTGCGGACCTGTTTCATCCATTCATTAAAGCGTTCCATGTCGTATATGCACTGGGTCTGGACGAAATCGACGCCGGCGTTGATTTTTTTGGCCAGCCGCGTTGCCCGAAATTTTAAAGGATCCGCGAAAGGATTGACCGCGGCGCCGATGAAGATGCGCGGCTCCTTGATGGGGGCTTTTTTGCTGTTTTTAATTTCCTCACCGTTAGCGAACTTTTTTTCATCGCGCATTTGTCTTAACATTTCGATCAGTTGGACAGCGTCGATGTCGAAGACGTTTTTGGCGGTGGTATGGTTGCCGAAACATTGATGGTCGCCGGTTAAGCAAAGGATGTTGTGGATACCGTGGGCGGCGGCGCCCAGCACATCGCTTTGGATGGCGAGGCGGTTGCGATCGCGGCAGGTGATCTGCATGGTCGGTTCCAGATGCATTTCTTTAAGTATCAGGGCGACTGCAAAGGAGGACATCCGGACGATGGCGGTTTGATTGTCGGTGATGTTAACAGCGTCGACCTTGCCTTTGAGATACTCGGCTTTTTGCCGGATAAAATCGACGTCCACGCTTTTAGGCGGGCCCAGCTCGCCGGTGAGGGCGAATTGGCCCGAGGCAAGGATTTTTTCCAGACGACTTTCGGATTTCAAGGTAATCTCCGTCATAGCGTGATATCTTCCCTTACAATTTTTCGGGGCCCGCCGTCGCGGCCGGCGGTCCAATTGTTGGCGGGCACGTTTAGTTCCAGTTCATCCAAACGTCCCAGTTTTTCCATACGGTCATAAATCAACTGCCAGACGCAGTCGATATTTTCCGGATCGACTTCGCACTTGCCCTCGGCGGAGCCGCCGCAGGGGCCGTTCAAGAGACTTTTGGAGCAGCGGGCGACGGGGCAAAGGCCGCCGAATTTTTCCAGCACGCAATCACCGCATCCGATACAGCGCTCGGCCCAGATCCCCTGCTCAGTATTGGCGCCGTAGAATTTGGTGTCAACGCCGGGATAAACAATACTATCAGTGAAGCACTCTATACAGAACTGCACTCCCACGCCGCAGGCCAGCGAGATGACCGCGTCGGCCTGTTTAATCTTGCGGGAGGTCTGTTCATCAAAGAATTCCTGGTCGCACTGACGCTCGATAGTGTGCTTTTCGACGGTAATGTTATCATCTTTTTGGCGGGCGGCCAGGGTGATCTGGCTGGCGAGGGCATCTACTTCTTTTTCTCCCCCGGCCATGCACACCGTGACACAGGTGCCGCAGCCCAGCACCAGAATTTTTTGGTGCCGGCGGGCGAATTCATATACGGCTTCAAACGGTTTACGTTCGGCGGTTATCATTTAGGTTCTCCAATTGAGATTCTTTAATTCGTTCAGAATGATATAAGGGCACCGCCAGATTATTTATTCGCGGATCCACTCATAATATTTGCGATTCTTTCGGTAAACTCTTTTGATTTTTGGGCGAACAAGGGTCCCTGGGAGGCGGCGATATGATACATTTCCAGCCGTTCGGAATTCACGCCGGCTTCGGTGAGGAGTTTTTTGGCGTAGGTAACGCGTTTTAGGGCCCGCAGGTTTCCCAGAATGAAGTGGCAGCTTCCTTCTTCGCAGCCGGCGACCATCACGCCGTCGGCCCCTTCGACAAAGGCTTGAAGGATCATATTGGCGTCCACTCTGCCGGTGCAGGGCAGCCTCACGATGCGGATGTTGGCGGGGTATTGCAGGCGCATGGTGCCGGCCAGGTCCGCCGCCGTAAAGGCACAATAATGACAGCAGAAGGCAATAATATCGGGCTGGTTATTTTTCATGAGCAGACTTCCGCCGCTTCCTCAACTTTCAAAATACTGCGGAAAAGGGCCCTTAGTTGGTCATCGGTAAAGGTACGCAACTGGATGGCCTTGGCCGGGCAGGCCGCCACGCAGTTACCGCAGCCCTGGCACTTGGCCGCTTCGATCTCCGCCTTGCCGCGGGCGTTGATGAAGGGCGCATCATAAGGGCACTCGCGCAGACAGGTCAGGCAAGAGGCGCATCTTTCTTCATCTATTACCGAGATGACACCGCCGACCTCCAGGGAATCTTTGTTTAAGGTGCACGCCGCCCGCCCGGCCGCCGCCAATGCCTGGGTGATGTTTTCTTCGGTGTATTTGGGCGAATGGGCCAGGCCGCAGAGGTATATACCTTCGTTGGCGAAATCCACCGGCCGCAGCTTCACGTGCGCTTCCATGAAGAATTTATCCTCACTTAACGGCACCTTTAGCAATTCGGCCAAACGCTGGTTATTTTCTTTTTCGGGAACAGTCGCGGCGCTGAGCACCACCAGGTCGGTCTGCAGGTCGAGGGTTTCGTCGATTACCGTATCGCGAACGCTTACTTTTAATCCAGGGGCGTTTTCGCTCACTTGGGGATAGTTATCGTCGGGAAAGTGGATGAACATTACGCCTTTTTCGCGGGCCTGCAGGTAATACAGCTCTTTGTATTCGTAGGTGCGGATATCGCGATACAGGATATAAACCTTAGTGTCGGGATTTTTTTCTTTGATCGCCAGGGCGTTTTTCACCGCTTCGCCGCAGCAGATCCGCGAACAATAGGGGCGCTCATCGTCGCGGCTGCCCACGCACTGAATCATGACCACCGTTTCCGGCGAAAAATCGCCCTGCAGTTTTTCTTCGAGTTGTCTTTGGGTGATAACCTTCTCGTTTTGGCCATAGAGAAATCTATCCGGTTTGAATTCCTTGGCCCCGGTGGCGACGATAATAACTCCATGCTTGATTTCAACGGGGTTGGGGCCTTTGAGTCTGGTGGTGAAATTACCCACAAAACCGTTGACTTCGTCGATTTCGCTGTCGAGGTAAACTTTGATTTTGTCGTGTTTTTGCACCTGGTCGATGGTGTTCTCAAGATATTCTTGCCAGTTGTGCCCTTCTAAGTTGATCTTGACGTGGCGGAGTTCGCCGCCCAGTTGTGGTTCTTTTTCGACCAGGTGGGCCTGGAAATCCTGGTTAGCCAACGACAGGGCCGCCGTCATTCCCGAGATCCCGCCGCCTACGATCAGGGCCTCTTTGGTGACGCCGACCTTTTTAAATTCCAGCGGCACCAGCAGACGTGATTTACCCACGCTGCCGCGGATCAGGTCTTTGGCTTTATCGGTGGCTTTTTCGGGTTCCTGCTGATGCACCCAGGAGCACTGTTCGCGAATGTCGGTCATTTCGAAGAGGTATTTGTTAAGGCCTGCCTGGCGCATGGTCTCCTGAAACAACGGCTCATGGGTCCGCGGGGTGCAGGAGGCCACAACGACCCGATTGAGATTCTTTTGTTGAATGACCTCTTTTATATGCACCTGCGAATCCTGAGAGCAGGAATAGATATTGCACTCAACGTGGGCAACGCCCTCAAGCTTTTTGATATATTGGGCCACCTCTTCTACATCCACCACCGAGGCGATATTGCTGCCGCAGTGACAGATAAATACCCCGATGCGGGGTTTCTGTTCGGCCACTTCCAGTTCCGGGGGGTATTGCTTAACGGTAACTTCGGCGCCCCGCACCGAGGCCAGCAGTTGGCCGCACAGGGCGGCGGCGGCGCTGCTCTGCATGACGGTTTCGGGTATGTCGCGGGGCCCGCTGACGGTTCCTGAAAGGAAAATACCCTCCCGGCGGGAAAGCACCGGCTGCTGGGGTCGGCTCTCGATAAATCCGAACCGATTGCATTTCAGATCGCAAATTTCGGCAATTTTCCGGGTTGATCGGTGAGCCACCAGGCCCACCGAGAGTACCACCATATCAAATTCTTCTATGCGAATCCGGCTGTCGTTGTCGCCGACGATGTAGCGGACGAAGATATTCCGGTTTTTCGGATTTTCTTTCAACGCGGAGACCTGGCTGCGAATGTAGCGCACGCCATAATCGTTTTGGGCCCGGTTATAGAAACCTTCGAAGCCCTTGCCGAAGGCCCGCATATCGATAAAGAATATGGCAGGTTCGACGTCGCCGGCGTGTTCTTTGGCGATAATGGCTTCCTTGGTTGCGTACATGCAGCAGACGGAAGAACAGTAGTCGTTGCCGCAGGTGACGTCGCGCGAGCCGAAACATTGAATCCAGGCGATTTTTTTTACCGCTTTTCGATCGGAGGGCCTCTCCAAATGCCCTGCATAAGGTCCCGAAGCGCTGAGGATCCGCTCAAACTGCATACTGGTAATGACATTGGGATACCGCCCGAAGCCGTATTCCGGTTTTTGAGCGGCATCGAAGAAATCATAGCCCCCCGCATAAATAATGGCGCCGACTTCCAGCGGCACTTTCTTATCGGTCATTTCGTGATCGATGGCTTCCGCTTTGCAGACCTTCACGCATTTTTTACACTTGGTGCAGGTTTCCTGGTCGATGGTATAGACATTAGGAATGGCCTGCGGATAAAGCCGATAGATCGCTTTGCGTTCCACCAGTTCCCCATTAAAGACGTCTAGCGTTTTAAATGGGCAGGCCTCTTCGCAGTCGCCGCAGCCGTTGCATTTTTCTTCATCGACCAGGCGGGTGCGTTTGTTGATGGTGACTTTGAAATTACCCGGTTCGCCTTCGACTTTCTCCAGGTCGGCGTAGGCAATAATCTCGATGTTAAAGTGGCGACCCACTTCCACCAGTTTAGGCGAAAGCATACAGATAGAACAGTCGTTGGTGGGGAAGGTCTTGTCCAGTTGGGCCATGTTGCCGCCGATGGACGGATGTTCCTCCAGCAGATAGGCCTTCAGACCCGAGTTGGCACAATCCAGGGCCGCCTGCATGCCGGCGATGCCGCCGCCCACCACCAGAACCGAACCTTTTTTATTTTTTGCAGGCCGCAAAGTTTTCTCTCACTATTTTTGCATCGTTAAACTAATACTACAACGCTACATAGATAAGTAATTAAAACCTAACCATCTTATTTATCAAGGACTTATGTTAATATTATTTCGCCCTTTCAGGGCTGATAAGGTAT
>LJUC01000256.1 GCA_001303695.1 Phycisphaerae bacterium SM23_30
ATATGGAAGGCCCCGAGGCGTTGGCGGGGAAAAAAGCGAAGAAATTGGGCGACTGCCAGTGGGTAATCCCCGGCATAATAACTTTATCCACGTCGGCCAAAATCGCCTCGAATGATTCACCCTCCTCGGGCGGCTCGGCAGGGAGTTTATGACGAATTTCGCCCGGCTCCACCTGCGACAGGACCGGGTAGGATTCGATGTTTTGGTAGTAATCGGCGATCCAATCGATAACGGACCGACCGTGGCGGCGAAATTCCTCGGCTGTCATATGAAAATTCTTTTCCTGAGACATATCTTTTACTAGCCGCCGTGCATGAGGGCCCGGGTGTTGACGTCCAGCATATCGTGGTGGCGTTTGGCCAGGACGTAGGGCAGGCTTTCGGCCACCTGCTGCGGGGTCAAGAGGCCGCGTTTTTTCAAATACACCCCCAGGGCGATCATATTGGCCGACCTGGGCGATTTTAATTGATGGGCGATTTCGTCGGCGGCTACGCCCATAACTTCGATGTCGTCGCGGTCGGGCGGCGTCTCGATCAAGGAGGTGTTCATCACCAAAAGCCCTCGGGGTTTAATTTTGGGTACGAATTTGTCAAACGAGGCCTGATTCATCACAATCAGGGTATCCGGCTCCGTCACCAAAGGCGAGGCGATGGGTTCATTGTCAATGATCACCGAACAGTTGGCCGTCCCGCCCCGCACCTCCGCCCCATACGAGGGAATATAGGTAACCTCATAACCGGCTTTCATAGCGGCGGTGGCCATCAGCTTACCCAGTAAAATAACGCCCTGGCCCCCGAAACCGGCAAAAATAATCTCCTCGCGACAATTCTTCTCGGTCATGATCTTATCCTTTGAATCTACCCAGCGGAAAAACCTTGATCATTTCTTCTTCCAGCCATTTCCGGGCGTCCGAGGGCGACATCCGCCAATAAGTCGGACACGGCGATAAAACCTCCACCAGGCCCAGACCCTCAACGCCGTCCAACTGGAGTTGCAGGGCGTGCCTGATGCATCTTTTGGTCTTGCGGATGTGAGCCGCATCGTGCACCGAACAACGCTCGATATAGGCGGCGCCCGGCAGGGTCGCCAGTAATTCACAGACCTGCAGCGGATAACCTTCCCTGTTCGATCGGCGGCCGGTGGGCGTGGTCGTCGTCGTCTGCGCAAGCATGGTGGTGGGCGCCATCTGACCGCCCGTCATGCCGTAGATGGCGTTATTGACAAAGAAAACCGTAAACCTCTCCCCTCGATGGGTGGCGTGCAGGATCTCGCCGGCCCCGATGGACGCCAGGTCGCCGTCGCCCTGATAGGAAAAAACAATCATGTCGGGACTGCATCTTTTCAGACCGGTGGCCACGGCGGGGGCCCGCCCGTGGGCCACTTCGATCATGTCGATATTAATATAATTATATGCCAAAACCGAACACCCCACCGGGGCGATCCCGATGGTACGCCCCTGCAGCCCCAGTTCATCAATAGATTCGGCGATCAGCCGGTGGATCACGCCGTGACCGCAACCGGGGCAGTAGTGGGTCGGACGGTCGTAAAGTGTTTCGGTTCGCTCAAAAACCGTTTTCATCAGCATCTACCTTTCAACAGCCACTTTACCGGGCTGCATCAATTTTTTTACCTCATCAAGCACCGCCTCCACCGTGGGGATGGCCCCGCCCGCCCGACCGGTAAAATGCACCGGCGCCTTACCCGCCACGGCGATCCGCACATCGTCGAACATCTGGCCATAACTCAGTTCCACCGTGAGAAATAACCTCGCCCGTTCCGCGGCGGCGGCGATCTGCCGAGAAGGAAAAGGCCAAAGGGTGACCGGCCGAATCCAGCCGGCCTTGATCTGCTCTTTTCGGGCCCGGCTCACTACGGTACGCACCACGCGCGAGGCTATACCATAGGCCACTAAAACAATTTCCGCATCTTCCAGGAGGTGCCCTTCGCACATGACTTCGTTTTCTTCAATCCGGCGATATTTTTCCTGCAGCATTAGATTACGTTTCTCCAGCCGCGGCACCACCAGGTCGAGACTTTTAACAATATTCTGCGAACGTCCCGCACAACCGGTCAGGGCCCAGTCTTTGGCAGGTAATTTGCGATGGGTTTGTTTTTTCTCCAACAACACCGGCTCCATCATCTGTCCCAACACCCCGTCGCCTAATACCATTACCACTATGCGATACAAATCGGCCAGGTCGAACGCCGGAAACATTAAGTCCGCCATCTCCTGGACCGTCGAAGGCGCCAGCACAATCGTGCGGTAATCCCCGTGACCGCCCCCGCGGGTCGCCTGGAAATAATCGCTCTGCGATGGGGCGATGTTGCCCAGACCGGGACCGCCTCGCATGATATTGACCACCACCGCCGGCAGTTCCGCTCCGGAAAGATAGCTGATCCCTTCCTGCATCAGGCTGATTCCCGGACTGGAAGAACTGGTCATCACCCGCTTGCCGGTGGCGGCCCCGCCGAACACCATGTTGATCGCCGCCAATTCCGACTCGCTTTGCACAAACACCCGACCTTCCTCGGGCATCCTCCGGGCCATGTACTCGGTAATCTCGTTTTGCGGCGTTATCGGATAACCAAAATACGCCTCCAATCCTGCCCTGATCGCCGCTTCCGCCAAAGCCTCGTTGCCCGTGATTAATATTTTCTCACTCACGCCTCGTCCCTTATATCAAAATAAATGACTAAAATACTCCTCTGTCTTTATCTGCTCCCATCATATGGTTGATGATAAAATCGAGTACTGTGATTAACCCCGTGAAGATTCGAAGGTTTTCGATATAAACCGCCCCCCTCCTTTTGCAGACGTCTTGTTCCAACGTCAAATATCTCTTTTCGCCCCCAACCCGGCGCTGCCCTGGCGCTCCTCGAGCCGTGTCTGATCTCCCATTTCTCTGGTCGGACCTTTTGCTTCACTCCCGGTGCGGTTCCTTTCCCATTATTCGGGCCGGAAAAACTAATCTCAGCTTATTACCGAACTTTTGTAAAACTTAAGTTATTATACCCATACCTCGATCCGCTGGCAGCGTCTTTTCAAATAAGGCAAATGGTTAATCAGGTGCGGTCGGCTGGGTGGTCTCGTGATAGACTTCAATCGCCACCTCGGGGCAGACCAGCGCGCACAGGGCACACCCCGTGCACCCGTTGCCGCAGGGCTCGGCGAAGAAATACCCCATCTTGTTGGTGTCTTGGGAAATTTCTATGTTCTTATTAGGACAAACCTCAACGCAAAGGCCGCAGCCTTTGCATCTCTCCGCATCGATTTTCGCTTTACCGGCCATGATAAATTTATATACCTTTCTTAACTCATAACAAGACATATAATTATAAACGGGTGGATCCCTCCAAGCAACGGAAATTCCCTTGCCGACCAAGTCAGAACGGTAAAAATCGACGGCCCGAAAAATCGCCTAAATTATTGTAAAAAAAGAACTTAGACGACAAACAGAAAGGGGGTCCGGGTTTAAGAAGCATTTTGACGATAATATTACAAATGTTGAGTATTTCAGTATAATGGGTAGGTAAACGGATGAGTGTTTTATTAAAATCATTACAACTATGGCCCGAGAACCTGATTATATTTTAGAAATCGCCAACGCGCCGATCGAAGGCCCGCGCCGAGAAGATGAAATCACCGAAGCCCGGATCAGCTCCGCGCGGGCCCGCAACCGCCGCTATATCAGCGTGCTGTTTGAATGCTGTCATGCCTATCAGCGCGTATATCGCAACCGCCAGGCCTCCGCCTATGAAGGCCGATGCCCCCGCTGCCTGCGCCAGGTGCGGATCCGCATCGGCCCCGACGGCACCCACTGCCGCTTCTTCACCGCCAAATAACTTCTTAAAGTAAAATTGATTAATACCGAGATTTATCGCCAGGTGATCATAATTGTTAGGGATTACTACTTTCGTTTGAAAGAGCCCGCCATTTTTCGAAAAATTTCCGCATAATCCGCCGCTTTTGACTGCTCGACGGCGCCCGTCATCAGATAGCAGATGTTTTCATCAAAGAGAATGGTTTGCTGGATGAACGTGTCCAGCTGCGTTTGCGTATCTTTAGCCGCCGCGACCGTCTCATATCCCTCCAGGCCGTCGATGACGACCGGTTCAATTTTTTCGATTCTAACCTCGGTGTATCGGGTAGAGTTCGCCAGCCGCGCGCGGGCAAAGGACTCCCGGTCATCTAGGGAAATCTCCAGAACCGAGGGCGCAGCCATAAACGTAGCGCCGCCTTTTGAACTTGCGGGTATCTCGCCGTCAAGGTTATATACCAGCCCGTTTATCACCCTGCCGGCTAACTTTAGAGGTCTTTGTTCTTCGATCGTAAAAAGCAATCCCTCGTCCACGGGAACGGACAGATCCTGATCCCATCTAACCGTCAACAAACTCGACTTGAGGATTTCCGAAACCTCCGATTCATATTCCTGGGGAAAAGTGGCGCTGACCGTGATGGAATTGGTGTTGTTGCCCATCACTAAAATCCATTTAAGAAAATCCCCGCCGGCAGCGGATTGTTTTAATTGGAAAAGAAGCCTAAAGGCCTCGTTGTCCGTATAGCGTTGATGGTCTAGAAGAATTAATCCCCTCTTTTGCAACAGGTCTTCATCAGCATAAGCCGGCAGAATCTCGTACATGGGTGCGGGCATTTCGGATATAACCACCGAAGCGTTGGTGGATTCCTGCTGGAAACCGGGAAAATGCAAAGCCGCCCTAAAACCCACCGGCGGGATCAAGAAAACCGAAGTCCCCGGTACTCTGATATATTCTTCTTGTTGGATTTGCACCTCCGGTATCTTTTCCCAATTGTTTGCCCCGTTATTTTCTTGATCGCCCTTGCAGGAGATCAGCAAAATGCCAAAAAATAAGCATAAAATGTTTCTCATAAACAGGCCTTTTAACTAAAAGAACAATTCCCAGGACTGGGGACGGTTGGTTTTTTGCAGGTGTTCGGCAAGCAGAACGGCATAACTGTCGCCTAAATGCGAACCGTCCTGGAGCTGCAGCCGCCCTTGTACCCCGGCCACCGCCTCTTCGGCGGGCCCTTCGATCTCGATAAAAAACCCCAGTTCCACCACCTGATCCAGGCAAACGATGCAATCATCCAAACGCCATTGGCTGCGACGCTTCTCAAACGCAATGGTAACTTCAAAACCCAACGCCTCCAGTAACCCCCGCCCGCCGGCCAAACTGGCGACGGCCAGTTCAATTTCCTGCCGCCGCTTGTAGGCGCTGGCGGCCTCCCGCGGGCCTTTGTAACAGAGCATGATCTGTTCGCCCTCTCCAATTATTTGCTGTCTTAAACGCAAACCGCAGTCGGCCCGGAGTAGCCGGCGATCGGGATAATCAAAAAAATAGTCCCGCTGGGCGCACTGATGCTCAAACTGACCCCCCAACTTTTTCAGGCGCTCCGCATAAAACTCCAGGTTTTCCACCTTGATCTTGGCTTCGATTTCCAGATGCATATGCATATTGTATCTTAACAAGCCGCCTTGTCAATTGACAAGCGGCAAAACGATTATTAAAATGCCCCACGTGAATATGCCCCCTCAGCATCTGAAAAACGTGGTATTGTCGCGCGACGAGGTGAGAAATTGCGATCGGGTTGCCCTCGAGAATTTCGAGATTAAGGGGCTGGTCTTGATGGAAAACGCCGGGGCCGCCGCCGCCCGGCTCATACTGTCGGAGTTGGCGCCGGACCGGACCGCCCGCATCTGCATCATCGCCGGGACCGGCAATAACGGCGGCGACGGCTTTGTCGTGGCGCGGCACCTGGCCAATGCCGGCGTTGCCGCCGATGTCGTTATTTGCGGCGACCGGGAACGCATCAAAGGCGACGCC
>LJUC01000257.1 GCA_001303695.1 Phycisphaerae bacterium SM23_30
CGCCGCGTCCGTCTCCTCAAAACGCGTCCCCACCGGCATCTCCACCGATATCGAAAACTGCCCCTGCTCCATCGACGTGATAAACTCCTCTCCGATAAATTGCGCCAAAACCACCGCCCCCACCAGTATCAATATCGACGCGATAATCGTCAACGGCCGGTGCCGCAGCAAAAACCGCAACGCCCGCCCGTAACTTTCGCGCAGCTCCTCCAGGCCCCGGTCGAAACGGCGCCCGAATCGGTGTCTCAGGGAATCACCCATCACACTGGTGTTCTGCTTGTTTAAAAGCTTGGACGCCATCATCGGCGCCAGCGTAAACGAAACAAACAGCGACACCATCGTCGCAAAAGTCGCCGTCAAACCGAAATCCTTGAAAATCTGCCCGATAATACCACCCATAAACGCTATCGGCACAAAAACCACCACGTTGGTCAGGGTCGTCGAGGCCACCGCAATGGCGATCTCACTGGTCCCCTCCGTCGCCGCCAGATCGGGCGCATGATCCAGATGAATGTAACGCGTAATATTCTCCAGCACCAATATCGCGTTGTTCACCAATACCCCGATGGTCATCGCCAGGCCCATCATGCTCATCATATTCATGTTGATGCCCATCAGGTACATGATGATGAAAGTGGCCGCCACCGAAATCGGCATCGTCAGCGAGATAATGATCACGCTCCGCAACGAATGTAAAAACAAAAACAGCGCCACCGCCGTCAAACCAATCCCGATATATATGTTGGTAAATACATTCTGAATCGCCGCCTTGATCCAACTGGCCTGCTCCTCCTGCACATCGATCTTATAATCCGCCGGCAGAATCTCCTTCAATTCCTCAAGCTGCTTCTGCACTCCTTCGTCCACCGCCACCGTGTTGCCGTCCGCCCGCATCTTGATGCTCACCCCCACGCATGCCTTGTCATCCGCCCGTGCTTTTTCCCGAATCTCCTTGAAGGTGTCTCTTACCTCCGCCACGTCCCGTAAATATACGCTCTTGCCCGTTGGCAGCATCAGCCGTAAATTCTGTATCTCTTCCAAATCCGTAAATTTGCCCCGCATCCGGATATTATATTCGTGGGCGTCCTGGGAAATATGCCCCCCCGGGGTCTCCAGATTCGACATCGCTATCGCCGCCGGTATGTCCCCGATATTCAACCCATACGCCCGCAAACGCTGCTGATCCGTCAGTATATGAATCTCCCGCTCCTCACCCCCGATAATTTCCACCGACGCCACGTCCGGCACCGTCGAAAGCCGATCCTTGATCCGTTCGTCCGCCATCAGATACACCTCCCGCAAGGAACGCGGCGCCGAGACTGCTAGTTGCATAATCGGATAATCATTAAAGTCAAACTTCATCGTCACCGGATCGTAAGCCTCTTCCGGCAGCAGATTCCGCACAATATTCACCTTCGAACGCACGTCCTCCGCCGCTATGTCCACGTCCGTATCCTCGTAAAACTCCGCCATCACCAGGCTCAAACCCTGCTGCGATACGCTCCGCAAATGCTTGATCCCCTCCACCGTGCTGATCTCGTCCTCCAGTTCTTTGCTGATTAACTGCTGAATCTCTTCCGGACCGGCCCCTTCATATACCGTCATAACCGTCACCATGGGAAAATCCACTTCCGGAAATAGCTCCCGCGGCAACTGAAAATAACAAAATATCCCAATGCCCGCCAGACCCGCCATGATCATGGCCACCGTCACCGGTCGCAATACGCTTGTCTCTGTCAGTTTCATGGTATTATCTCTTTAACGCCTCAATCTTGCGAGGTACTTCTATCAATAGGTTTTATTTTTCTCCCGATGGCGCCTCCGCCATCTTCACCTTGGTGCCTGCCTGAACAATATCCTGACTGAAACTGATGATTTTATCGCCTTCTGCGATTCCCCCCGCCAGTTGCACTAACCTGCCGAATACGCCCACCACAGTTACATCGCGCCTTTGCGCCGTCAGATTATCGTCCACGATCAGCACGTAAGTTTGCTCGCCTTCCTTACGCAAGGCGTCCCCCGGCGCCGCCAGGACCTTCTCGGCCCGCGCCACTACCATCTCGGCCCGGCCGAACATCCCCGGCTTCAGCAAATCCTCCCGGTTATCAATCAATATTTTCGTCTTGTAGGAGCGATCCAGCTCGTTGGCCACCGGATTAATCTCCGCTATCCGCCCGGTAAAATTCTTCCCCGGCAAGGGATCCACCGTAACCGCTACTTCCATGCCTATTTGCAGATTGGGAAGGTATAATTCGGAAACGTCCAACACCAGATAAACCTCGTCCAGGTGAACTATCTGGAAGATAGTTTTATTCATCTCGGCGATGTCGCCCTGTTCATAGCGCCGCAAAGTTACCTGACCGTCGATCCGCGCATGCAAATAATGATCATCCAGATTTTTTTGGGCCTGATCGTGGGCCACCTGCGCCAGATCGACCTGAATCCGGGCCAACTCTATGTCTTCTTCGCGGGCCCCTTTTTTCAGCAATTCGTATTGGGCCCGGGCCGCGTCCAGCGCCGCCTTGGTGGTGTTGAAAAGATTCTCCGTATTCTGCACTACCTGCAGCGTCACCACCTGTTCCTTATACAGATTCCTTTGCCGTTCCAATTCGATCTTCTGCAGGTCATGTTGCACTTGCGCCTGTTCCATCAACGCCCGGGCCGCCTCCAATTCTTCCGGCCGCGCCCCGTTCTCCAGCTTCCGCAAATTCTCCCGCGCCTGACGCAGCGACGCCTCTGCCTGCGCCAGACGCAGCTTGCTCTTGGTGTCGTCCAGGGTGACCAGCAAATCGCCCTGCCCTACTTGTTGGCCGGTCGAAACATGGATCGTTTCAATGTGCTCGGTGATCGTGGCAGCGACGTTTACCGTCTGCAAGGCCTCGATGGAACCGCTGATGGAAACACTTCTCTGCAAATCCTGCTGCCGCACTTCATATATCCGCACCGGCACCCCCGTCTTTAACTGCTGTTTATCGATGCTTTCGGCCGCCTGGGCAGTTAGTTCTTTGTGAATCCGATAGGCCCCCACCACGCCCAAAGCAATCACAATGATTAATAAAATTATGATTTTTTTCATAGCCAAAATTCCTTACCTATCCGTTTGATCAGCCTCTGCCTTTTTATCTGTCTCTCCCGATTCCTTCGTTCGCTCCGGGATCTCCACCGGCAAATCCTCCCCCAGGGTACCCGTCGCCCATTCTAACATCAGTTGCGCCACCTGATAACTGTGCACGGCGCTGTTGTACGCCGACCGCGCCTGCGCCAACGCCACCTCCGCGCTGATAACGTCCAGCGAAGTCCCCGCCCCCTCCCGGTACCTTACCTGCGCCAAACGCAATGCTTCCTCGGCATTGTCAACATTACCGGATTGCGATTGCACGAACTGATCGCTGCTCTCCAGATTCAATAACGCCTGGGTGGTCTCCAGTTGCACCTGCTGCTCCATTTTGCTCAGGGCAATCTCCTGACGACGTAACTCCGCCTTGGCCTTGGTCCCTCTTCCATCCGTGAGAAAACCGTCGAAAATGCTCCATTCCACCATGATCCCCCCGAACATGGTGCGATCCCACACTTTATCGAAAGAGGGAAAACTCATCCCCCCGCCCTCCTCGTCTTCGCCGTTGTCTTCGCCCCCGCCGCCAAATGCCTTACCCAGGTCCTTAAAATTCGCCGCCGCCCCCGGATAGCTCCGCTGATACATCCCCTGCAGAAACACCTTCGGCCGATTGCCGGATTGTTCGGAGATTACATTGTCCTTTGCCAGCCGTATCATGGCTTCTCCGATCAAAAGTTCGGGTCTATGCTGCAAAGCCATCAGCATGCACGGATTGTTCGAGGCTTCGTTCTTTTGGTATTCGAGTTGATCGGTCAATTCGACATCGCTTAATTGCGATACCCCCAGCGTATTCAACAGGCTCGCTATAGCGAGCCGCACCTCATTTTGTCGCTGGATTAATTCCGCCTGTACATTTCTAAGACGCACTTCCGCCCGAAGCACGTCGAAACGGGTGCCCGTCCCGAATTTAAGCTTCTTCTGGGTATCAAGCAGAAACTCTTCGGCGTCACGCTGGGCCTGCTCGGAAACCCTCGCCAGCTCCCTTGCCAGTAAGACCTGGAGATATTGTTGACGCACCTGAAGTTTAACTGCCTGGATGCTTTGCCGCAACAGTTGCTGACTCATATAGCTAAAGGCCGCCGCCGCATCCAGCGCCGCCCCCGTGAGCCCCCCCAGATACAACGGCTGACGGGCCAGTAACTGCAATTGATACGTCTCCTTCGGGCCCGCTATTAAACCGGTGTTGTCATTACGCTGACCCGTCCCCGAAAACGTCGCCGAAGGCAGCGCCGTCGCTATCGCCTCGGTCATCTGTCCCTGCGCCTCGATAAGCTGCTGCTTGGCCGTCTGCACGTCTTTGTTATGAATCAACGCCAGTTCGATACCGTCGGCCAGGCTCAAGGGGCCCGAAATCACCTCCGGCTCAATCATCTCGGGTTCGGCCGTCTTACTCAATAACGCCGCCGCCCGTGCCCGACGCTTGCTCTGAAATTCCTGGGCGATCTTCTCCTGGGTGATGCAGCCGCCCCCCGCCCCGAATATCACCAGCGATAAACCTACCCACATTTGAATTAATAGCACATAACAAAACCTGCTGTTGTCGTCCCGGGCGAAGCCGAGGGATCTATTTAAACCGCCCGCGAAGCGGTGCCTTATAGGTTTTGTTAAACGTTTTAGGTATTGATTCCTGAACTTCACCGTTTACGCACTCCGTCAAAAAAAAGACGAATTATAACTTCATACTTATCCCGAAGATCCACCTTTTTCGGATTCGTCAACCACTCAAAAAGAAATCCATGGGACAAACTCTCTAAGGCTATCGTCATGTCAAAAGGATCCAGGTCGCTGCGAAACTCACCCGAAGCCATACCCTCCCGAAAAAATTCTATCAGGCGATTTTGTATTTGCTCACGCAGTGCTCCCATCTTTTGCCTCATTTTAAGCGGATGATCATGCAAATATTCCAACAAGTCGAGACTGATAATCCCCTGGTGCCGAAAAGCATGATTAATCCTGCTCCGCAGTAAAACACGTACCGCTTCTTCGGGAGCCTTTACCTCTTCTAGAACCTCCGTAACTGTTGTACTAAGTTGCTCAATCCGCTTTTCTATCAGCGACGTGAATAGCTCCTCCTTGCTGGAAAAAAAATTGTATAATGTCCCCACCGAAAATTCCGCCCGCGCCGCCACGTCCTCCACCGTCGTCCGATGAAATCCCTTCTCCGCGAACACCGCCTCCGCTGCCTCCAAAATCTCTTCCCGATGGCGTTTTCTCTCCCGTTCTCTTCTATTCGCTGCCGGCGCCATTGTAAAACACCTTATTTTTCCACCTCAAATTTGTTCCTTCGATTCAAATATAAAAACATTCATATAATGAGTTATAACTCATAATATGAACTATTACTCATAATATGCAATTGCCATTAAAAAATCAAGTTTTTAGCCGAAAAAAATATAAATCCCTCCATCAAAAAAATAAACTTTTACCCTGATTTTTGAACATAAATAATTGATATATATGCGCTTACGCTATATCAAAAAACCAGGCGCAAAATCTTACGGAGATTGCTATAATACTTTTCCTGCATAATCGGACAGGCGCTAAAAACGTGAACAATAAGGAGGTGGTACGATAAAAGTTAATTGATATTTTTTCTTTCTTTTTTCATCCCTTAGGCCTTCGGCCCTTTGAGTGAGGACGAAAAAAGCGAAAAAATATCAAGTGAAAATAGGTGTTGGTGTTTATAACTTCAGCATACCTTAATAAGTAGCTGACCGAATTGCCACCATAAGGCATGATGACCTTGTATAGGAGTTTGGTGAGCGCCGACATAGTAAGTCTACTCCAAAGGACGTACCTTTTTACCGTATAGGAGATTGTCATGAGTTACATTGGCGTAGATTTGCACACCAACAGTTTGACGGCATGTTATCGCACCAAACAGGGCAAAGAGCGGATACGGACGTTTGCGCTCCGTCGCCTGGACGAATTTATCAAAACGCTCCGCCGGCAGGATAAAGTGGCGGTCGAAGCGACCGGTAACACCAGTTATTTTGTCGAGCGGATCCGCTCCCGCGTGAAGAAGGTCGTCGTCGTGGATCCGAATCAATTTGAGGTGATCCGCAAATCGGTTCGGAAAACCGATAAGCACGACGCCCGGACCTTGGCGTTATATTTGAGCAAGGACATGCTCCCGGAAGCCAGAATGAAAACCAAAAAGAACGCCCAATTACATTCCCTGGCGTGTACCAGGGACAAGCTGGTCAAGCAACGTACCGCCTTGATCAACAAGATACATAATGTGCTCAACAGCTATGGGATCAAGTTCAAGAAGGAATCGTTGGGCACCGAGAAAGGCCTCCAGTCGGCCTTGGCCTTTGAGTGGGATACGATTGTGCGCGTGGAGCTGGACGTGCTGGTCGCTCAGATACGCTCTTTGAATCAAAGTGTCAAAACGCTCGATGACCAGATGATTGACCAGGGGAAAAAACTCAAAGGGCATAAGAATCTGGCCAGTATCAAGGGGATCGGTGACCGATCGGCGACGGTTCTGCTTTCGGTGATTGGTGAGGTCAAAGATTTTGCCGACGAGGACAAGTTAGCCGCCTATTTCGGTATTGTGCCGCGGGTCTCTGAGTCCAATGAGAAAATCAACCATGGCCGTATAACGAAACGAGGTTCCAAACTGGCTCGAACTACGCTGGTGCAGTGTACCCTGGTAGCCACCCGTTACAGCCCCTATTTACCAAAGTATTATGCTCGCATCCAAAAGCATCGAGGCAGCGGCAAAGCCATCATCGCTACCTCCAGGAAGATGTTGGGCATAATTTATCATACCTTGAAAAATGATTGGATATTTGAAGATTTCACAAACTTCGTAGTAGCAGAGAGTTAACGTAATTTTTTAATAATTTTGGAGTAGACTTTTAACATAGGAG
>LJUC01000044.1 GCA_001303695.1 Phycisphaerae bacterium SM23_30
GGTGGCTGGAGGCGGGATGTGATGCGGGTAATAACTATTGCGGCAGGACGGATATAAATCAGGACGGCAAGGTGGATCTGATTGATTGGTCGATCGTGGCGGGCAACTGGTTAAAGGGACTATGAGACAAAAAGAAAGACAGGCAACCTCGCTGGCGCTATTCGCTTGGGGCGACATATGGGCCGGAGGCGGCGGATTTTAAGAGAGAGTTGGCGTTGAATAAAGAGGTGCGGGTGGTGCTGGAGCCGTTTGAAGATACACGGGGGTTATATGGGCGGCTGTTGGCGTATGTATATGTGGAGGCAGAAAAGGGCGATACTGATACGGACGAGACAACAGGATTAAGTTCTGAAGAAGCCGGCGGGACGCCCGCGGTACAGGGGGTGCGAATGCTGAATGAGGAGTTGATCAGGCGAGGGTATGGGTACGCGGATGATCGGTTCAGGCATATGTTTCGAGATCGGTTTGATAAACTGCAAAAGGAGGCGCAGGCGGAGAGGCGAGAGTTGTGGGAAAAGGTAAAACCGTAGCAATGGCCGGAATGGTACCGTAAGCGACAGAGAATCAATAAAAAATAACCACCCGCCCAGATGCAAAGAAAGCGAAATTTCAGGCAAGATAACAGGCTTTACATGATTTTTAATTCTTTAATTTTTTTCTTCGATTTTTTGAAGGGCCTCGGCGGCGGCCAGGCGGACCATGGCTTTGTTATCCTTTGAAGCATCCTTGAGGGCGGGGATGGCTTCTTGTGCTTCAGAGCCGATATTACCTAGTGATTCTGCGGCATGAACCCTTATCATACCCTCTTGATTTTTCAAAAAACCTATCAAAGTCGGCACCGCGTTTTTGGCTGCCGGGCCAATTTCTCCAAGAATCCGAATGTACATTTCTTCTTCGCTAACTCCGAAGTTTTGTAATCTATCATTTATAAAGTTAATAACCTGCTGGCCTGATACCTGGGGATCAATTTTATACAGCGCCAAAGCAGTTTCATAAATAATATATCCATGCTGATCTATTAAGATTTTATTCAACTGGTGCACGGCTTTACAGGCCGCCGGGCCAATTCTTCCAAGAGTCCGGGCTGAATTCATCCGCACCGTTTCGTCACCATTTTTCAGATCATCAATCAGAACGTCAATTGCCGGATTAGTGGAAAAATCAGGGTCAATCTTTACCAAGGAACGGGCAGCTTCGTGGCGCGTTTGCCAGTCATCATCTTTTAGAGCTTGCTGGAGATAAGGGATAGATTCTTTAGCTTGAGGCCCGATTTTTCCCAGGAGCATAATACTAGTTGCTCTATAATAATCCTGGTTCAAAGCTTCCATAAGAACATCAAATACTTTTGGGACAGCTATTGAAGAATCAATGTTTACGAGCGCATTAGCTGACCATAGACGCACTTGAAAATCTTTATCGTTGAGCGCTTCTATAAGATAAGGAACGGCCTTTTGGGCAGCCGGACCGATTTCTTTTAATAACATTAGGGTAATAATCCGTACATTAACATCAACATCTTCGTTTTTTAAAACATCTACCAGTTCTGATATTACCAAATCGTTTTTTGGGCATATTTCTCCCATGAATCTTGTAATTGAATATCGGCGGGGGTGATCTTCTCTACTAAAAGACTGTAAGATAAGGGGGATTTTCTCATGAGCATCCGAGGAGATTACTGTTAAGGCTAAAGCGGCGTTGAGGCGAACGTTAATATCTTCATCCTTCAATAATTCAACGAGTGCTGATTCTGCTTCAACAGATGTAGGCTTTATATAACTCAAACATGCCGACGCCGCTTTTCTCAAGGTCTTGTTTTCATTTCTCAAGGCATCTAAAAGTGCCGGTACTGCGTCATCTCCAAGTTCAATAATTCGACAAAAAATTTCATACTCGATTTCTCTATATGTCCAATCAATATTTTTCGATGTTCCCAGGCGGCTCAAAAACTTTTCTAATTTGCTGGGAGGATTGTTTAATTGTTGCAATTCAAAGAGTAATCGACGGGCCTGGGAGTCTGGGGATTTTAGGCGGCGGTGGAGCAGGCATAGAGATAGGGCTAAAATTATTATAACAACGAAAAAGGTCCATGGGGTTCGGAGTTTCATTTTTGGTCTTCCAGGCGGCAGGTTCGGGCCTCATCCAGGGGGTGTTTGCGGCGGCAACTGGATTCCGCCGTGGGGGGAAATGGTCAAAGCTCCCGCCGCGTGCAGTCCGACAGCAACGGCGCCGCGGGCATAGATGCCGACGGCGACCGCTCCCCAGGCCCAATATCCAATGGCACAGGCGGCAAATGCCAGTAATCCCAGCCCTACCGCCCCGACAGCTAATAAGCCCACCGCGATTCCCGCCACGCTGATAACGCCAAATCCGACCGCTCCCAGGGAGATAAAACCCGCGGCCAATCCGCCGACGGCGATAAAACCGACCGCTATATCGCCGATGGCGATAATCCCTTTAGCTATTCCCGGCGCGTGCAGACCTCCTCGACAGACGTGAATGAGCGGAACACCGAAAAGCCGGCTTTTGCTGCGGTATTCCCAGCCCATCAACCGGCTATTAATAATCGAACGCAGTTGAGCCTGGTCCGGGAGGCCTTCATCTTGCACCTGGCGTGTCATTAATTGTCTCCTTGAGGGGGGTTCTCCCGCGGAGGGCCTGCCACCCAGCGGCGGGTCAGGGTAAATTGCGGCATCAGCAGCGCTGCTATGGAGAAACCGCTCAACACCGTACAGGCCGCCGCCGCCAAGTGCAGGTACAGGTTTCCCACACAAGCGCAGGCGACAAACATCGCCGCAATACCGCTTAAAAATCCGAAGAGCAGGAAAATATTGATTTCCCGGACGAAGACGCCGTCTTGAGAGCTCAGGCGTCGGCAGACAACAACCGACCCCAGCACGATCAACGCCGCCGCTGCAAGCAGCAGGATTCGATGTATCGGCCTCAGGGGGGTAAAAATGACCTGGGGCGCCTGATTTTGCCGGGCTTGCTGCTGCAATAACTCCCACAATTCCGCGGGCAGCGGCTCGGGCGGCAGGGCCGGGTCCTGGTTAACCGTTATCGGGCTTTTTTCCTGTTCCGTGGAGGAAGGTTTATCCTCAGATGATACCGGCGGTGCTGTGGCGGCCTGGCGTCCTGCGAGATTACGTGTATCCGCCGGGGGCGGAAACATCCCCACCGCGGTCATCGACAGCAGAATCAGGCTGATTTTGATGGTTTGGCGGTTCACAATATCAACATTCTGAATTTTTGGGCCTTAAAACCTTGACGTTTTTAGGCCCTGGCGGCTTATTTTCCGGGCCGAGGCGGCCCAATAATTTAGGTTGACCCGGCCGATTTACTCTGGTAGCGTACCATATCTATGGCGATTTACCAGCCTGAATATGTCAGGGGCAGTGTTAAATCAATAAGGTCTCATATATGAATATCTGCGTGGTTGGTTTGCAGTGGGGCGATGAAGGCAAGGGCAAGGTCGTCGATCTGCTGGGCGGATCGGCAGACTTCGTGGTCCGCTATAGCGGCGGGGCCAACGCCGGCCATACGGTCATCCGCAACGACACGGAAGACCCCTTCGCGCTGCACCTGCTGCCCAGCGGCGTCTTGCGGGAAGGGGTGGTCAGCGTCATTGCCAACGGTGTAGTTGTGGACGCCGATACCTTGCTGGGGGAAATCGAACGCCTCGAAGAACGGCAAATTATTGTGGATCAGAACCTGAAGATTTCCGGCCGCGCCCACCTGGTTATGGATTATCACAAAAAACAGGATCAACTGAGTGAAACGGCCCTGGGCCCGGCCAAGCTGGGCACCACTATTCGCGGCATCGGCCCCTGTTACGCCGATAAAGTCACCCGCACCACCGCCCTGCGGGTGGCTGATCTTTTAGACGTGGATCGTATGTACGAACGGCTGGAAAGGATCGTTGACCAAAAGAACCGGTATTTTACCGTTCTTTACGGGGATCAACAGCCCCTGCAGGTTGATGAGATCTTCGCAAAATGCCGCCGATGGGCCCAAAAGCTCAAGCCCTTTATCACCGACACCACCGCCCTTTTGCACGCCGCCTGGGCACAAGGTAAAAATATATTATTTGAAGGGGCTCAGGGAACCCTGCTGGATCTGGATCACGGTACTTTCCCGTTTGTCACCTCGAGTAATTCCAGTGCCGGAGGACTCTCGTCCATGTCGGGTTTGCCGGCCAGGGCGGTTGATTCTTTCCTCGGGGTGGCCAAGGCCTACTCCACCCGGGTCGGGGCCGGCCCATTTCCTACCGAACAGGACAACGAAATCGGTGATTACATTCGCACCCGGGGCCACGAATACGGCACCACCACCGGTCGGCCGCGACGCTGCGGGTGGTTTGATGCTGTCAGCGTCGGATATTCCCTCCGGATCGGCGGCATCGATCAAGTTACCCTGCAGCATCTCGATACTCTCTGCGGTCTAAAGCGGTTGAAGGTGTGTACGGCTTATTACGATGGCGGTGGAAAACTCGATTTCTTCCCCGCTGAAAGGGCAATCCTGGAACGTATCGAGTGTGAGTACGAAACCCTGGACGGCTTCGATGAGGATATTGGCAAGGTCCGCGATTTTAACCGGCTGCCCGCTCCCGCTCAAAACTATGTAAAGCGGCTGGAAGAAATTTTAAGGGTACCCATCACCATGATCGGCGTAGGGCCTTCTCGGGAGCAGATGATATTGCGCCGGAATTAGGTTTTTCATAAAAGGCGTTTGTTATGCCCCAGCATTCTGTGGAACAAAGACACCCCATTCTGGGCATCCCCTACGAACGTTTGCCCCGTCATATCGCCATTATTATGGACGGCAACGGCCGATGGGCGCAGCGGCAGGGGATGTCCCGTGTAGAAGGGCATCGCCACGGCAGCAAAGTAGTGCGGCCAACCGTCATCGAGGCGGTGCGTCTGGGCCTGGAATGTCTGACCCTCTATTCGTTCAGCACCGAGAACTGGAAGCGACCGCTTTTGGAGGTCGAGACTCTGATGCAGCTTTATAAGCAGTATCTGATTTCAGAACGATCCATGGTTATGGACAACAATGTTAAGGTCCGCCACCTGGGCGATATTAATTCCCTGCCCGAACCGGTGGCCCGCGAGCTGCGCCAAACCGTCGAGATCAGCCGGGACAATACCGGCATGACCTTATGCCTGGCCCTGAACTATTCGGGCCGCTCGGAATTGTTAAGGGCCATCAAAAAAATTACCGCCCAGGCCGGCGCCGGCGCCCTCGCCCCGGAGAATATTGATGAATCTTTAATTGACTCATATCTCGATACCGCCGGCCTGCCCGACCCCGATCTTTTGATCCGCACCGCCGGCGAAAAACGCATCAGTAATTTTTTGCTCTGGCAAATCTCCTACGCCGAACTTTTCGTCACCGAGGTGCTTTGGCCCGACTTTTCGCCCCAGCTGCTCCAGGAAGCCATCAAAGATTACGCCGGCCGCAACCGCCGTTTCGGCGGCCTGAAAACCAACCGCTCTTGATTTATAAAACCTGATACGATAAGTATTGATTATTATTTCATATGCCGCGTGATAATGATTGAGATTGAAAATAAATTACAACAAGCCGTCCGACTTTTGGCCGAAAGTTTCCATCCGGAGCGTATTATTCTATTCGGATCCTGGGCACGGGGTACGGCGGATTACCACAGCGACGTCGATTTGCTGGTGGTCTGTCACCTTCAGGGTCCGCGGCGGAAATTAATGGTGGCCATGGATCGCAGCTTGCGCGGGCTGGGTTTCGCCCGCGACATAGTCGTAATGTCACCGGAAGAATTCGAACGCGACCGTCATATCCCCGGAACTCTGGCCCGGCCGGCCTGGAGGGAGGGAAAAATACTATATGAAAAAGAATCATAATGAAATCTTAAAAAAGGTCGATGAGTGGCTGTCCTTCGGAGACGATGACCTGCGTTTGGCCCGACACGGACTAAGGTTAGATAGGGAATGCCCCTTTCGCTTGATAGCTTATCACGCTCAGCAATGTGTCGAAAAACACATAAAAGCATATCTGGTTTTTCACCAGGTGGATTTCCCTTATACACATAATATTTCCCGCCTTTTAGAATTGTGTGACCAAAACACAGCAACAAATTGGGTGGAAGAACTCAAAGAGGCGGAAGAGTTAACTGCTTTTGCCATCACCACCCGTTATCCCGGACAAGACGAAGAAGTTACCAAAGACGAGGCCGAGACAGCTGTTAATGTTGCTGATCGTGTGCGTGAAATTGTCAGAACGGCATTAAGAAAGTAAGTTTTGAAAAGGTTATCCCCTTGAAATCGACACTGGTCCAGAGGGTGGTTTTTGGTTCTTTGCTCATCGTGATTTTTACCGGTCTGTTTCTGCTGGACGGCCACCTGGGCGCCCGCGCCGCCCAAAATACCCTTCCCGTATGGCTTGGGGGCATCATTTTTGCCGTCTTAGCGATGTTGTTAACCGCTATCGGCGCCGTGGAATTACGTCGTTTAGCCCGGGCCCGACAGATACATCCGCCCTTATTGCCCGTGCTCATAGCCGTCACCCTCACCGCCGCCCATCCTTATTGGGCGCCTTTGCTGAGCGTCGATCCGACGCCCTTGTTGGCCATCGTGATGCTGGCCGGGGTGCTGCTGGCCGGACTGGTCCAGGCCCAAAAAAATGGTGCCGCCGGCGCCCTGGCCAACCTGGCGGGTGTTTGTTTTTCCATAATTTATTTGGGATTGGGCTGTTGGTTTGTCTTGAAAATCCGGTTTTTGGGAGCCGAATCTACCGGCATCTGGGGCCAAACGGGGGGAGTTTTATTGTTCCTTGCGTGCGTAAAGTCCTGTGACATAGGGGCTTACTTCACCGGACGGTTTTTGGGCCGACATCAGTGGGTTCCCTCCCTCAGCCCCGGCAAGACCTGGGAGGGATTTTTTGGCGGAATAATTTGGGCGGTACTTGTGGCATCGCTTTTCTCCGCGTTATCTGGTATAATAGATATGTACGTAGCTTGGTTGTTTGGCGTGCTGGTGGCGGTGACCGGACAGTTGGGCGACCTGCTGGAGTCGATGCTGAAAAGAGACGCGAAAAGCAAAGATTCGGCTCATTTAATACCGGAGTTCGGAGGCGTCCTGGACGTGCTCGACTCGGTCGTCGCCGCGGCGCCTTTTGCTTATTTGGTCCTTGCTGCCTTCGGTAAAAAGGGATGATAATTTCCCGAAAGCGAAGTAGGGCAAATTGGAACTTACTATTACGCTAGAAAGACTCGAACAGCGGGTTCAGCTTTTTGGACCGGCGGACGTTAACTTACGTCTCCTCCGCGATATCTGTCAGGTGCACGTCACCGCCCGCGACGGTCGGATCAGGATCACCGGCGACAAGGAGGGGGTGGCCAAGGCGGCCCGCCTCCTGGAATTGATGCAGAAGCAACTGCGCCGGACCGATTATATATCGGAAGCGGATATGAAACAGTTAATACAAGAAACCGCCGCCACCTTGAGCCGCGAGGATCAGCAGCTCCTGACGGTCTATGTCCAGGGCCGACGTATCGGATCCCGCAGCGAAGGCCAGGAAAAATATATCGACGCCATTCAACAGCATGATTTGGTCTTTTGCACGGGGCCGGCGGGCACCGGAAAGACCTACCTCGCCGTCGCCTGCGCCGTGGCCATGCTCAAACGCCGCCGCATCCGCCGCATCGTCCTGGCGCGGCCCGCCGTTGAGGCCGGCGAAAAACTCGGCTTTTTGCCCGGAGACATGCAGGCCAAGGTCAATCCCTATCTGCGTCCCTTGTTTGACGCCCTCGGCGACATGATGGAATACAGCCAGATCAAACGTTTTATGGTCGATGACATCATCGAAGTGATCCCCCTGGCCTTTATGCGCGGCAGAACCTTAAACGAAGCCCTGGTCATCCTGGACGAAGCTCAGAACACCACCATCGCCCAGATGCTGATGTTCTTGACGCGGCTGGGCCATGACTCAAAAATGGTCGTCACCGGCGACGACAGTCAATCGGACCTGGCCCCCAACCAAAAGTCGGGTCTCATCGACGGAATGACCCGGCTGCGGGGCATAAAGGGGGTGGCCTGTATCCGCCTCACGGAAGCCGACATCGTACGACATCGCCTGGTGCAGAACATCGTCAAGGCTTACGAAAACTATAACCATAATAACCATGACTAAGAAAAAAACCAAACGGGTTGACGTCCGCTCCGTGATGGAAGGCCAATGGGCCGCCAAAAGGCAGAAATTTTACGCCAGCGGCGCGCCCCTATCTTTGTTATTGCTGGGCTTATTCGTTGTCGCTTCCAGTATCGTGCTCACCGGCGACCGACAAACTGTGCTCGGCGTTCGGCACGGAAATTGGCGCCAATTGCAGGATCTGCTGCAAGTGACCGCCCTCATGCTGGTCTTAAGCTTGGCTTTGGGTTTATACATCGCCGCCTACCAGCGGCGCATCGTAAAGAACCATCTCCGCGGCAGCGTTTTGCTGACCAGCCTGCTGATTATGATTGCCGTCGTTCGCCTGGGGGTGATTTACCAATTGACGCCCTATCTGATCGTGGTGCCGGTGATGATCATGGCCGTCATGATGACGATCGCCTATTCCCAGCGTTTTGCCCTGGGGATTACTTCTTTCTTAGCGTTGGTGACGGTGTTGGCCTTGCGGGAAAGTGAGAATCCCGAGACTTTTGAACAGGCATTTGCGGTTCTTTTGACCACCGGCAGCGGTATATGTATCACGATATTACTGCTCAAGGAGATCCGCACCCGCTCCAAGCTGATCGAGGTGTGCGGTCTGGCGGGGGTGGTAGTCTTTGCCATGGTCTGGCTCACCGGATGGTGGCAGGGAACTATGGACCGGATGGTTATTTTGCGCCAAAGCCTCTGGGCCGGCGGCGGCGCCGTCTCCATCGGCTTCATCATGCAGGGGTTGCTGCCGGTTATCGAACGAATCTTTCGCACCGCCACCAGCCTGACCCTGCTCGACTATGGCGAGGCCACCAAACCCTTACTGGAACGTCTCGCCGTCGAGGCGCCCGGCACCTTTAATCACAGCTGGCAGATTGGCATGTTATCCGAGGCCGCCGCCAAGGCCATCGGCGCCGACGGCCTGCTCTGCCGCGTGGGCAGTTATTATCACGACGTCGGCAAGCTAAACAAACCCCATTATTTCGTGGAAAACCAGGGCGAACGGCTCAATCAGCACAAGGAACTCGCCCCCACCATGAGCCGCATGATTATTGTCGGACACGTCAAGGACGGCCTGGAGTTGGCCCGCGAATACAAACTGCCCCGCCTCTTACACCAATTCATCGCCACCCATCACGGCACCACCCTGGTGGAGTATTTTTATCACGAGGCCACCAAAAACGACAGCGAAAACACCCGCGCCTTCACCGAAGCGGATTTCCGCTATCCCGGACCAAAACCCTCCAGTAAAGAAGCCGCCATTGTCATGCTCACCGACGCGGTCGAATCCGCTACCCGCGCCATGCAGGACCCCACCCCCAACCGCATCGAAAACGTGGTGCGGGAGGTCGATATGAAACGCCTCCAGGACGGCCAGTTTGACGAATGCGACCTGACCATGCGTGAACTGCACCTCATTGAAAACAGCCTCATCAAGAGCCTCTGTGGCATGTATCACGGCCGCATCGCATATCCCAAGCAGGAAAAATTGGAAAAACGAAAAAGCGCTTCCATTATCAAAGCCCAGGTGTAGAGTTTCCTTTCTTGAGTAAGATTAATATCGAAATATCAAATAATCAAAAAGTATTGACGATCGATCCCCGACAGTTGCACCAGACCGTGCGGCTGGTCTTGCGGCGGCTGGACTGTAATAAGGCCCTGGTCAGCCTGGCGGTGGTGGACAACGATACGATGGGCCGGCTCCGGGAAAAGTACCTGGGCAATCCCGAACTCACCGATGTGCTCAGCTTTGACCTGCGCGATCGGACCTGCGCCGGCGACGACAAAAACACCCTGGATTGTGAAGTGGTCGTCAACGCCGAACGTGCCCGGCAGGTCGCCCGCGCGCATAACGCCGATCCCCTCGCGGAATTGAACCTCTACGTGGTGCACGGCCTGCTCCACCAGTTGGGATATGACGACCGGAACCTGCGCCAGGCCCGCATCATGCATGAAAAAGAAGACCAATTTTTGCAGGAATTAGGCTTCGGTAAAGTTTACTATCAAGGAGATAAAAAGAGGTAATCACCCATGGACGATCCCGGATCGTGGTGTCTGGCCGGCGCCCTATTTTGCGTGGTGTTTTCTACCTTTTTTTCCGCCCTCACCCTGACGCTGCGCCACATTAACTGGGCTAAACTGGAGCAGGCTTTTAAGACTTATAAACGCCCCCACCGGATTCACGTCCTCCGCCGGCACTGTTCGCATATCGTACACGGCACCGCCGCCTTACGCCTGTTGTCTAACCTGGCCCTGGTGCTGTTGGTGGCGCGCTATTTTATTCAAGACCCCCAGGCAATTTCCGGGCCTCTGCTGAAAGCCTTTATGGTGTCTTCCGCAGTGCTGATCATCTTTTCCGTGGTTCTGCCCTATGCCTGGGCCTCCAGCGCCCCTGCCGCCTTGATCGTACATAGTTACCCGATCTTGCGCCTGCTGAGCTGGATTGTGGCTCCTTTGGCGGCCGTGCTGCGGCTGTTCGATCCTCTTTTCCGTTCCCTGGGCGGGGCCCCGGCGGAACCTCCCGAAGAACGGCTGGAAGAAAAACAGGAAGAACTGCTCAGCGCCGTCCAGGAAGGTCAAAAAAAAGGCGTTGTCGATGAAAGGGAAAGAGAGATGATCGAATCCGTCCTCGAATTCCGCGGCACCACCGCCGGCGAAATTATGACGCCCCGAACCGACATCATCACAATTAAAGCCGACGCCCAACTCTCCGAGGTGATTGAGATCATTGTCACCGAAGGCCACTCCCGCTATCCGGTTTATGAAAACTCCATCGACAATATTATCGGCATGCTCTACGCCAAAGACCTGCTGAGCGATTTGAATAATCCCCACAACTCTCACGGCATCAGGCATCGACTCCGCCAGCCCTTTTTTGTCCCGAAAAATAAAACCCTGCGCGATCTGCTGGGATGTTTTCAAAACCAGAAAATCCACATCGCCGTCGTCCTTGATGAATACGGAGGCACCGCCGGCGTCGTCACCATTGAGGACATCCTGGAGGAGCTCGTGGGGGAAATTATCGACGAGTACGAACCGCCCGAACCGGAACCGCTTCTCAGGATTAACGAACGAACCATCGAAGTCGATGCCCGCTACGAAATCGACAAGCTTAATTACGAATGTCGCCTCAACCTGCCCGAGGATGAAGACTACGAAAGCGTGGGCGGATTCGTCGTGGGCAAATTAGGTCATATCCCCCCCGCCGGATTTACTTTTGCACATCAGAATCTCCAAATTACCATCCTCGACGCCGGACCCCGCAAGATCAAGCGCCTTCGCATCGTCATCGCCTCCTCCGAGGAAAATAAACCGGATAATGAACAAAATGACCGCCCTTAAGGACCAGGCCGTTTGTCTTCGCGTCCATAACTACTCCGAGACCAGCCAGATCGTCACACTCTTCGGCCGCGCCTCCGGCCGCGTCAGGACCATCGCCAAGGGCAGCCGACGCGCCCGCGCCCGATTCGGCGGGGGCATCGACATGCTCACCGCCGGACACGTCGTCTTCTTCCCCGCCCGCAGCGCCGCCGCCCTGGCGGTCCTGGGCGAATTCCAGCTCACCGAATCCTTTGCCGGCCTCCGCCGCCGACTGCGTAACCTCTATTGCGCCCAGTACGCCGCCGAGATGATCGCCGAATTCACCGAAGACCTCGACCCTCATCAAAAATTATACGACGCTTTTTATCAGGCCCTGCAAGACCTCTCCCACCAGGATCGACCTGAAATCACCCTCCTGTTGCTGGAATTGACTTTGCTGCGGGAGGTAGGGTTGGCCCCTGACTGGCACAACTGCGCCGCCTGCTCCCGACCCGTCGCCCACGATCAAAACGCCTATTTCAGCAGCGGCAGTTCCGGCTTAATCTGTAGAAAATGCGCCTCAAAAATAACGGAAAAAAGACCCCTGAATCCCCGGACCATAAAAATCCTGCAAAATCCCCAAACCGCCCCCGCCGCCCTTACTCAGACCGTACTTGACGCCCATGAATTGCTCAGCTATCATCAGCGCCAATTGCTCGGCAAACAGACCAAAATCATGACCTTCGTCAACCAGCTGCTGAGAAAAAAATAAAATGCACCGATAGTTACGTAAGGCAAAACCCGGTTTACTCAAAATGATTGATGACGATAACCTTGACAACGGCATGCACGATCCGGACGAAGAAGACGTCGAAGCGGGTGACGAATCCTTGAAGTTTGACGATTTCGTCCGCGTTTGTCCCGCCTGCAAACAGCCGATAACTAAAGAAATGGACAGTTGTCCTTTTTGCGGCGACATCATCTTCCGCTCTCTCACCGACGGCACCTTTTCGCCCCGCAGAGGACCTCTGGTCAAATTTTTCACCCTGCTGATCATCATCCTGGTGATATTGGCCGTCCTGGGCATGCTCTTGATCGCCTTGCCCTGGTGAACCAGTCATGGTTTAATCTAATTTCTACGCTTCTTTGAATCAGGGATAACTCCCTTTTGAGCGGCATACTCCCCGCCAAGCATCAACTGGTTGACATACCAAAAAAAATCGCCCGAAATTAACCCCTATCCCATTACCCGGACGAAAATAACACTAAGGCTGTGGGTCACCCAGTAAGTAGCTGGGTCAGCCTGGCTTGGAGGGTCCGGGTTTCGGCGAGCTCGGATCCTCTCCTTTTTTGCGCCCCTTCTCTTAACCGATAATAAAATCTCCCCCACCGGCGACACCTTGCTTGTCCCTATCAAACCTCATATCATTATGGTTATGAACCGGACTCTGGCAAGTATGCCTGACCTCCATTTTGCCAAACTTTAGTTATGAAGTTTTACCGCCTGATTTTACTTATGCTTTTTCCGGCCGGCTGGCGGCCTGCTTTGCGTTCGGCCGCGCCGCCCCAAAACCTCCAACCTGATCAGATCGTCCTCTTTGTCAATACTGATAACGCCGATTCTCAGGCCTTTGCCCGGGCACAGCTTGGTCGTGTCCTCAATTAGAATCCGCCAATTTTATTTTGTTCTTACAGAGTTGGTTGATTATGATGGTCTGGCATGAGAATCGTAATGAAAAATTTACCACAGTTTTCAGGAGGCATAAAATGTTACGCTTTAATAAGGTGCTCATTCTCATTATATTGTCTTTCATATGTATGCCGACGAAAGGCCAGGTAATGGTAGAAGCTGATCTGGCGCTGATAAACGCCAAGGTATGGACCGTTGACCGCAATAATCCCGCCGCCCAGGCCGTCGCCGTCTGGAACGGGCAAATTCTCGCGGTCGGAACCGACCGGCAGATCAAACAGCTCATCGGCCCCGACACCAAAGTCCTCGACCTTAAGGGCAGACTGCTGCTGCCCGGATTCCACGATAGTCACACCCATTTTGTCACCAGCGGCTTCAACCTCATGGGGGTGGATCTCAAGGACGCCGACAACGAAGAGGAATTCGGCAAAAGACTCGCCGCCGCCGCCCAAAAACTGCCCCCCGGGGCCTGGATCACCGGCGGCAACTGGGATCACGACCGCTGGCCCGGCGGTAAACTGCCCACCGCCGAACTCATCGACAAATTCGTACCCGACCGACCCGTTTTAGTATCCCGCTACGATGGACACATGAGCGTCGCCAATTCCCTCGCCCTTAAAATGGCCTCCGTCACCGCCCAGACCCCCGACCCGCCCGGCGGCATCATCGTCCGTAAACCCAACTCCAAAGAACCCGCCGGCGTCCTCCGTGAAACCGCCGCTTCCCTCGTCAGCCGCATCATCCCGCCCCACTCCAAAGCCGAAATCCGCCACGCCATTGAAACCTCCCTCGACCACGCCCGCCAACACGGCATCACTAGTATTCAGCAGGTTGACCTCGAACCCGTCGAACTGGATATTTATCAGCAGCTCCTCGCCGAAGGTAAACTTACCGCCCGCATTTATGGTTTTATCCCCCTCGCCCAGAGAAAAAAATTAATTGATCTCGGTATCAAACGTAACTTCAACTGCGATAACTGGATAACCCTCGGCGGCTGCAAAGCCTTCCTTGACGGTTCCCTCGGCTCCAGCACCGCCATGTTTTTCGAGCCTTATACCCAGGACCCTTCCACCTGCGGCCTGTACGTGGTCGATCCCAAACTGCTCCTGCAGCAGATGCTCGAAGCCGACAAAGCGGATCTGCAGTTGGCTATTCATTCTATCGGGGATAAAGCCAACTCCGACCTTCTCGATATGTTCGCCGAGATCATCGCCGAAAACGGGCCCCGCGATCGGCGTCTCCGCATCGAGCACGCCCAGCACCTGCACCCCAAGGATTATAAGCGTTTCGCCCAGCTGGGCGTCATCGCCTCCATGCAGCCCTATCACGCCATCGACGACGGCCGCTTCGCCGAAAAACGCATCGGCGCCGAACGATGTAAAAATACCTACGCCTTCAAATCCTTTCTCGATAACCATGTCGCCCTGGCCTTTGGTTCGGACTGGGACGTCGCTCCCCTCGACGCCCTCCTGGGCATCTACGCCGCCGACACCCGCCGCACCCTCGACGACGCCCACCCCGACGGCTGGATCCCCGAACAGAAAATCACCGTCCCCCAGGCCATCGAAGCCTATACCCTCACCCCCGCCTACGCCTCCTTCTCCGAAAACATCAAAGGTTCTATTACCCCCGGCAAACTCGCCGATATGGTCGTCCTCTCCCAGGACATCCTCTCCATCCCCCCTGCTCAAATCGAAAATACTGAAATCATCTACACCATCATAAACGGCCAAATCGTATTCGAAAATAGGGATAATTAAAATAAAAATAACGCCCGCGCTTTTTTCCAACCGCGGGCGTTACTTTTGGATTTAGTCGGGTCCTATAAAAGGCCGGCTACTTTATTTCGAGCAGCCGGGCGTCCGGTAGTCTTTTGGGGCAGGGGCCCGGATTTTGTGGTTTAGGTGGAATGAATTTTGCGTCTTTGGTTTTGGAAAATGTAAATCAACGCCGCCGCCAACAAGACCAGGATGATTACAAAGTATATCCATCCTTTGTGGGTTGTTTCGGGTTGTTGGTTTTGAGCGCCTAGCGTCAAAGGTTGATCTTTGGTTTCTTCAGTTTGAGTCTCTGCTGACGATGACATAGTTTGTTCCGTAGGTTGATCGGCCATTAGTTGGGTTTCGGTTGCCTGTTGTTGGGTATCAACGGTGGGAACTACTTCCTCCAAGTCTTCAAGGGCGTCCAGGTAGATGTCCTCATCCATTAATAATCTTTTTTGGCCGTCTTCAATCTTAAAGCCAAAGCCTGACCGAGTATCATAGACCCGGGCGCTTTCGGGCCATTTGATGTAATAGCGTTCGGGGGTGTTTTCAGGATCGTCCAGGCGATATTCCTGGACTTTTATCTCTCTGTTCTCGCCGACAAGTTCCTCTCCCTCCCAAAAGGAATAGCGTATTAAAGACACAGAGTAAGGCAGCATAATGCCGCCGACATCCTTAAAATCTCCCATTTGGGCCTCGAACAAAAGCCGATCATTCTTCGAAGATGTCTTCCGGTAGGAAGTGATCGCATATCCTAGATTGCGGTCAAATACCCATTCCTGAATAATGCCTTTGGCATCAATATTTCGCAATACTGCCTCATCGTCGTTAGACAGTTCCAACTTCATTTCCGATAAAGATTTATCATCTAACCATTCACCTGACTGAAAGCCCCTCATACCCAGACCGATTTCAACGCCGGTCTGTGGTAAGGGTCTGCGGTTGTTTATATTTCCTAAAATAGGAGTGCCGTCTTTTGCCAGGGACAAATATTCCGCTCTGTCTCCGGAAAAAGTACGTATTACCGTATTGTTAACTGAAATATTAAAATCCTTTAAATCAAATCCTCGGTTTTCCTCCATGAGCCTTTCTTCATGACGTGACCTTCCTTCCAGAAACATGAATTTTTTTTGATCTATTCTAGAACCCGTTTTGATAATCGTATAACCATCAACTTCCTTTATAACGGGACCTTCCGGTGGAATGAAAGGTGGTGAAAAAATCGCCTTTTGTTCATAATCAACTATAATGTTTTTTAACCGGTTATGTCGCGCCGCGATAATTTTTCGCACCTCTTCGGATTTCTGTTGAGCCATTGTAATATCGGTATAGAACAACAAGACTATTGCAAGTACATATCTGTTAAACATGATTGAACCTTTCAATCTAATCTGCGCGTTTTCGGCAAACCGTTTAAAAAATATTGATCTTATCTCGAATCTTTATATTTATAAGATAGCTGACCCCTCCCATTGTCTAGACTAAAATCAAGGGCTTTTTGAGACTATAGCATGATTGCAGAGCCAATTTATTGTAATCCATTTTATATCAATAGGTTATGTGTATTTTTTTCTATTCAGCAGCGTGTTAACATGTGTTCCTTTCAAGAATATATGACAGGATTGATGATTGATATACTTTCACTAAGTGAAAATATTTTAGACACTTACCGATCAAATATCTTTACAAAACATTGTATTTTATATTCGATAATTTATCTTTTAAAATAGATAACTTGTTATAACTTTGTAGAAATACCCCTATATCCTTGTTTTACTTAGCTAGTATTTCTTCAAAACTATATGTAGTAGTTGCTAGCTTTTTATCGGGTTGGATTCTCACATTCATTTTCGGCTTCAAACTCTCGATCTTCTTGCTTATATTTTTCAAGAGTCGCACTATAATCAGTACAATCATCATCCATATATAAATCAAATTCAGAACACCATGTTGGCCATTCATTATCACAATATTGTTCGGGCGCAGCTCTATCATAAGCATCGCAACGCCAAAACCATGCCCAATCTGTTGATATTTCCCACCCTATAGAGCCTAATTTACAGTTCATGTAGCAATGGCGGTCATATAAAACGCATTTACAGGCCTTCACATAACTGCCATAACCCATAATAAATGAAAACAACAACAAACAAACAAAAATCATCAACTTTTTCATAGTACACCTTTCCTTTCTTTATAAGGCACTATAAATTATAATCAACAACCACTATGGTTGTTTTTTTATGAGCCTATGGGTACCAAAACTATTGGCACTGCCTTAATTTCGCCGCTTTTCAGTTCGATGTTTAGAGATCCACATTTTGGCTGGGCCAGGTTCATGTTTTTTTCAACCGTTATTTTGATAGTCTGCTGATTATTTTGACCGGTCTCTTGAATTATCCAGTTCACGGGCAGGTCGGAGCTGATTTTTTCGATGGTAAATCCTGCTTCTTTGGAATATAAGGTTAATTCAAAATCCACGGCCCTTATTTGGGTTTTAGTTAAGGTTTGAGGAACGGGCATTTTAAGCATTGCGTCCGGAAGTTCATTAATACGTATTATTTCCGGCAAGCCGGCCGGTAAGGTATTGCCGGCGCGAAAGTAAACGGTCTTTCGAGCGGTTTGACCGACTCGGACGTCTCCGAAGTCGAGGATGCCGGGCCAGATATAAAGTTCGCCCGTGCGGTCGATCTGTCCGGTAAGGGTGAACATGAGGTTTTTCTCTTTATCCGGCTTGTCCGGCTCAAATTGCACAAGCACGGCCTTTTTAAAATCAGTTCCTCCAAAGCGCGAAGCATCCATCTTTAAGGGGACCGAGAGGTTGCCGCCGGATTTTACCATCCGTTGGGAGAGGTCGGCGGCGGTGCAGCCGCAGGCGGCGGTGACTTTTTCGATTTTTAGGGATCTTTTGCCCCGATTAAGAAGATCAAATCGAACCTCAACCAGCCGGTCCGGACTGATAAGCCCCACGTCAATATTATGCTGCCGCACGAAAAGGCCGGGTATTTGCGTGGATTCATATCCCGGAACCGTGGGTCTCAGGGTTTTGGCCACTAAAACTCCCACTACCGCCCCGATAGTGCATACCACTCCCGCCAGGGCCAGGAATTTGCCCAAATTGTTAACCGAAAATCCGAATTTTTTTAAAAAATTTATAAATCTTTTCTTAGCAATATCTTACAGGATAAATTTTTTGGTTTTGACGCCTAAATCCGGATTTCGGGTTTTTATTATGCTTATCTTTTAGGCGGTCCCGGAGATTGCCCCTTTTAAGGTCTAGCCTGGGATATCATTATATGAGGGGGAATAATAAAAAGTAACGCCCGCGCTTTTTTCCAGCCGCGGGCGTTGCCTTTGAGTTTGGTTGGGTCCTGTAAAAGACCGGCTACTTTATTTCCAGCAGCCAGGCGTCCAGTTCCTTTTTGAGGTCGAGCATTTTTTGCACGGCCAGTTGGTTTTCTTCCGAGAGGATGATATCACGGGTTTCTTCGTCAATATCAACCACCTGGGGGGTAATGAAGATCAACAGCTCCCTATCGACCTGTTCGGTTTCGTTGTGGCGGAACAGGCCCCCCACCAGAGGAATATCGCCCAGCAGCGGGAATTTACGTACAATTTCCATATCATTCTGGAAGATATAACCGCTGAGCATGATGGTTTTACCATTTTCGACGATCATATGGGTAGTGGTATTGGTTTCGGTGGTGGAGGTATTGTTCAGGATCTGCGGGCCTTCTTGCGAAACGATCAGGTTGACGGTCATATCGACGTCTTCATCCGGGGTTATATTGGGCTTGACCCGCAAGGTGACGCCGACGTTCAATTGTGAATAGGTTTGCGTGGTGCTGGTTTGTTCCGGCGAGCTTTGGCTGGTGGCAATAAAGGGGATGGTGCCGCCGCTGAAGAAGGTGGCTTCTTCATTATCCTTGGCCCATACTGTGGGCTGGTTGAGGACTTTGGCGTTGGTTTCTTTGACCAAAAAATCGACCAGGGTGCTGACGTTTAATGCGGTGGTAAATTCCACCATATTGAAGGTATCAGCGTAGAATAAGGTGCTCCAGTCGGAGATAGCGCTTTCGCCTAAAACGCCAAAGGCCCCGGGATTGGTGGAGAATTTCACGCCCAGGGCAGTCAGTTTTTCATGATTGACCTCCATGATGACGGCTTTGATGACGACCTGGCGGGCGGGCTGGTCCAGTTTATTGATCATTTCCTTTACCTGCTCTCGGTACTCGACCGGGGCCAGGTACAGAATGGCTTTACTGCGGCGGTCGGGGATGAAGCGGACTTTGCCGATGAGGGTGCTGATGGGCTGTTCGGTGGTGGTTTGGCCGGCGCCGGAGTTCCACCAGGGCTGATAGGTCTCATCGGCGGCGGTCTGGCCGGCTTCGCTTTCGGCAGTGGCCCCGGAACCGTAGGAAGAAAGGGTGGAGGTGGTCAGGCGGTAGGGGGCCTGGGTGCCGTCCCGGTTGAGCATGGCATTAAGACGCTCACAGAGGTCTTCGGGGTCGGCATATTTAAGGACCACCACTTCGGGCATTTCAGCCAACTCCTCGAGGTCCAGTTCCTGGACAAATTTCTCAATAACATCGAAGGCCTCGGGGATCTGGGTAATAACGACTATTTTTTTGGCATCGGGTACGGCCCGAAAAGTCAGCTTGCCGTAGAGCGGTCCCACCACGGCGGTTTGTTGTTGTTGCTGGGCGGTGGCGGTCG
>LJUC01000045.1 GCA_001303695.1 Phycisphaerae bacterium SM23_30
AAAGGCGACGCCTGGTGCAACTTGATGATAATCGAACATATGGGCCTGCCTATCACCCATGTCAAATCGGAAGCGCCGAAAAATATTGCCGATCTGATAAAACAGCATGCCGCATCGGCAAAACTGCTGGTCGATGCCATGCTCGGCACCGGCGCCGCCGGTCCCCCGCGCGAGCCCTTCCGCACCGCCATTGAAACCATCAATGCGCTCGATAAACCGGTGATCGCTTTGGATATCCCCTCCGGACTGGATTGCGATACGGGAAAACCTCTGGAAGTGGCTATCCGCGCCAAGCAAACCGTAACCTTCGCCGCCATGAAAAAAGGATTCTTAGAACCGACAGCGACCGAGTACACCGGCAAAATAACCGTAGCCTCGATTGGTATCGATACCAGGTTATTGCTACAAAAATAAAAACATAACCCTGTTAGCTTTGTGGCATGCTCGAGCGCAGCGGGGGCATGTTTGTGTTTGAATCCCCCTACATCTGTTCGATGGTTTCGATGCCGAGAAGCCCCAGACCATGCCGGATAGTGCGGGCCGTATGCCTGCACAAGAGCAGTCGGCTGTTTCTCAAGGCATCGGTTTCGGCCTTGAGCACCGGGCAATTGGTATAAAACGTGCTGAACGACTGGGCCAGATCAAAAAGATAAGCAGTCAGCAAATGGGGTCGCAGGTCGCGGGCGACGGTCTCGACCACTTCGGCGTAACGCAGCAGCAGCTTGGCCAACGCCAGCTCCTCCGGAGCGCTCGGATCGACGGCGTGATCGACCTTTAGCAGCTGCTGTTCGTCGATGCCGCCTTTGCGGAAAATGCTCTGCACCCGGGCGTAGGCGTATTGCATATAGGGCGCGGTGTTGCCCTCCATAGTGAGCATTTTATCCCAGTCAAAGACGTAATCGCTGACCAGGTTATTGGAAAGATCGGCATACTTGACCGCGCCGATGCCGACGGCGTGAGCGATCTTTTTCTTCTGTTCGTCGGGCAGATCAGGATTTTTTTGGTTGACAATATTGAAGGCGCGCTCTTCGGCCTCGTCGAGCAGGTCTTTGAGCTTGACGTTTTCGCCGGCGCGGGTCTTTAAGGGCCGGCCCTTGGGATCGGTGACGCTGCCGAAGGGCACGTGCTCTAAAAGAACATTATCCCCCGCCCAGCCGGCCCGCCGGGCGCAGGCGAAAAACATCTCAAAGTGCAGCTTCTGACGGGCGTCGGTGACGTAAATAAGACGTTCGGCCTTTAATTCATCGACGCGATAGCGCACCGCCGCCAGGTCGGTGGTGGAGTATAAATACGCCCCGTCGCTTTTCTGCACGATCAAAGGCAAAGGCTCGCCCTCTTTGCTCTTGAAACCCTCCAGAAACACGCACCTGGCCCCCTGCGATTCCTCCAAAAGATCGGCCGCCGCCAGATCCTCTATCACCGCGCCCAGCCGGTCGGCATAAAAACTCTCGCCGCAAACATCCTTTTCCGTAAGCGTTACTCCTAATTGTTTATATATGTACGAACATTTGTCGAGTGTGAAACTACGTGCTTTTTTCCAAGTTTTGTTTTCTTTTGTCTCACCATACTGAAGTCGTAGTGTATATTCCCTTTGAATTTTTGCTATTTTTTCATCTCCTAAACCAAGATCAGATTCCTCAACATAAGACGCATCAAGATCTTCTTCAGAAATATTGCAAAAATATTCGTTTAAATAGTCATCAAAATCCATTGATTTTTCTGTATCGTAATTGTAACGATCAATTATTTTCCGTAGAACCATGCCCATCTGCAGGCCCCAGTCGCCGATGTGGTTCTGGCGGATGATTTTAGTCGGATCATCGTACCAGAACTCCAGCACCCGGGCGAAGACATCGCCGATAATGGTGGAGCGCAGGTGTCCCACGTGCATCTGCTTGGCGATGTTGGGGCAGGAATAATCAATCACGGTAACAGGCGGATTGCCCACGGGATCGATGCCGAGCCGTTTTTCATCCTTCATCGCCTTGGTGAGCTGCGCGGCGATCCAGGCGCCTTTAAGCCGAAAGTTGATAAAACCGGGCCCTGCGATTTCCGGCTCCCGGCACATATCCGAAACGTCCAGCTTCTCGATCACCTGCCCGGCCAGCTCCCGCGGATGGCGCCTCATTTTCTTGGCCAGACCCATCACCCCGTTGGCCTGATAATCGCCAAATTTCGGCTCCTGGGTGGGCTTGACCATCGCCGCCGCGCCGGCGCCTCCGGCGCATTGGGCCATCGCCGCGGATACCCGTTCTTCCAGTATGTCAATTACGGGCTTCATGGGGGAGTATTTAGCCATATAAAGGCATAAAAGTCACGAAAATAATCCCGGTGAATGAGTAAATGAGTTTATGGATGGATATATTTGTAATAAAAGGTATCGTTGTGCCAATAGCAGCAGGAGCGGTGCGCGAGGAAGCATTGAACTTAACCGCCTTCGGCGGGACTTTATTAGCCCCCGATGTAAAATCGGGGGGTTACCTGTAGTGAAATTGGTAACGATTTACCCCCTCATTTTACGAGAAAATCAGCGCCAAAAAAATCTGTCTTCTTAGCATCCCGGCGAGAGGCTCACATTATAACTTCTCTGTTTCCCCGGTGTCTTCTGCGGCTGGCTTCCTGTCGCGCTGCCAGTTGATCTTGGGGGCGTCGCCCCAGAGCAGCTCCAGATCGTAGAAATTACGGTATTCCTCGTCGAAAAGATGCACCACCACATCGACGAAATCAACCAGGGCCCAGCGGCCCTGCTGCATGCCGGCGCGGCCCAGAACCTTAAAGCGCTTTTCCTGGCCCCGTTCTTCGATCTCCCGCGCCACCGAGCGTATCTGCTGATCGCTGGTGCCGGTGCCGATCACAAAGTGCAGGGCTACCGGGCTCAGCTCCGCCAATTCCAGCACCACGATATCACGGCAATGACGATCGTGGGCCAGGCGGGCGATTTCGCAGGCCCACTGTCGGCTTTCAAAGAGAGCTTGTTTGGGGGTGCTCGAAGACGGTTTTCGCTTTTTCTTTGGGTTCTCAACCACGCAACTATTAAAAAATTATACCCGGTTATCGTTTAACGGCAGATAACCTGCCGCTCCCGGCGCGACGCTGTAGGCATGCCGCCAAACTTCATGTTAACGCCTCAAGTTTTGCAAAATTGAGGTTAGGCATACTTGGAAAAGAAAAAATATTTTTTTACTTTTTTCTTTTCCAATAGTAAATAATTGTACGACCGCCGGTTAAGAAATTATTTAAGAAAATCTCCAGAACGATTTTCTTAAATAATATATGCCTAACCGCAATTTTGTCAAAGTCCGGTTAACTTGAATTATTCCTTGACCTCGAACTCGGCGTCGATAACGTCGTCGTCGCCCTTCTTTTTATCCCGGGGCGCCTCGGCCGGGCCGTCATCGGCCGCCGAAGCCGAAGCTGTCTGTTGAGCGGCGGCCGCCTGCTCGTACACGATCTTGCCGATCGCCTGGCTGGCGGCGGAGAGGTTTTCCATTGATTCTTCAGATCGACCAGCTCCCGGCGCCGGTGGTCCTCCTCGGCGTGCTCACTGGCCTCCTTGGTCATTCGTTCGATTTCCTGCTCAGTAAGACCCGAAGAGCCTTTTATTTCGATCTTCTGCTCTTTGCCGGTGCCCAGGTCTTTGGCCGAAACGTTGAGAATCCCGTTGGCGTCAATATCAAAGGAAACCTCAATCTGCGGCATGCCCCGCGGCGCCGGCGCTATCCCCGACAACTGAAATCGCCCCAATGTCCGGTTGTCCTGGGCGAATTCCCTTTCACCCTGCAGAACGTGAATATCCACAGAGGGCTGATTATCCGACGCCGTGCTGAAAACCTCCTTCTTGGAGGTCGGGATGGTTGTATTACGCTCGATCAGCTTGGTCATCACCCCGCCCAGAGTCTCCACCCCCAGCGACAGCGGCGTCACGTCCAGTAGCAATATGTCCTTGACGTCCCCCGCCAGAACGCCCCCCTGGATCGCCGCCCCCAATGCCACCACCTCGTCGGGATTGATGCTCTTGTTGGGCTCCCGCCCGAAAATCCCTTTTACCAGCTCCTGAACCTTGGGAATCCGGATGGAACCGCCCACCAGCACCACCTCGGAGATATCGCCCGCCGACAACTTGGCGTCGGCCAACGCCTTTTCGCAGGGCACCCTCAGACGCCGGATGATATCGTCGATTAACTGCTCGAAGGTGCTGCGGTTAATGGCCATCTGCAGGTGTTTGGGGCCGGTCTGGTCCGCGGTGATAAAGGGCAGATTTATCGTCGTCTCCACCGAATTGCTCAGCTCGCACTTGGCCTTTTCCGCCGCCTCTTTGAGCCGTTGCAGGGCCATGGGGTCTTTCCGCAGATCGATGCCCTCTTTCTTCTTAAACTCATCGGCAATGTAATTAATCATGATCTCATCAATGTCGTCGCCGCCCAGGTGGGTGTCGCCGTTGGTGCTTAATACCTCAAAAACGTTGTCGCCGATATCCATTATGGAAATATCAAAGGTGCCCCCGCCGAAATCGAAAACGGCGATCTTTTCATTGGCCTTCTTCTCCAGACCGTAGGCCAACGCCGCCGCCGTTGGTTCATTTATGATCCTTTCCACCTTAAAACCGGCGATCTGGCCGGCATCCTTGGTCGCCTGACGCTGCGAATCGTTAAAGTATGCCGGTATCGTAATCACCGCCCTCTCCACCGTCTCGCCCAGGTAATCTTCTGCGGTCTTCTTGAGGTCCTGCAAAATCATCGCTGATACCTCCGGCGGCGTATATTGCTTGCCCCGCGCCTCCACCTTGACCAGCTCCTCCGGGCCGCCCACAATCTTATAGGGTACCGTCTTTTCTTCCGAGGATACCTCACTATGACGCCGACCCATGAACCGCTTTATGGAAAATATGGTATTTTGTGGATTGGTCACCTGCTGATGGCGGGCGATCTGACCCACCAGGCGCTCGCCTTTATCGGTGAAACCCACCACCGAGGGCGTCAGACGCGAACCCTGCGCGTTTATCATAACCTTGGGTGTGGTCCCTTCCAAAACCGCCACTACCGAATTTGTCGTACCCAGGTCGATTCCGATAATCTTATTACTGGCCATCGCTGAATGCTCCTTTGCACAGTTATCTATGACTCCTGCAAAATTAAAGTTAGGCATGTATTATTTAAGAAAACAGGTCTCCTGATTTTCTTAAATAATTCCGTAACAAACTGCCGTATAATAACTTACAGTTTGAAAAGAAAAAATGAAAAACCCATTTTTCCTTTTCCAGGTATGCCTGATTTGAATTTTGCAGGAACCTTTAGTTATCTGATAACTCCGTCTATACTAATAGCCCCTAACAAAACCCCGCAAAAAAGTCAAAAAAATCCTCATTCCCGCCCCGCTGTTCCCTGACTCCAATCAGAAAGCGAAAATCCACTCTCCCGAATCTGAGGTCTTATTAGGCGCTCTAAACCACTATAATAATGTGCAAATATTGTGCCAGTATCCCTTTAATACCGTAAGTACTTAATTTTCAATAGTTTAAGATATTTAGCAGGTTATCAGGCCCCGCCTTTAACATGCCATCCAGGCAGTGAATCGGCCTCTCGACTGCCATATATGTTAACATGCCCAAAGTCAACTTTGCTAAACTTTAATTATATCCTGGCCCATGCCCGTATCTGATCTGCCAGTCGCTTAGCCCTCTCCGGATCGCTCGATTCCGCTATGATCCGCATAATCGGTTCGGTGTTGCTGGCCCGCACATGGATCCAGCCTTCGTCAAGATCGACGCGGATGCCGTCGCGGGTGTCGATTTTGACCTTCTCGCCGGATACCGACGTCTCGTAGTGCTGCCTGACCGCCTCGAGAACCCCCGAAGTTTCTTCCGGAGGACAGGGAAACTTTCTCTTGAGCATATGATAACAGGGTATTTCACCCACCAATTCGCTTACGGTTTTTCCCGTCTCGGCTAATAATTGCAATATCATGACAATACCCACCAGGCTGTCACGAACCGGAACCACCCGCGGATCAATCACCCCGCCGTTGCCTTCCCCCCCTATTATGCAATTATTCTCCAGCATGGCTTTGGCGACATGAGCCTCGCCCACCGGCGTGCGGATCACCGCGCAACCCGCCGCCGCCGCCAGATCGTCAATCATACGCGAAGTGGATAAATTGGCCGCCGCCAAGCCGGCCTTTTTACGGAACATATACTTGGCTGCCAGGGCCAGGGTATATTCTTCGCCGATATATCGACCCTGTTCGTCGATGACGGCCAGGCGATCGGCGTCGGGGTCTTGAGCGAAGCCTACGACGGCGCCGTGCTTGATAATCTGCGGTCCCAATTCCGACAGGTCCTCCGCGGTTGGTTCGGGCCGATGGGCAAAAATACCCGTGGGCCGACCATTAAGATGAATCACGTCGCAGCCCAATTCAGCCAGCAGTTGTGCGGTCACCACGCAGCCGGCGCCGTTTATACTGTCAAGCACCACCCGGAAACGCCTGGAACGAATCAAAGTCTTATCACAGATCTGCAGGACACTATCCACGTGAACCGCGTGGGCTTTGCTGTTGCGACCGGCCCCGGCAACCCCCTGAGCCCGTTGCGTGACAAAATCCTTAGCATAATAGCGCTGATGAATCTGCTTAACCTGATCTTCCGGGTAGGCGATACCGTCATGGCGTAAAAACTTAATCCCGTTATATTCCACCGGATTATGTGATGCGGTAATAACCACCCCGCCCCGGCAGGACAGAAACCGGGTCATTAAAGCCGTTCCGGGCGTAGTTACGATCCCCAGGTCGATGGTCTCGCAGCCGGCGGCCATCAAGCCGGAACTCATAGCCGCCGACAACATCTGCCCCGACGGTCGCCCGTCGCGGCCTATACATACTTTCGAAGGCGTCTGATCCTGATTTAACTGCCCCAAAAAACTGCCGTAGGCCAGCCCAAACTCGGCCCCCTCCCTCGGGCCGAGGTTGTCTCCGATAATGCCGCGCACGCCGCTGATGCTGATAATAAGCTCAGACATAGACTGAACTTATATCATCAAACCTCGCCGGCGTCAAGAAAGGATAAAACACGGACAAATCGACAAAGGGTATATTGTCCGCGGCTAGCGGTTGATGGAAGATTCCAGTTTTCCCAGGACCAGGTTGATGTCCATTTCGCGTCTGCCCACCGGTGTCTCCCACACTACCGGCGTTTCCTTGTCTTCCAGCAGGTGTTTAATCTTGCGGCAGGCCAAAATGACGGTAGCGTGGTTTTTATTGCCCATGAAGCGGCCGATCTCCGGGAACGACATGGAGGTATGCTTGCGGGCCAGGTACATGGCCACCGATCGCGCCAGACTGATGGTGCGGGTCTTCTTGGACGAGTGCACGTCGGCCGGCGTTATCCCGAAGAAGGTGCTCACCGCCGCCTCTATATCCGAAAGGTGCACAATGGGATCGGTGCGGGCGATGTGATCCTCCAGGGCCTCGCGGGCCATCTCCAGATCGATCCCGCTGCGGCTCAACGAGGCGTAAGCGACCACCTTCAAAAGGGCCCCTTCCAGCTCCCGCACGTTGGCGCGGAGGTGATCGGCGATGTATTCAATTACGTCGGCAGGGACGTTCTTCTGCATTTCGCCGGCCCGCTGCCGTAATATCGCACAGCGGGTCTCGAACTCCGGCGGATCAATCTTGACCACCATCCCGGAGATAAAGCGGCTCACCAAAGAGTCGGACAGTTGACCAATCATCTTGGGATGGGCGTCGGAGGCCATCACCACCTGTTTGCTGGCGGTGTCGATGGCGTTGAAAGTGTGCAGAAACTCCTCTTGCGTGGCCTTCTTGCCCGCTAAAAAGTGCACGTCGTCGAGCACCAGCAAATCCGTATGGCGAAAACGCTGCCGAAAGGCATCCAGCTTGCCCATCTTGAGGGCCAGTACGAACTGATTGGTGAACTCTTCGCCCGAGGCATAGACACATCTGGTCTCGGGCCGCTTCTGGATCACGGCATTGCAGATCCCCTGCAGCAGATGGGTCTTGCCCAGACCGCAGCCGCCGTGGATGAAAAGCGGATTAAAATGCGTCCGCGGCTCGGCAACCACCGTCTGGGCGGCGCTGTAGGCCAACTGGTTGGATGATCCCACCACAAAATTTTGCAGTTTCAACCTCAACCGGGTTTCCCGACCCGCCGGGAAATTCTGACGCCGACGTCCGTTGGGATCGGCGGTCTTGGCCAAAAACTCCGCCTGCGAATCCAGTTGCCGACGACGCTGACTGCCGAACAACTCCGGATCAATCGTGAATATGATCTTCACCGGCCGTTGCGTCACCTCGGTAACGGCCGACCCGATCTGATCCGAAAAATGATTCTCGATCCAACCCCCGATAAATAAATTCGGTACGCCCACCTTGACGTAGTTGTCCTCCACCATCAAACGCGTGGAATTCTTGAACCAGATCTTGTAACGCTGCTGGCCCACTTTTTGGGCCAGAACCTCGTTGATCTTATCGATCAGCTCCGCATTCGTACTCCTCACGGCCATTCTCCCTACTTTGGTGCACTGGTGCGCCGGTTGTTTTGAATCATAACTCAAGTTTTACAAAATAGAGGTCAGGCATACCGAAGAAAGAAAAAAATATCTTTTTAATTATTTCTTTTCCCACAGTAAATTATGGCCCGACAGCCGGTTAAAAAATTATGCAAGAAAATCTCCCGAACGATTTTCTTAAATAATTTAAATAAAATATGCCTAACCTCAATTTTTCCGAAGTCCGGTCATAAATTACAAACACCGCAGAAAGGATTACAGTAAAAATTGGAAGCCTCTGCTCGCTTCGTTTTTGCTGGTGTTAATGTTATGATTTGTGAGAGTCGATGCAATGATAAATAATAAAATTTCTTTTCCACATTCATCAGCTAAAGAAGTGATAAGCAGTTATGAATTAAAAAAAAAAGCTATGCACAATCTTTGCACCACGTAAGTGCCGATGTTAGTAACCTGTGGAATCGAAATGCTAATTCATCGACGTAAAGACTGGATCATTACCGTGCGGCGCAGCACCGTCTTAAAACCAAACTTGCTATAAAGATGATAAGCCGTCCGGTTGCGGCAATCAACGGCCAGGGTCAATATCCGATTTTGACATTGATGCGCCCCGGCCAAAGCCTCCCGCAGCATAAACCCTCCCAGACCCCGCCCCCGGGCCTCGGGGCACAGGCCCATGTAGGTCAGCTCCATCGCCTCCGGCGTCCGCAAGGGGACTAAAAGCAGCACGCCCACGGGTTGATCCCTGTCAAAGAGCACTTTCCAGTAACGCCCGTCAAACTCGCCCGCCGCCTGATGAGAGCGGATAACGTCTTCTATCTCGCGCAGCTCTTCCAGTTCCGGACAGTCCAGGCTGTGGCGATAGGTTTGTTTAATGACCTGCTTAAACAGATCGTGGTGGGATCGATCATAGCTCAGCCAACTCAATCCGCTTCCCATATGACGAGGCGGGGGCAATTCATTGCCCGTGCCGAACATGTATATCAAATCCGTCAAACGCTGGAAACCCCCGGCCAAACACAGCTCGCCCCGCACAAAATCGGCCGGTTCCAGCAAAACCTGCAGCAGATTACTCCCTTCCACAAAGGCCCACCGGCATAACTGACGCAGCGTCTGAACCGCTAAATCCCATAGTTCCGCGTCCGTCGCCTCCGTCTGGGCGGGCCGGGAAAGAAAAACAAACGCCGTCCCCCCCGCCTGGGGCACGAACAGGCAGGCGTGTCGCATTTGACCCTCATAAAGCCCCACCATCTGTCTATTCAGGTTATATTGTTCTTGACGGGCCAATTCTCGAAAGGCGGCGGTCTTACCGCCCATCTCCGGGCCCTCCTCCCCCCGATCCGCCAGCAGCAATGCCAGGGCCTGATCCGCCTCGCCGGGCTCCACAGGACGTATCTGGGCCCGCGGACTAAGGCGAATAGCCCTTTTCCGGCTCGGATAAGTTAAATCCCTGACCCCGCCCGCCGCCTTTGAAACGAAGGTCTTCTCCTTTTTTACCGGTGCGGACTTCATAATATGATTTTTAATTGCTCTTTTTCTAATTCCGCCTTAAGGCGTTCCAGCAGCTGGGGTTGTTCCTGTTCCAGTCGGCCCCAGAGCAGTCTTTTGACCGCGTTTTCAACCAGGGGATTAAGAAATGCGCCCTTCAAAGACAGCACCTTCATATCGGGATACGTCGGCAGCATCTGGCGGTCCACCTCGGCGTTGATCTCGCGTAGTCGATCTTCCTGTTGCTGATGGATCCGCCGGGCCTTATTTTCGTAGGCCGCGGAGGTGTCATCGTCCCGGATGGCCCACCGCAGAAAAGATTGACTCAGCATGGATTCAATGTACTGGCCGGCGACCTTCGGCGTCAGACCGGAAAGTTCATCTTTCAAGCGTTCGGCCACAAACTCCTCCAGGGATATCTTATAATCTTCGTTCTCCGGAAAAAGACGCTGCAAATCCGAGTAGGCGCTGCGGGACAATTTCTCATGCCCCCCCAGGTAGGTGTCCACAATCAGACTCCAGGTCAGATAAGCCGCCGCGTCGTCCGGTCCCATAAGTTCTTTGTCCGGATTGTCCTTGTAACGCTCCTCAATCGTATCCATCATGGCCTGAAAGGCCGCCGGAAACATCCGCATGTCCTGACCGTTGTAAAGCTCCACCTCCATCCGGGCCTGTTGACTGAAAATCTCCTGACCCGCCGCACCGAAGGTGGCCTCCTGCGGACGCACGGGATTGAGAATCTGCAGGTTGCCAAAATAAAACATGTTCTGTAGATTTTGATAAAGCAGCCTCCGCAGACCCACCCAGGTCAATCCCGTGTCGGTGGTGTACTCCAGCCCCCTTGCCGCCCAGTAAATGGCGTGACAATAGGGCAAACGCCAATCCAGACTGAGCCTTCGACCTTCCTGTTCGGGGTCGGCGGGGCCGTATTTGGCGTTGATCTCGAGCATCAATTCCGGCTCCATCTTCCAGACCTCGCGCAGGCGGCTCGTCCGGATAAACCGCTGCAAGCGCCTCAGGGCGTAGTTATTCCGGTTATCCTCCAGAAGCTGATGAACTTTAGGATCGTACTCGGTCGGAAATGAGGGCAAGCGAAGCAGCCCCTCCATCATTTGCTGGTCATCATTAAACTTTGGTTCGACGGCGATGATCCGCTCGGCGAGTTCGACAATATTCGGATCGTCTTTTAGCTGACGCCACTTCCGCGGCATCTGGGCCATGGCCGATAGCTCCTCGTTGGTAACCAACCCCGCCCCCAAAAGCTCCATCATAGCGTAGGCCAGCCGCTTTTTATAGTCCCTATGAAAATCGTCCACGTTAGAGCCGATCTTATCGGAAAATATCTGACCCAGCGACAGATATAAATCGGGACTGCGGGGCAGCGCCTTCAATCCCTCGTCGCGCAGCAGCTTAAAACCCGCCTCGATCCAGTGCCAGCGCTCCGGCGGATTGGGCATCGCCACCGATATATTATACGCCATGTTCCAGCCCTGAAAATCCCACACCGTCGGCAGATTCGGCTGCAGGGCGCAGATCAGTCGCGCCAGATGCATCGCGTCGAAGTACTGGCCTTCGTTTTTCAGCGTGTCGGCCCGGATCCACAGGTAATCTATCGCCAGACTGCGAAAGGTGAAAAGCGCCAGCGTCGGTATTTGCAGCTGGGATGCGGTCTGCTGATCGGTAACAGCGTCGGCAGGATCAAAATCGTATTCCCGGCGCAGTTGCTTGATCGCCCCCAGACGGGCCGCGGCGCCGGCCAGCAGCGCCAGACCCAGAAAAATTAAAAGTAAGCTTGTGCCGCGCTTCCTTTGCATACCGATGCTCAACGACCGCGCTTAACGCTCATACTATCACCCGGGCCAATTCCCGGAACTTGAATATCAAATATCCCGCAAAACCGACTATCCCCCCTTTAATCAATATCAATATCAACAAACAACTGCCCAGCACCTGATAGCTGACCAGGCGGCCCTTCTCGATCTGGGGTATCGGATCGTAGGCGGCAAATCGGGGGAAAAAAAACATGGCGAGATTGCTGAAGTTAAACCATTTGGCCCCAAACTCAAAACGGATCGAAGACAAAATAAAATTGCTGCACAATCCAATGGTGAAGATCACCAGCCCCGTCAGCACCGCCACCGGAAAACTCAGCCACGCCCCCAGGGTTATCCCCAGCGCCGATAAAAACAATAAACGAAGGTATATTAATAGCAGCGCCCGCAGAAAATTCCCCGTAAATCCGCCCGCCACGTAAAGGGCCTCGATCCCGATCTCCTTCTCAAACAAATGAGGCGCCCTCTTGCCCGGCAGGGGAAAGATAACGGTGGTGGGATTGTTTATCTGAGGATTGCGATAGGTCAGGTAGAGATCCCCCGTTTCGGAAACGGACTCGGCCTCTATGGGAAACTCGTGGGGGGTGCGGATGCTGTCGCGCGTCTGAAGATGCTTGCCCGTGTAGAAAACATCCTCGCCCGGACCGTACCACCACTGACCGGTGACGGCTAGATCCGCCGGATTGAGGGTAACCTCCTGCTTGTAGCGAATGAATACCAGGCCGTTTTCACGCCGGCGGGGCTTGACGCCGGCAAAATGCCAGGTGATATGGCTGCCCGGCGGAATGGAACGATAACGCAATTTGACTTTTTTAGTCGATTCATCAATCTCAAAATCCAGACGGCTGGCTTTGACCGCCGGATCGGTGATATAGTACTGATCGACGAATTCCTCGAGATTCTTCTCGGCTTCCTGCTGCGCCTGACGGGCGATCTGTTCCTCCGGCACCCCGACTATGCTGGGATGTACGCCCTGACGGGCCACCAGAATCAGATGATCCAAACGGGCCCGCGAGTACTCCGGATCCGGATCTCTACCCGGCTCGAGGCGGGCCCCCAGCTTAACCAGTCCATAGATCGTACCCCCCGCCGCCAGCAGCAAAAGCAGGTTTAACAGGCCCATCCCCAGAAATTTCCCCCCTAAGTACCCTCCCCGGCTCACCGGCTTGGTGGCCACCGTAAATAGTTGTTTGTGCTTGATGTCCCGGGTGATCGTGGCGATGGATACGAAGATGGTTAAAAACGCCAAAAAATGACCGGTGGTGCTCAAGCTATAGCTCAAAAAGGTCTGGATCTTCTCTTCGGCCGTCCCGCTCCCCAGGTGCAGCCAGTACCCAAAGCCGAAGGTATAACCGAAATACAAAAAGACTACAAACACCATCAGCGGCCTCATCCGCAGCACCTCGACCACCAAATTTCGCGCTAACGCCCATATCTGACTCATCGCTGTCCTTTATTGCCTGACAACCTCAAGCAAAGCTTGTAGGTGCTTTTATTTCTTTGGGTGCCCTAATTATCCTTGTCCTCCTGCTCGGTCGCTTCCTGATCCGTACCGGCGGCCTCCTCCGTGGCTTGATCTTTGGGATTGCCGCCCCGTCCGGCGGTCAGCTCCTCAATCAAGGAACGATCCATGTCTTCAGGTTCATCACCGCCCTCGTCAACCGGCACGGTAAGGCTTTGCGCCTCTCGGGATTCCGAAAACCCCGACGGCGGCGCCTCGGCGGAGGCCTCCACCAGGGAATCGAGCACCCCCCGACGGGCTAAATCCTCTTCGCTGGGACCTATTTCCACCGGTTCAACCTTCTCGGTGCCTGCTGCGGCCCCTGCCGCTCCCCCCGGAGACGTTTTCGGCTCCTGCCCCAGGACCAATTGTTCGATGACCGCCTCGGTCTCATCCGGCTCTTTATCCACCACGCTGAGAAATTCACTCACCCCCGTACCTATGATGGCCCCGGAGGTCTCCGTTTCGGCCGCCCGCGCCTCGGACACGATCCGCAGAAAATAATCCTCCAGACGGTCCCGCGGCGTCTGCACCTCCACGGAACCCTGTTGATCTTCTTGGCGAATGATCTCCTTTATCTTTTCCAGGGTCTCGCCGGAGAGTCGGCCAAAACGAATCTGCGTCATCTCCTGACGGGCCAGTAATTGATCTACCGCCCCTTCGGCCTGCATCTTGCCCCCGTAAAGAATCCCGATCCGATCACACACGTCCTCCACGTCGGCCAGCAGATGACTGCACAATAGCACCGTCTTGCCCCGCCGGCCCAGTTGCAATATTAAATCCTTTATCTGACGCGTCCCGATCGGATCGAGACCCGACGTCGGCTCGTCCAGAATCAACAAATCCGGATCGTTTATCAAGGCCTGCGCCAACCCCAGCCGCCGCGCCATCCCCTTGGAAAACTCGCCCATCGGCCGCCGACCCACCCCGCTTAATCCCACCATCTCCAGCAGACTGTCGGTACGCCGGCGACGCTCCTGACCGCTCAGCCCGAACAATCGACCGTAAAAATCCAGCGTCTCCCGCGCGCTCAGATAGGGATACAAATTAGACTCCTCCGGCAAATAACCTATCCGGGAATTGGCCTTGACGTCGCCCGGCAGACGTCCCAATACCCACGACCGGCCCCGGCTCGGAAACAATAACCCCAGCAGCATCTTGATCGTCGTGCTCTTGCCCGAGCCGTTGGGTCCCAACAAACCATATACCTGACGCCGGGGAATCTCCAGATCCAGATCGTCCACCGCGATCACCTTTTTATGACCCCAAAAATCCCGAAATATCTTGGTCAGACCCACTGTCTGGACGGCCAGGTTTTTCTGTATCTTCGCCATGCTCTGTCACTATCGTCACGCCCCGGCGGGCGCCACCGCCATCGTCTCAAATTCACCTTCCCCAAAACCGCCCTCCAAAACCGCCGGCTGCATCTCCAGCTCCTCGCCGAACCGCACCAGCCGGGCGCTGTTAAAAACGATTATCAGCGAACCCACCACGTGCAGCATGACCGCTACTACCGGGGTGAGCCAGCCCTTGCCGGAGAAAATTATCCCCATAATGATAAACGTCACCCCAAAACCGAGGTTCTGCATCACCACCCTTCTGGTCCCCCGCGACAAGCGCATCAAAAAAGACAGCCGTTTCAGGTCGTTGTTCATCAAGGCAATCGATGCGCTGTTGATGGCCACGTCGCTGCCCGCCGCCCCCATCGCCACCCCCAGATCGCCCGCCGCCAACGCCGGGGCGTCGTTCACCCCGTCGCCCACCACCGCCACCTGATGACCTTCCCGCTGAAGCTCACGCACCAATTTCAGTTTCTCCTGCGGCAGACATTCCGCCTTCACCTCCCCGCAGCCCATCTCCCCCGCCACCCGCCGGGCCACCGCCAAACGATCGCCCGTGACCATAATCAAACGCTTGATCCCCAAAATGGATAAATCTTCCACCGCCTCCCGCGCCTCCTCCCGCGTGCGGTCCTCCATACCCACCCACCCGATGCAGCGGCCCTGACGGGCCACGTACAAGAGACTCACCCCCTCCGGAGGCCTCATCTTGACATCTTCCATCGGCGACATGTCCACCCCTAGTTCTCTGAGCCAGCTTTCCCGGCCCACCATGATCTGTTTGCCTTTGATCGCGGCCCGCACCCCGCGTCCGGAAACCTCCTCAAAATCCTCCGGCTGGGCCAGGCTCAGTTTCGCCTTACGCGCCACCTCCACCAATGCCTGAGCGGTCGGATGTTTGCTGAACTGCTCGGCCCCGGCGGCATCGGCCAGCATCTCCGCCGCATCCACCCCCGCCACCGGCGTCAGCTTGGTCACCGCCAGCTGACCCGTGGTTAAGGTGCCGGTCTTGTCAAATATGATGCTCGTCAGCTTGCCCGCCGTCTCCAGGTTCGCCACGTTCTTGATCAAAATCCCCAGCCGCGCCGCGCAGCTCAACGCCGCCACCATCGCCGTCGGCGTCGCCAGTATCAACGCACAGGGGCACGCGATAATCAGCACCGCAATGGCCCGCTCGATCTCGGTAAAATAAAATATTATCGCCGCAATCATCAATATGGTCGGCGTGTACCAGTGCACGTATTTGTCGATGATCCGCATAATCGGTATCTTGGTGCTCTCGGCCTGCATGATCAGCGATTGCACCTTGCCCAGCGTGGTGTCGCGCCCCGCAGAGGCCACCTCGATATCCAGCACCCCCGTCAGGTTACTGGTGCCCGCGAAGACCTGAGCCCCCGCCGCCTTATCCGCCGGCATTGATTCCCCGGTGATCGTCGCCTGGTTGACCGTGGATTCACCCTGGACCACCTGGCCGTCGGCGGGAATATTATCCCCCGGTCGCACCCGCACCACCTGGCCCGGCTGCAGATGGGCCGCTTCCGTCTCCGTCTCGCTGCCGTCCGGGGCCAGCAGACAGGCCTTGGTGGGGGTGATGCGAATCAGCGATTCGATCGAGGCCCGCGCCCCTAACGCCGTCCGCGCCTCGATCAACTCCGCCAGCAGCATGAAAAAGGCCACCGCCCCCGAGGTGCGATATTCGCCTATCGCAAACGACGCCACGATCGCCAGGGCCACCAACTCGTCCATATGACTGTGACCGGTCAAAAGACTCTGCCCGGCATGCCAGATAATCGGCGCCGCCAGCAGCACCGCCGCCGCCATGGCCATTAAATCCCCCTGATCGCCGGTGTCAAAAACGTATTCGGCTATGATGCTGACAATCAAAAGAGACCCGCCTAACAGGGTGCCCAACAGGCTCAGGCTCACCCGAACCGTGCGGGCCCGCGTCTGCTCGGCGCTGCCGGCCAGATCGCCTTCCGATAAATGATGATAACCGTGTACTCCCATATTTATCGTATCCTAATCTATAATTACATCTGTTGCTCTTAAGTCTTCACTCCCGGCCGCCTCAAAACAACCCCCGCCTAAGGCGCGCGGATGCCTCTCAGGCGCAGGAGGCTGTCTATTTCCTTTTTCGAATCCTTGCCCTGGTCCGCCTGGCCCGGCGGCTTTAGCTTGGTGTCCCGATTCACGTAAATACGCATTTCCTCCGCCGGATCCGCCACATATACCAGTTCCGCCTTATCGATAACGGCCCGCAGCATCTCCTGGTACAACTGATCTACATAAATCTCCATCAGCTCATTATATTTTGCCTGCCGCTTCAGTTCGTAATCGGCCGTGCCTTCCGGCACCTCGCGGATGACCGTCTCCTCGATCCCGCTCAAAACCTTCGAAAAATAATCAGAATCCGCCTGCGCCGACGCCACCACCATCTTTCGATAAGCGCGGGCCTTGTCCTTGATATTATTCGCCTCCGCCTGTGCCCTGCTTATCGTTACGTTGGCTTCCCCCCGGGCCTGATTCTCCAGCTCCGATTTCGCCAGACGCGCCTGGGTCACCAGCTCAAAAGCATCATTGACCTGCCGCGGCGGCGCCTTATCAAGCAATTCCAGATCCTTGATCTCCACTCCCACGTCCAGTTGTTTTATCCGCTCCTTCACCCGCGTCAAAACCGCGTGTTTATAACCCGGGATGTCGTACCATAATATCCGCTCTATGTCCCAGTTGGCGCTGGTCACCACCACCGCGTCGGAAACAATACTCTGCAAAAAATCGTCCACCCCGGCCCAGCCGTCCCGCCGCCCCGGCGTCCCTGCCGTGCCGTCCCAGAGCCGCTCCACAAACTTAATCGGATCACCGATAGTATAACGCAGCCGCCAGTTGGTGTGCATCAGATTGTAATCCGTAACCGCCTGACCGGCGGCAGGTAACAACGCCTCCCCTCCGGGAACCGCCGGCGCCGGCAAGGCTCCGGCGGCGCTGGTCGAGGCGGTCACGTTGTAACCGTCCACGCCAATGCGAAACGTCGAAAGCATCTGGAGATCGTCTTTCTCCTTGTTATGCCAGAAGGAGTTGATATTCAGCATCCGCTCCAGTTTGGCGGGCACCTTGATGACTTCCTCGACAGGCGCCGGCCACTTCCAGTGCAGCCCCGTCTCCACAATCGCCTCCTCGCCCACTCCTTTAACCCTGCCGAAGCGCAGCTCAATCGCCTCTTCGTTGGCCTCCACCTTGTAAACGCCGCTCCAGATAAAAAGACCCAGAACCGCCAGCATCACTATCTTTAACACGCCAAAGCTTATCCGCAGGGCATCCGCCAGGGCCTTACCGGCCGGATCCAGCTCCTCTTCCGTCGGCGGCGCGACGGGAGACATCGGCGCGGACGCTGCCGGTCGGGCCGGAACTTTTTGCCCTTCTTCCGGTTTATTCTCGGATTCACTCATATCTGTTTTTCCTTAGAACGGGACCTTGGCAAAATGGGCTTTTGCTTAATCCTTATCCTTCTTGACGGCGCCGTCCCCGGCCTTGCTCTTTGCCTGCTGGTCGCCGATGACGATTTGCGGCGGCCCCGCCTTAAAAAGCTGGTAGGCCGGACTGTCGCTGTCGAGTATCAACGTCGTTCGCTCATTGAGCGTCTTGGTCAGGGTCTGCAGCTTACGCAGAAAATTGGCGAATTCCGGATTCACCGAAAACATCTCATAGTAATCCGCCGCCTGGGCGTCGCCCTGGGCGCGTATATTCTCCGCCTGCGCCTGGGCCTCGGCCCGAATCTGATCCGCTTCGCCATCGGCGGCCCCTTTGATGCTCACCGCGTCGCTTTCGCCCTGGGCGATCAGGGTTCGGCTTTCCTTGTCCCGATCGCTGATCATGCGGGCGAATACCTTTTCCGTCACCCGCTCCGGCACCCCCAGCATGCTGATCCCCACATTGACGATCTCGATCCCGTAACCCTCGCCGGCCCGGGCCTTCTCCCGCAGGCGCAGGAGCATACTGGACTGCGGCCCTCTCTCCAGATCCTCCAGCTTAAACTTGTCCTCATCCAGGGTCACCAGTTCGCTCAGGTTGTATTCCGAGATAATGTTCTTGGCGTCCGCTATCCAGCCGTCGATCATTTTTTCGGCCGCGAACGTCAGGTTTTCAGGGTCGGCCCCGCCCTTGTCATAAAAACTGTTAAAGTAGGTCTCCACCTCGTCTTTATCCACCCGCCAGTTGACAAAGACGGTCACCACGATCGGCTGTTTGTCGTAGGTCTGGGTCTCTTCGATCTGGCGATGGTAGGTCCGAATCCGCCGATCAAACATCACCGCATTATCCCAGGGCCATTTCCATTCCAGACCCGCTGCATCGACCTGCCGCTTGATCTTGCCGAAGCGCAGCACCAGGGCGCTGTGGTTAAAACGCACCGTAAAGCAGATCATATACAATCCCAGGATCATAACGATCACCGACGCCAATACTATAACTCCGATATGTTTCTTCACCTTATGGTCTCCTGTTCCGGATGGCCTCCGGGCCCGTCTTATCGCCGGTCTCGGCCCGGTACAATATATCACTAAAAAGATCCGGTTCTAATCTCTCTTCCAGATCGATCTCTAACACCAGATGCCCCACCTTGTCCGAGACGATCATGTACTTGCGCATCTTCGGCACGTTATTATCCAAAACCGATAGAAACTCCCGCAGCAGATATACCTGTTGGCCTTTAGAAAAGGCCAACAACTGTTGGGTGAAACGTTCCGCCCGCGCCTTCTCGACGGTGGGCCGTTCAAACGCGTAAGCCCTCGCCTGTGAGAGAAGAATATTGCTTTCACCCTCGGCCCGGGCCAACTTCTCCTGCGCCTCTCCCTGGGCCATCAGCACCAGCGCCTGGCGTTCCTGGTGAGCCCCGATCACATCCTCAAACGCCTCGGCTACCCCCTTATCACTGCCGTAAGGCCCCTTGATGGGCGGGTGCACCGACTCCAGACCTACAAAGACTATTTCCACCCCCATCCGGCGTTGGTCCGCTTCCGCCTGGATCTTTCCCCACAAGGCCTGCGTCGTCTCGTAACGACCGGGACCCAAAAGTTTGTCAATGTCGCTGTGGGCCGCATAATGCACTACCTGACGATCACAAATGGATTGTAATAGCTCATGAGGGTCCTGGTAGCAGTAATCCCTTCCGTAGCCGTATTGCGCCACGTCTTTAATCCGATAGTGCATCACCAGCGCCACGACCAGTATGTCGAAATTCTCATATTCAAATTCGCTTTTTGCGGTAGCCTCCTGCTCCTCCGGTAACGCCGCTATCTCCGTCGCCAATGCCGGCTGCTGCTCCCCCAAGGCAAATTCCAGGCCGGTTGCGCCCTCGTCCTCCGACACCGCCACCATAAAGGGATATTCATCTTTCCAGTGCTCCTTGGTCCAGAGAATGGGGGTCTTGTCCGGGATCGGACGGCCTCTGTCGTCCAGCTTGGGATCAAACCTCTCAAATCCCACCTCGATGATATGCACCTTATCGACGGGAAACTTCCGTATCGTGTCGATGGGCCAGGGAAATTTCAAATGCAGCCCGCTTTGGTAAGGGGAATCCACGTTCAACGGCCGGCCCCAACGCTCCAGCACCCCTACGCTCCCCGGCGGCACCACCGACAGACTGCTGAGCATATATAACGAAAACGCCATCGCCAACAGCAGCGGCACCACCGCCCGCTCGATCAGCTTGTAAAACCACGTCTCCGAAACCTTAAATCCAAACTGATAATCAATCGCATGGGCCGCCGTCCGGAGTATCCCGCCCGGCTCGCTGAATAATCCCAACAACCGGGATTCGTACGCCGCCCGGCGATATTGACCCTTGATCCGGGGGCGAAACGCGTCCAGCAGCAAACTTAAGATTATCTCAAGACCGATCACCGCCATCAGGGCCACCAGTACGTAGGCCGTCACCTGCTCCGGAAGACGATAACCGAATTTGGCAAATCCCAGAATAACCGCCAGCGACAAACACGCCAGGACGTTGCTCAACAAATAACTGCCTCCCGCCCGCAAAGGACGCCATTCCGCCCGCTGGCTCATCCCTACCGCATAACGTGAGATCAGAAAACTCACCAGCGCCATGCCCACCAGAAAGGCCGCCGCGCTCAATAAAACCTCCCCCGGGGCCAATTCCGACGCCCGACCGGCTGCCTGCCCGGCGGCTTCGGCGTCTGTCGGGGTCAGCCCAATATAAAGCCAAATTCCCATCGCTAAATGATATACCGAAATAAATACCCCAAAAACCGCCAGCAGATACTTCTCCAGCCACACCAGACGCCGCCCCGCCACGTGAAGCTCCTCCTCGATCATCTTGCCTTCAAAAACCGATGTGTCCTTACCCTCCCGGTGCAGACGCCGGTATTGCTCGGCGTCCAGACGCTCTTCCTCGGCCATCCGCCGCTGGTGAAACTGCAGTAAAAGAATCAGCCAGATCCCCGTACCCCCCAGAAAGTGCCACGCCTCCACCCGCACCGCCGGCGAACCCGTCCGGTAGGATATAAATAGCGTCAGCAGAAAAAATAACGCCTGCAGCAGTAATGCCGCCAGCGACAATAATTCGGCCCGGCGTGCGGATAATTTCATTTTTTTACCCCGTTTAATATTCTCGGTCGATTATCACATTAACACTTCGACGAACCGGCCCGCCGGTTCGTACGTATTGGCTTGCGGAGAAAAAATTTATTATGCCTAAAAGCTTCTTTGCTATTGTTACCAACACCTTCATCGATACCCTGCGGCAGCCCGTTTATGGCGTGGTTATCGCCGCCGCCGTCATCTTGTTAATTATCTCCCCCTCCCTGATCATGTTCACCCTCGAAGACGACAACCTCCTTCTCAAGGATATTGGGCTGTCCACCTTGCTGGTGGCCGGCCTGCTCCTGGGCGTCTTTGCCGCCGCCGCCGTCGTCTCGGAAGAAATTGAAAACAAAACCACTTTAACGGTTATCTCCAAAACAGTCAGTCGTGCCCTCTATATCGTGGCCAAGTTCATCGGTGTTGCCGGGGCCCTCCTGCTCGCCCAGTATATCCTCTCGCTGGTCCTGCTCATGGTCGTCCGCCATGGTATCCTCCAAAGGGCCGCCGAAAAGCACGACCTGGTGGTCATCATCCTGGGGCTGGGATCGGCCGCCTTGACCTTAATCCTCGGCCTGGCCGGTAACTACTTTTATCGCTGGCGCTTCAGTTCCTTTGCCGTTCTTATGGGCGCCGCCCTGGCCACCTTCGTTATGGCAATCATGGCCTTCATTGACCCCAAATGGAATTATGATCCCTCTAAAAACAACCTGGCCTGGGATCTTCTGCCTCCCATTATCCTGATTATTATCGCCGTATTAATACTCACCGCCATCGCGGTCGTCGCGGCCACCCGCTTGGGCATGACTATGAGTCTTTTCATCTGCGTGATCATCTTCGTCCTGGGCATAATGCTCGAACAATGGCTCGGTCCCACTGCCCGAAATCCCGACCATCTCATGGATTACCTGGCCTGGATCCCCTTGACTATTATTCCCTGCCTCAGCTTCTTCGAGGTAACTAACGCTATTTACGAACAGGCCCGGGTTCCTTCTATCTATATCGCTCATATCGCCCTTTACGCATTTCTCTACGTCGGGGCCTGCTTATTGTTCGCCGTCGCCCTGTTTCGCACCAGAGAAATTGGCTGATAAATTTATCGCCTTTCCCTCGATAAATATCACCGTAACTATTGTTTCGGCAATAACATAACAAAATCTTTCATTATCCCCGATACCGCCCTTTGAAAGGTTGCCGCCGGATAATTTTCCTTTTTCCCGCCCAAAACATCTCCATTAAACCCGCCCCCGACGTCAAGTCGGCCCATATCCCCCGAAAGCACCGTTCTAACCGTGCCCCCGACGTCTGGACCGTGCCCCTTTCTGCAATTCTACGAATTATTTTATTGATCCTCACCCTTGCCTTGACCTGCGCCTTAAAAATCACTTATAATTTTCTGGTTCTATTTAAGTTTTACAATGATTCTTACCATGCAAATTACTATAAACGGCAATAAAAGAGAAATCTCAAATGGCACTACCGCCCGGCAGCTCCTCCGTATGCTGAACCTGAAAGGACCCCTGGCCCTGGAGATAAACCGCATTATCTGCCCCAAAAACCGGCATGAACAAACCCTGTTAAAAAACGGCGATGTCCTCGAAATCGTCAC
>LJUC01000258.1 GCA_001303695.1 Phycisphaerae bacterium SM23_30
CGAGGAAATACGCCGCTACCAAAAAAAGCACCACCCCGGCCAGCGACCAAACAAGCTGATTCTGAAACATCTGCCAATCGACGGGGGAAACAGGTATGGGCGACTGGTCGGGGGCGTTGCGAACCATCATGGCGACAAAAGAGAAAATAATCATCCCCACGCCGGAGATACCGGCGATGCCGAAACCGGGTATGACGAATATTTCCGTCGCTAAAAGAGCCAGGCCGATGAAAAAAACGGCGATTTCCCACCAGTTGGCCATGCCGACCAGGAATTTACTGCCGAAGAGGACGGCAAAGGCGGCGACGGCGACGGCGCCGGGCAGGCCGAGTCCGGGGCTGTTGAGTTCGACGTAAATGGCGATCATGGCGATCATCAGCAGGACGCCGGCCACAACGGGGTTGGTGAGCCAGCGGACCAATTCCTCAGACCAGTTGGTGTTGAAAAATTCAATGGGGCGGGGGAATTTAACGGCGTCGCGATTTTCCAGGAAGACCAAAGCCTCTTCCAGGGCCTGATCATCGAGGCCTTTTACGACGGTGCGGGACAGGCCGTGCTCGAAAGCTTCACTGGCGGTAAAGGTGAGCAGTTCGCCTTCTTTGACGATGATTCTTTTGTTCTTCAAATCGTATTTATTTTCATCGGAAGGCAGGTCGGTTTTTTCGAAATATTCGGATTCGCCGGTTTCGGTGTTTTCGACCTGATAGATTTCAAGTGAGTCGGTGACCATGGCCCGGCAAAGGGCGGCGGGGTAGCCGTTAAGATTGGCGGCGGCGTCGAAATAAGAACGCAGGGGGCTTTCCATTTTTTCTCTTTCGACCCCTTCGATGGTGCCGCCGAGCATAATGGGGGCGCAGTCACCGATCTGGGCGGCCTCTTTCATGATGATGTCCTGGCAGGCGACGCTGATGAGGGCGCCGGCGGAGAAGGCTTTTTTGTTGATATAGGCGACGGTTTTGACGCCTCTTTGGGCGACGTCGTGCATAAGATAATCCCAGATGCTGCGGGCGCTATCGACCAGGCCGCCGTCGGTGTCGATCTGGTAGATGAGGTAAGTGGCGCCGTCGGCGAGGGCGATCTCGGTGCGTCGTTTGATCGATTCGTACATACCCAGATCGACCATATCGGCACAGACGATGACGACGGCTTTGGGTGTTTGGTCGGCGATTGGGCTAAAATCATCAAAGGCAGGCGTCTGCTGGGGAGATAAGGTATGAGGAGTGACGTTTGGAGATTCCGGCGCCTGGGCGGCGGCGGGTATTTGCCGGATCGTCAACAAAAACAGACACAAAACGAGGACGGCAAGCAAAGATAAGATCCGTGCCGGCCGGATTAATAATTTTCGATGGCGTTTTAACATAGCGGCAACTCTTTTTCTCATTCCAAATATGTGCCCAGAGAACTACTTTATTATATTTTAGTTAGGTTAGGGTGAGGAAAGCAAGGGTAAATGTAGGGGGGGAGCGGCGGGGCAGAAGGTGTCATAAAGTCTTTTGCGACAAATACTTAAGTATAATTTGGTCGGTGATTGTCCGGTCTGGAGGCAAGGAGAAATAATGAAAAATATATTAATTTTTGTGTAAAAGATGAATATTTCCCTTATAATATAATTAAGTCCCGGGGAAAAAGGTCGCGGTTGAAGATCATTGAACCAGACGATAGGCGTTTTTTATTCAGCACTTATCAGAACTGGATGGGGTCATATATGAAGCAATAGGGGCGTTCGATTTGGCTTTGAGGCAAAAGGGCGGTCCAACAAGGGCAAGAGGAGAAAAACTTACTCAGGATTTAGCATGGGTACGAGCGACAACAATATGGTGGAAGGTTTGCTGGAAATAACGGACCGCGGTCACGGTTTTCTGAGGGATTTGGAAAGAGATTATCGCATCACGCCGAGGGATCCGTTCGTAAGTAGAAATTTAATCGGACAGTATTTTCTGCGGGAAGGGATGGTGATACGAGGGGCGGTTTCGGGACATAGGGGCAGGAATCCCAATGTCAGTGAGATCGAAAGCATTAACGGTCGGCCGCTGGAAGAGTACGAGGAATTTACGAACTTCGAAGATTTTGTGGTGGTGGATCCTCAGGAGATGATTCGGCTGGAGACCGGGGCCGAACCTCTGGGGACGCGGGTGATGGATTTGTTGACGCCGATCGGCAAGGGTCAGCGGGGATTGATCGTGGCGTCGCCGCGGACAGGCAAGACGATTTTGCTGCAGCAGATCGCGCATGGGATAACGACCAACCACCCGGAGATTCACTTGATGATGCTGCTGATCGATGAGCGGCCGGAAGAGGTGACCGACATCCGCCGGAACGTACAAGGCGAAGTGGTGGCCTCGTGCAATGATAAAGGGGTGGAAAGCCACGTGCGTATGGCACAGCTGGGGCTGGAAAGGGTGAAGCGGCAGGTGGAAATGGGCGCGGACGTGGTGGTGCTGCTGGATTCGATAACGCGTTTGGGTCGGGCGTTCAACAGTTGGGTGGGGTCCAGCGGCCGAACGATGAGCGGGGGGGTGGATATTCGGGCGCTGCAGCTGCCGAAACAGATTTTCGGCAGCGCCCGCAACGCCGAAGGCGGGGGGTCGCTGACGATTATCGCCACGGCGTTGATCGACACGGGCAGCCGCATGGACGAGGTGATCTTTCAGGAATTTAAAGGCACCGGCAATATGGAACTGGTGCTGGATAGAAATCTGGCCAATAAACGCATATTTCCGGCGATTGACATCTCCCAGTCGGGCACGCGTAAGGAGGAATTATTAATCGAACCGGAGACCCTGGAAAAGATTGTGCGTTTGCGGCGGCATCTGGACTCCTTGGCCGTGGGCCAGGACGTGGAGACCCTGGTCAAGGCCCTGAAAAAACACCCCTCCAACGAGAGCTTTTTAACGGAGCTGCCGTGAGGGGTAGAAGCCAGCATACAGAAGAAAAGAGAAGCCACAAGGGCACCGAGGACTCAGAGTTTTTTTAAGCACGAATTGCTCGGAATTCACGAATTTAAAAGGTGAAATCAATAAGGAAAAAATTTATTTTAAAAGGGGCTCTGCCCCTTAGACCTCGCCTTTTTCTTCTCCTTTGAGCAAGAGGACTTTTGGGAATGGGTAAAAAGGAGCGAAATAGTGAAAAGTGGAACGAAAAGAGGACTTAGATATATCAAAGGACTTATCAGTAATCCAAGCAAGTCGAAATCTTCGGCAAGTTGGAGATGATGTTAACTAAAGTTCATTTTCTAATATTCGGGCACCCAATCGATCTTCCAAAACATGGCGAATCATTGCGCTTGGAGCGGCTTGTAACATCCCGGGTATTTTAGGAAGATTTGGGTCTTCCCACCATTCAGAAACTACTCCTATTACCCATCCAAATTGGTCCGCAATGGCACTACCACTCATTCCAGGATATGCTATACCATTGATAAGATAGCAATGTGGTTTTGTTTTGAATGATGCTAGCGTTCCTCTACAAAATATTGGGGTGGATTCAAGGCTGCCTGGATATCCGTACCATCCTAAATCTTCGCCAAGAGAAGGGAAAGTTTTAAGACCTCTAACCGGCATCATTTGTTCAGGCGGCAGCAAATTATCTCTCGTACGGAAAAAAAAGAAACCCAAGTCGAATGCTTCTGGTCCCAATCTGGCAGTCATTATTCGATCTGTTGAACACGAAACAGCAAGCTTGTCATGATGGCGAAACAGTATAAATTTTTGATCCTCTAAAATATCATCAATTACATGCCATGCAGTAGCAAAACAGTAATGTCTATTTTTAGATTTATGTTCAAATGCTTGAGAAGCCATAAAGGCAGTCCCAAGAGAACTTTCACGACGCAATTGAAAAGACTGGCGTGCGAGCTTTTCAGCTACATCCCACCATTCATATCGTTTATTATTAATACTTTCACTCATCATAAGCATCAGGGAAATAAAAACGTACTTATGCGTGATTAGTAATTTTAACAATTCATAAATAGAACCATGGAGGCTTTTTATAATGATTATATGACGATTGCAATTGGATGCAAAGGCTATTTTATGATTGTTTGCTAATCAAAAAACTATCGGACTTGAGTTTTGGGGCTATGGGGGATTGGTAAAATGCTAAATGCCGGGGTCATTAGATTTAGGTTAAAGAGCCTATGCAAGAGTTTATTTCGTCAAGGGATCAATGTCCTCTAATAAATCATATATCAATACTGATACAGCACCTGAGCGTTGGGGGCGAACATAAAGGTAATCGGGGAGGATGAGGAAAATATTTCTGTGAAGAAGGAGGGGGCATTATCTTATTTGCCGGGGCGGGAAGATGGGTCAATCCTTTCTTAAACGGCCAAAATCAACGGACGATAACGAACAAGTGATAATATAGTTACAAAATCCGGAATATAGGTTCATTTTGCAAAGGGGTAAGATATGTCACTGTTGAGAAAATTGCGTCGTAAAGTTCAAAACGCGGACCGCGGCAAATTCACGTTGGAGCAGTTGGAGCCGAGACTGCTGCTGAACGCCGATCTGGCGGTGGATGATTTCGGGATCGATGACGGTCTGACGCCGCCGCCTTTCCTGTGGGGAGACAGTATCAGTCTGTTTACCGATTTGAGCAATTACGGCGATATGGAAACCGGCACTTATGGCGCCAAGATTATTTTAAGTCCGGATTCCAATCCGGACCCCGGCGACTATGAGCTGCATGTCAATCCTTCCATGGATTCGATTGCCGCAGGGGTTACGGGGGTGGCTTATGATACGAACGTGACCTTAAATAATCCTGATTCCTGGCCGGACGGCGACTATAACTTGATATTCGACGCGGAAGTTACAGGCGACGCCAATATGGCCAACAATGGTATGGGAGTGATGATTCATATTGGCGAAGGAGGGGGACCGCCGCCGGTGCCGGGGATTGATCTTTTGGTGGAGGAGTTCAGCCCGGATAGCACGGGGCCGTTCGGCTGGGGGGAGGCGGTGAATCTGGCGGCGGACGTGCGGAATGTGGGTGATACGGATTCGGGGGCCTTTGGCTTTGATATTGTTTTCAGTGAAGATAACCTGCTGGACGGCGCCGATACGGTTCTGGATAGTTTTGCGGTCACGACGGTGGGTCCGGGCCAGGTCTCGATCAATGATATTTCGGTGAATCTGCCGGCATCGGGGACCGACGGGGAGAATTATCTGTTCATGGTGATCGATCCCGCTAACGCGGTGACGGAGGCGGATGAGAGCAATAATGATTGGGTGATTCCGATTGAGGTGGGCAGCGGGGGTCCTCCGCCGGTGCAGGGGATTGAATTGCTGCCGGATGATTTTCATCCTAATCAAGAGGGGCCGTTTAACTGGGGAGATGCGATCGACTTTACTGCAAATGTGATAAATATCGGTGATACGGAGGCGGGTGCGTTTACGGTAAAAGTTTTGTTTAGTGAAGATGATCTGGCCGATGCCGGAGATACCGAGGCATACAGCTATCAGGTGACGTCTTTGGCGGGCGGGGGTACAGTTTACGAGCATAATTTTGCTTATACGCTGCCGGCGAGCGGTACCGACGGCGAGTATCATTTTATCATGGTGGTGGATAGTGAGAATGCGGTGACGGAGATAAGTGAAGAAGATAATGAATGGGTAATGCCGTTCTGGGTGGGGGCGGGCGGTCCGCCGCCTCCGGGAGGGGTGGAGCTGTTGGCCAGCGATCTGCAAGTTACCAGTTCGGGGCCTTATATCTGGGGTGGGACGATGGATTTGTTTA
>LJUC01000259.1 GCA_001303695.1 Phycisphaerae bacterium SM23_30
CAAAGGCTGAATAAGCCCGCCGAAACCAGATCCGCTCCACCACCGGTCGCAGACGCACCCGACGCATCCTTTCCCCCCCGGGATCGTCCTGCAGACGCCGCCGTACCTGACTCCGCAAATTCCCGCCATAGAGCAGCAGCACCGGCTGGTTATCCCCTGTGGTAAAAAGGCATACCCCGCCCGTGGTCGGCATCTCCGCCGTCGCCGACGCCAGATCCGCCTCCGGCGGTATTAAAAGACAACCGTCAAACAATTCCTGATCTTTCATGTTATTTTTTGCGTATCCGGCGATAACCTCGAGCACTCTCAGCCACGATGCCTTTGACCAAAAACACCATGCCGCTGAAAAAAAAGAACAGAATAGCCAGATTTCTAAAGAGTATGAGATAATCAGGCCAATGAGGATGACCGACAAAGTCCCATTCGCCCAGCAGCCAGCAATTGCCGCACGCCAAACCGTATAGCCCGTAGATGTAGGCCGCCGCCAATATCGCCGCCGGCAGGGAAAACATCATGGGGGTAAAAAACCAAAAGGGGATCGACCAGGCAAAATACTGAAACGACCAATAGTTGGAAAAACCGTAGAGAATGGTGTAAATTCCGGCAACCGTTAGGGCCAGACCCTCGAATGTTCTTTCAGACCTCCGCATCAAGCTGAAGAGCAAGATCAAGACCAAACAAATGGCGGTATTGTGTTGCAGATAAAACAAAACAGGCTTGTATAACCACCTCTGTCCCGGAGTTGAAAGTTGACTGATATCCATAAGAAATATTCTCATTCCCCAGACCGGATCGCCGCCGGTGGTCTGAACCAGTTGGCCCCGGTAGGCAAAGACATTCGTGTATATGACGCCGGGATCGTACAGTAATGGTATCAGGTACGCGGCGCCTCCCGTCAAAGCAATCGCTAATAAAAATTGCATACGCCGCCGCCAGCCCCGCACGGCAAATAGAAACGCCGGTACCGTCGCCAAAGCCGGCAGCTTGATCCAGAAACTCATCCCCAATAAAACGCCCGCCCGGATGATCTTGTCTTGCGATAAAAAATAAACCGCCAGCAGAATGAACAAAGGCAGCGCCATGTCCGTGTTTCCGTGATAGGCCGAGTATATCATGGTCAAGGGATAGAGCCAGTAACAAGCCGCTATTAAAAAGCGATGCCGGTTCCGTCGCAAAATCATCAATATCAAAAACGCCGTCCCGATATCCAGAAGCGCAAATGGCGCCCGCAGCAGAACACGAAATTCAATACCGGTTGTCTGGGCGAATCTCCATAACCACGACATGCAAAGAGCGATGAACGGCGGATGATTCATCTCCGCATTTGCGCGATAATAGCCCATCAAACCCAGTTCTGATACCCCGGCCGCGTGGCTTTGCCAGATACTGACGTCGTATGTGCCCTGAGTGAAGACAACAAAGTAAATTCGTATCACCAGACCGACAAATAAAGCCGACCAGAAGCACCTTCCCGGCCGCCGCCGGAAATTAAGCTCTTCAACACCGACAGGCTCAAACTGGTCGATGAACAACCTCGCCTGCCGCCGCATAAATGTTCGAGCCTCCTGTAGCAAACTCATAACAGGCCGTGCATTGACTCAGGTTAAAGGGGCATGCCGATAATGTTGGCGTGAAAAACCAGTTGGCCGGCCACCACGCCCTGAGCGGCGAACTTGAAACGCCGCGGACGCCTCTCAAAAAATCTTCCCAACAGGTACAGCCGACACGGAGGGATAACCTGCCCCCGGAACTTAACGTCGTCGATGCCCCCAAAACCGATGAAACGCTCTTCGCGAATGGTCTGTTTGGCGGCAAAACTCGCCAACTGGGCCGCCGCCTCTATAATCAGAACCCCCGGCATCAAAGGCCGAGAAGGAATATGGCCCCGCGCCCAAAACTCCTCTGGGGTCACCTCCTTAAAGCCCACCGCCGTGCCCGCCTCCGAATCGAGATGCACAATCCCATCCAAAAGACGCATCTCATAGCGGTGAGGATTGACTCGTTCGATCTCTTCGACCCCATATATGACATGGTTAAGATCTATCTTGCCCAGGTCCAGCAAAAGAGCGGGCGGCATCGTAATCCTCTTCTTTCTCACCGAACCGGCGGCCTTTATTGGAAAACCCAAATACTCGGCTCGTCGTACAAAAAAAGCCCTTTGGATCGCTTATTTTCCAGGCAATATTTATCCCCCCGCCACCTCTATTTGCTCTGCAGAACCGCTTTTAGGTGGAATCTACCAAATGGGAGATCTTTCCGGCATTCAGTCGGCGGAACGCTGCTCGAGTATTTTGGTTCGTACCTGCTGGGCGGTCTGTTTAATCTCCTGCATCGCTTTACGAACTCGCGTCCCGGCCGCCTTGTTGCCTCCTTCAGCCTTGATTACGTCCTCTTCTGCCTCTGCCACCATCTCTTTCAGGCGTTCATACTCCAGCATATGTATTTTCCTTTCTATAAGCTTAAAACAAAGCCAATTTTTATCAAACTCAAAGACGACATTGGCTTAGAAATAAGCCGATACAGCCTCTCATTTATGACGAGAGTTTAGCGAGCCCATATCGACCTGTCAAAAATAAATTTCGATAAATCACGACCCGCCGAGAATTTAGAATAAACCCTCCCGACAGTCCGAAAAACTTCCCCCTCCCTCCTTGGCTTGACGCCTTCAAAAACCTTAAAAAATTATAAATGCCCTCTGATTATTAGCGGAATCCCTCCCAAAATACCGGATAGCCATTTATAAATATGAAAAGCCCGTCTCAGATTCCAACCCAAAAACCACGGAAAAATGATGTGTAAGTAATTGTAAAACAACTATTTACGCGATTTGCCCCCGCCCCCCCTAATCTGATTCCGCCTCCGTTCGGCTTGATAAGATCTGGGTATGGTTTGCATCCTTCAGATAGTACTTAATGCCCCGCCATTCTATCGTACGCTTCCCGCCTGCCGATAGCACGCATAGCAAAGCAAATCCCGCCGTCACCGGCCCCAGAAAAATATCGATAAGACCCGGCGCTAATAATTTTTTTTCATCTTCCGGCAAAATCTTACGGATCAACACCTGACGGGCGGCGGCCTTGGCCATCGAAGCCGCCTGCAAACCCGCCGGCAGAACCGCCGCAAAGAGCGCCTGCGGGGAGCGCTCTATGAACAGCAACACACTTACGATCAGCCCCAACCAAAAGGCCACCACGAAATGACCCCAACCAAACAGGGCTAAATACCACAACCGAGGCCGGTACACCCGCGTAATAATGAACTGGCGGCGGGCAAAGGAAAATAATTCCCGCCACGACATCTCTTCATAGCTGGCCACAAAACACGCCGGCACAAAACTGATCTTCAATCCCGCTTTTTTAACCTGGTTGGTCAACAGATAATCGTCGGAGCATGCGTTACGCCAGGCCTCGCGTAAATTCACTTTTTCCGCGGTCTCGCGCCGGATGGCCATCGCCCCCCCCCACGCCGAGTTCCAACCGTGAGGACCCAGCAAAGACGCCACCCAGGCGTTGATAACGCTCAAAACCTTGCTGCTCAAACGCTTGTCCGTAGGCACATACCAGCGATAACCCGTAGCCGCCCCCACCTCCCTTCGACGCAGCGGATGTATCAGCGACCCCAGAAAATGCCTCTTCAGACAGGCGTCCGAATCTATAAATGCCGTCACCTCCACCTCGTCCGGCAGTGCCTGGCAAACCGTCAGCAGATTATGTACCTTCTGAGCGCAGCTCTGCGCCATCCCCGCCACCATCAGATGGGCCTTAACCCCGTGACCCGAGCTCTTACGCTCCTGGATGATCTCCTCCAATCGGCGATAAGCCGCATCCGACTCGCTTTGTACCACAAAATATATCTCGTAATGGGGATAGTCTTGATCGAAAAGCGAATTTATATTGCGGTCAAAGGTGGTGTCCAATCCCTTGCAGGGACAGATCACCGCCGACTGGGGCTGATACTTGCTCGCCTTGGGCCGGTACTTGCGCCGCGTAAAAAGATAGTGACGATACCCCTCCAGCAGCGTCAGCAGCTGGATCAGCAGTACCACGGCCGCAAATATAAAGTAGAAAGTCATCATTAACTGTACTTCTGTTCCAGTTGGGCCATGGAACCGATCCGGCCAATGACAATCATCTTGTCCTCGGCCTGCAGCACCGTGTCCGGATCGGGATTAAAAACCGTTCGACCGTCTTGATGCTCCAGTGCAACCACCAGAACCCCTACCTCCCGCGGCAGATTCGCCTGACGCAGCGTTTGACCCGCCAGCTTGCTCTCCCGACCGATGCTATACTGCTCCGCCTCCAGATCCAAACCCTCCGACGCAAAGTCGATAAAATCCACCACCCCCGGACGCGTCAGAATATTCGCCAACCGCTTGGCCCCCACAATCGAGGGACATATTACCTTGTTGGCGCCCGCCCGCAGAAGACGATTCTCGCTCTTCAGCCTCTCCGCCCGCGCCGTAATGTATAACCTCGTATTCAAATCCCGCGCTATAAGTATCGTAAAAACGTTGGCCGCATCCGTCCCCAACACCGCCACCAGACTCCGCGCCCGCTCTACCCCTGCGTCTCTAAGTACCTCCTCCTCCGTCGCGTCCCCCAGCACATAAAGCAGACCGTCCTGCTCCGCCTGGGCCGTATTGTTGCTGTCCTGATCGATCACCAATAGCGGCAACTCCCGCCGCCCAAGATGCTCCGCCAGCAACCGGCCCATCCGACCGTATCCGCAGATGATGATATGATCCGTCAAAGAGGCTATCTTCATGTTCACTTTACGTCTCCCTAATATACCGCGCACCTGACCTTCCACCACCACCCCTACTATGATCGACACCCCGATCATCGCCGAAACGATACCCACCACGATCAGCACCATAATCCAGATCCGACCGCCGGTCGTGGGATCGGCTTGTCCGGCCGACTTCATGCCCAGCGTGCTGATCGTCACCAGCGTCATATAAAGGGCATCTAATATGCCCCGCTTATCCAGAACCACAAAGCCCGCCGTCCCCACCAGGATCACCGCCAATACCAATACCAAAGCGAATATCAATCGCCGAATCGCCGTCAGGCCCGCGCTCTCCAATCTTTCGAACATCCAGATACTTCCCGTTCGCTGATAATCTAAGCTTGCCCCAGCATTATAACCCGCCCCGATCCCGCCTCGCAACCAAATAAACTATCCCCCCATCAAACATACCTCTGCCATCCCCGCGAACGCGCCGATCCAATCGACCGATTACCCTGAACCGTTAAAGGATCTCAAATATGAGTAAGAGTGAGAAGATCGAACTAAAGGGACGGGAACTGGCCACTCGTTTGACTGGCATTTTAACCCCTACTGGTGGAATCAGTTGGAAGCCATCAGTTGATGAACGGGACAAGGCGCAGCAACTATTGGTGTATCTTGCAGGTCAGCGGGCTCTCCACTATCCATATGACAGAGAGATCGGATCCTTCATCGCACAGTCCATCTTTGATACACGTGAGCGACTTACCCGCGACATGGAGGCTCTCTCTACGGACGCTCTTCTGAGAAAAATTCTGCGCGCTATGCAGGCTGCCTGTCGCAAGTTTTTGGATGATAATCAATCCCCAAGCGCAGGTTATGGGCAGCCGTATCAAGCTCAACTCCTCTGCACACTGGGTAAGTTGCGAGCCCTATTCGGAATTCACATCGCTCGGATTGCTTTCGCATATGATCTGGAAGTGGATGCGTGTTT
>LJUC01000260.1 GCA_001303695.1 Phycisphaerae bacterium SM23_30
CGGGACAGATGATGCCGCCGGCGCGGCTGATCTTGAGCATGTTTTTCAGGTCGATCTCGGTGAGGGGTGTTTCCCGGTGGACCAGGATCAGGGGTCTTCGCTGTTTGAGGGTGACATAAGCGGAGCGGAGGAGGAGGTTGTCGGCGAGGCCGGCGGCGACGGCGGCGAGGCTGTGGGAGCTGCATGGGCAGACCACCATGGCGTCGATCTCGAATGAGCCGCTGGCCAGGGGGCTGAACAGGTCGTTGTTGTCGTGGAAGATGAGGTTTTGGGTTGGGCGGCCCAGGAGGGCATCAGGGGTCATTTCGGTGATGCTGAGCTCCTCGGTCAGGATTTGTTCGGCCATATGGGAGATGACTACGTGGACCTGAAGTTGGGCCTGGTCCAAGAGGTCGAGCAGCCGCCGGGCGTAAATGACGCCGCTGGCGCCGCTGATACCGACGATTATTTTTTGGGGGGGGGTGTTCATATAAATCGGTTTATCCTCGGCGCTTTAAGCCGGAGCCGGTTGAGTTTTGTCCGCGGGGGCGGTTTTGACGGATTATTATTTTGCGGCATTTTCGGGGTGGGAAAAGCGTTTTTTTATTAAGGGCATCAGCAGGCGGGCCAGGGCGGCGCCGGCGATCAGGCCGATGGCGGCGGCGGCGATTTCCCAGGCGGGCGACCGGGAAGCAGGGGGCTTAAAGGCGCCAGCGGCGGCGGCGGCGATGATGGCGGTGAACAGGGGAAAAAGGAACGCTAATATACTGCTTAGTAGAAGCCCGGCGGAGGTGAAAGGGCCCTGATTGGGCATGGACCAGACCGAACGACACTTGTCGGCATCAGGACAACCGCTGCAGACGGGTTGGTCCTGGGAATCAGGGATGGTTTTATGGTTGTTTGGGGTCGGTTCGGTCATTTTTTTCCTATAAAAATCTAATCTCCATCGGCAGGCTGCTCCGGAGGCTGCCACTGGGCGGAATGACGGTTGATGACAGATCACTTCTCTGGCTGTGCTGGAAAGACACCAACCAGCCGCTTAGGGGGTTGTTTGCTATGGCTGCTTAATATTATCAGGATTTTTTATGGCGTTCAACAGGTGATCGAGGGCGGGTATGGGGGGCCGGTCGCGGCGGGTGCGGGTGAGGGCGTTTTGGGCCTGTTCCAGGGCGCCGGTGCGGAAGAGGATATATCCTTGTAAGAAGAACATGGTCGGGTTCGGCGCTTGTTCTAACAGGCGATTCAGTTCTTCGAGGCGTCGGTCGAATTTTTCGGGGTCGCCGAACAAGGCGGGCAGGTCGATTTTGGTTTCGAGCAGTTTGGGATCCTGGATGAGGGCCTGATTGAGGTTTTCGGCGGCGCTTCTGAACTCACCGGCGGCCAGGAGGGCTCCGGCGGCGTGGTAGATGAGGGCCTTTTCGAAGGCATCGGCGGCGCGGTAATATTTCTGCTGCTGCATTAGTTGTTCGCCGAGGCGGAGGTAATCTTCAGGTTGAGTTTGGCGGGCGGGGGAGAGGACGGGTTTAGCCGGCAGGGCCCTGGGGGCGGGGAGAAATCCGCTTTTTGTTGGGCCGACGACCGGAGGTTTGGTCGTCAAAGGCCCGGGATACGAGGCCGGAGGTTTAGCGGTAAAGTCCCGTCGGGAGAGGAGGGGGCCATACCCGGACGTTAAATATTGGTTTAACCAGGGATTCCATGTATCGGCGGGGAAATTGCCTTGTGAGAGCTCATAAGGCGGAAGTTGTGTTTGAAGGTCGCCGGGAAAGATGCTTTCGCCGCTTTGGGGGGGTAAACCGGTCTCGGGAGTTTGCTTTTCTTGCGTGGTTTGGGGTTGGGGTTGAATTCGGAGGTCTTCGGGGGGGAGCGGCGTTGAAGAAGGACGAATAAGCTGGGTGGGGATTGGCGTTGACAATCGATAACGCGGATCAATGGAAATCTGGGCCGAGTAAGGGGATCCGACGGCAAGGGAGGGGTAGGAGGACCCTGAAAGACCCGGCAGGCCGAACGAACCGGAGAGGCCGGAGAAGACGGACCGATCCAGGGGGGTAAGGGGCAGGCCCCGGTTATTGAAGTTGGCTGATTGCGGGCCGACGGCGTCGGCGGCGGGGCGGGCGGGCTGGAAGGCCTGATGGGTGCGGACGACGCGGCCGCTACGGATGCCGGTGAGAGAACGGGAAGGATCGATATAGGGTCGGGGGGCGGCAAACGGTGAGGATAAATCGGCAATGCCGACCGAATCGCGGTGAAAATCACTTAAGGCGCTGCTGCCCAGAGTGGAAGTGAACTCACCGACGTTGCGATAGGGAATAAAACCCTGGAATCTCGCCCCGGCGCGTACGTTGCCGGTGATATAGAGGTTGATGCGGGGTATAAGGGCGTCGAGGCGGGCGTTGGGATTTATGCCCATGGAGCCGATGCGGGGGTTGGCGTCGAGTAGATGTCCTTGCTGGGAGACGTACCACTGGGCGGGGCAGAGATGGGGCCGGGATAAAAGGAGGACCAATAATAACGAGGCGGAGGCAATTTGTTTTTTTAAGGGAGAGCTCATATTTATCTCCTTATTTTTCAGGCGGGCGGTTGTATTGGGGCGAGGCGCCCCAGTGGAGCTTGGTGTTGAGCAGTCGCCATTGGCCCTGATGGGGATTTTGCACCAGCAAGAATCTCGGCGGGGCCTGGGTGATGATGATTTCATCTTTACTTTTCAAGTTGATGGTGGTCTGGCCATCGATGGCGGCGACGCCGTAATGGGCGGCGCCTGCCGGTTGATTTTCCCGGCAGCGGATGATAATAGGCTTATCCAGATTGACCACCACCGGCCGGAAGCTGAGCGAGTGGGCCGCCACCGGGGTGATGACCGCGGCGGCCAGGGTGGACATCAGGATCGGTCCGCCGGCTGATAGATTATATGCCGTCGAACCGGTGGGGGTGGCGACGATAAGGCCATCCCCGGCGCAGAGGGCCAAATGCTCCTCGGCGATGCTGATCGATATTTCGATCATGCGAAAAGGGGTGCCGGCACTGACGGCAAGCTCATTGACGGCGACGGCGTTGTATTCCTGGGGGCGTTCGGGGCCGCTGATCCGACAGGAGAGCATGATGCGGCGGCTGATCAGTTTTGGATCGGCGACGATCTGGGGGAAATATTGCTTTAATTGGTCGATGGAGAATTCGGCCAGGAAACCCAGTTTTCCCACATTGACGCCGATAATAGGCAGTTGCTTATCGCAAAGGGCCCGTACGGTGGCCAGGATGGTGCCGTCGCCGCCAAGGACGACGAGGAAATCGGCCTCCGGCAGGTCGGCGAAGTCCAAACGGTTGTCGAGGTTGTCGGCCACTACCCGTGTGTGGCGCGCAAGCCAATCCAGCAGTTCCGCGCCGAGCCGGCGGGCCTGGGGCTTGTCGAAGCTGCCGGTGAGAATGATATTTTTTGCTGTTTTTGACGAAACCATCCTACCACTGATTTTCGGACTTTTCGGTATATTATTATAAAAGGTTCCTGCAAAATTGAAGTTAGGCATACCTTGAAAAGAAAAAATTATTATATTCATTTTTTTCTTTTCCAACGGCAAGCTCTTATTTTACAGATCATTACGGCATTATTTAAGAAAATCAGGAAGCCGATTTTCTTAAATAATAAATGCCTGACTTCAATTTTGCAGGAGTCATTTATTATAAATAAAAGGTTTGGGTAAAAATCGAAGTCGAGAACACATTAAAGAGAAAAATTTGTTTCTTTCATTAATTTTGCCGGAGTTATTAATAATACAGCGCAAGTCAGTTTTGGTTTCTAGGGCCATAACATTTTTGATATCAATGATTTATGTCGCCCTTTCAGGGCGGGAAAAATTGCGATGATATTTTATCCCAGGGCGTTGCCCCGGGCTATAATATTTTGCCCTTTCAGGGCCAAAGCTGTAAGTCAATGAGCTTATACTAGATTAACTTTAGATTTTATGTGGCGCTGTAGTATTAATTATAGCTTAAGTTTTGCCAAATTGGCCTTGGGCATGTTTGAGAGATAAATTTTTTTATTTACGCCGGCGGAAAATAATCATAACTCTTTGGATTTCAGGAGTTTGCGGAGTTGGTCGGCGATACCTTCGGCGTCGAGGGCCGCCTCGGCGAGCTGCTGGCGGCGGGAGCTGTGGTGAATGAAGCGATCGGGCAGACCCAGGCGGATTAATCTGCGGGTATCGAGATGGAGTATCTGGGCGTTTTCCAGGACGGCCGATCCGAAGCCGCCGGCCAGGCCGTGATCTTCGATAGTAAATATAGGACTTTTGCTCCTTTTTGACAATAGTTCGGTCAGGAGCTGCTGATCGATGGGTTTGGCGAATCGGGCGCTGATGACCGTTGATTCGAGCCCTTCCCGGGAGAGGATTTCGGCGGCCTGGAGGGCATGATGGGCGACGACGCCGTAGGCCAGGAGCACCGCGTCCTTTCCGGTCCGCAGGGTCCGTGCTTTACCCGGTTCGAAGGGAGGACATGGGGGCTGATCCTGAGATGGCGGGGGTGTTGGGATCAGGTCGCGGGGGTAACGGAGGGCACAGGGGCAGTTCAATTTCAGGGCGAGGTGGAGTGCTTGAATCAGCTCCGGTTCGTCCATGGGGGCCATCAGGACCATATTGGGCAGGCTGCGGAGGAGGGTGATATCGCAGAATCCCTGATGGACGGCGCCGTCGCCGCCGACCAGGCCGGCCCGGTCCAGGCAGAAGATGACGGGGAGGTTCTGGAGGGCGACCTCCTGGAAGATCTGGTCGAAACAGCGCTGCAGGAAGGTGGAGTAGATGGCGACGAGCGGCCGGAGACCATTTTTGGCCAGTCCGGCGGCGATATCGACGGCGGCGCTTTCGGCGATGCCGACGTCTATTACGCGGTCGGGGAATTTTTCGCGGACCTTGGCCAGTCCGGTGCCGTCGGGCATGGCGGCGGTGATAGAGATGAGGGACGGTTCCCGGGCCATCAGCCGGGTGAGGGCATGGGCGAAGGCGGCGGTAAAGCTTTTTTCGGAGGAGGCGGTGAACCGGGCGGTTTCGCCGTTGAGTTTGAAGGGTTTGGGGCTGTGGAAGGCGCAGGGGTCCTTGAGGGCGGGTCCGAAGCCGCGGCCCTTTTCCGTCTGGACATGCAGGAGCACGGGATGATCGACCTTTTTAAAGGTCTCCAGCAGTTTTATGAGGGAATTAATGTCGTGGCCGTCAATAGGTCCGAAATAGGGGATGCCCAGCTGCTCGAAGATTTGACGGCTCAAGAGGGTGCTTTTGAGGCCGTCCTTTAAGCGGTGGAGGCCTTCATGGAGGGCCTGGCCGATGTAGGGCATACGGCGGACCATAATCTTGGTGCGGCGGTGGAGGTCTTCATAGGACCGCGACAGTCGCAGCCGGGCTAAATAGTTGGCGAAGGCCCCCTGGGTGGTGTCGATGGCCATGGAGTTGTCGTTGAGGATGATCAGCAGTTGGCGCCGGAGCAAGGAGGTGTTGTTGAGGCCTTCGAAGGAGACGCCGTTGACGATACTGGCATCGCCGACGACGGCGACGACCTTTTCATCGGTGCGGCGAATCTGGGCGCCGAGGGCCAGACCCAGGGCGGTGGCGATGGAGGTGCCGCCGTGACCGACGAAGAACTGATCGTAGGTGCTTTCGGCGGGGCTGGGGAAGCCGCTGAGGCCGCCGGCCCGGCGGAGGGTGTCGAAGCTTTGGGCCCTGCCGGTGAGTATTTTATGGACGTAGCACTGATGGCCGACGTCCCAGAGCAGGCGGTCATGGGCGAAATCGAAGACATAATGCAGGGCAATGGTTAATTCGACCACGCCGAGGTTGCTGGAGAGATGCCCGCCGTTTTTACTGACGGTGGTCATGATGAGTCGGCGGATTTCCTGGGCCAATTCGGGCAGTTGCTCGATTTTCAATTGCTTGAGATCGGCGGGGGATTTGATGTGGGGTAACAGTTTTTCCATTATTCTCTTATTAGTTTTATTTAGCCCTTTCAGGGCGGCAGCGGGCTAAGAGCCCACCTTATGTTTATAATCCTTCGTTTTGGGCCAAGGTCAGCATTTTATCAAGCATAGCCTTTAAGTAAGGGCATTTTTCATAAGCGACCAAGGGATCAAGATTTTGAAATAAATTCGGTCCGTCAACGGGCTTTTTATATCCTTTATTACGGTATGTTCGGCGATACAGTTCGTCGAGCAATTTTGCCGGCGGTTTATCGAAGTTGATGGCTTCGGGCGGTCTTAAATCGCCGGGCAGTTTGGTTTGCATGGTTTGGGGCAATTTTTCCGGCTGACTGAAAAGCCAGGCCTCGAAATCATGCACGGCGAAAAACATATGGAACTTTGGATTATTTACTTTTTTTTGAAAATAGCCCGCGGCCCACTCATGCCGTTGCTCTACGGAGGTTTTGTCGGGTGGATAAAAATCAGAAGATTGGGGACCGTACAAATCCAATAAACCGATTACCGCAATAATCTGATCCTTTTCCAAACCGTTCAAGTGCATGTGTGCCTTTTTAGGAGCTTTTTTCTTAAAATCACCAAAACAAGTCATATTCACCGTATCAATCCCGACGCGCTGTGACAACCGGCGATCAAGCCATCTTTTGACGAAGGGGGCGATGGATTTCTTTTCGGTGGGTCCTTCGACCAGGAGGACGAATTTCATTTATTTCAAATCCTCCTTTGAGGCGTCCATATCCTCCAGTTCCCCACTGCGAAACATTTCGCCCAGGGTGTATTCCTTGAGCCAGTAATCCAGCGACTCTCCTTTCAGGGTGCGTAGTCTGGTTTGTCCGTCGCGCCATTCGACGACGGTGACGGTTACGTCTTTTTGGTGATCGCCGAAGGCGCTGAGGAATTCCGGCGCATGGGTGGTCAAAATCACCTGCGTCTTACGCGACGCCTCGACGGCATACTCGGCGATAATAGGCAACATCGAGGGATGAAGGCCCGTCTCCGGCTCGTCGATGGCGATCAATGCCGGCGGCTCGGGGTGAGCTAATATTGTCAACAAATACAAAAACCGCAGCGTCCCGTCGGAAATATCCGCCGCCGAACGAGGCCTTTTTAAGCTTTTCCAAAAGATACGCAGTTGGGATCTGGTATCAAGCTTTTCCAAAAGATACGCAGTTGGGATCTGGTATCCGCCGCCGGCGCAAAGGAAAGCTCCTCAAAATCATCCCCAAACGCCGCCTTCATGGCCTGGTTTATCTCATTTTTAAAATCTCTATCTTCGGTATAGTATGTATGTAAAACTGCAATAAAATTGTTTCCATCCGGTTCAATCTTTTTTTCAAAACTTGTAATAAAAGACTGTCGTATTTTTGAGTTATTACTTGTATCTAGATTTTGAAAAATAGACCAAGAAGATGGTATTCTATGAAATTGGTATTTTGTAGAACGAATAATCCCTAATGAATTGATCGTTTCTTTGTCAGAATTTAAAAGTTTTTTAACATCAATATCTTTATCTGCGTTTGATACCTCTATAAATGAATTAGTATTTTCGATAATTACTCCTTCATTTGTTGATTTTAAAATCTCCTTTTCAATTTTATAGCTGCTTGTACTTCCAATTCGTTCTAATTCAAGTTCATAAATAAATTTTATATTTAGTTCTGGTTTTACATTTTCTGTATCTGATGTTTCCAAATTAAATCTAATACTTTCAGCATGACCATCCCAGACAAGGGATTCCATGCCGCCGTGTGCTTTGACGAATTTGGCGAGTTGTCCGCGGGCGGAGGCGGCGATCATTTCGAGGGCGTGGAGGAGGTTGGATTTGCCGCCGTTGTTGGGTCCGATGAGGACGTTGAGGTCGCCGGGGGAGAAGTCGATAGACTTTAAGGAGCGGAAGCCTTCGATTTTGAGGTTGAGGATTTTCATGTTTGCGCCTTTGCCGGATTCTTATTTTTATGAGGGTGACAAGTCACGACGATTTTAGTTTCTCCTCTTTATAATCATACGAGCCAGATGTCGGAGGGGTTCGGCGGGGGTTTGGAGTTCGGCCAGGTCGTCGAGGGCCTGCTCGATGAGTTTTTGGACCTGTCGATTCGACTGTTCGACGCCGGCGACGGCGGGGTAGGTGAGTTTGCCGGCCTTGTGGTCTTTTTGGGTGGGTTTTCCCATTTGCTGGGGGGTGGCGGTGATGTCGAGCAGGTCGTCGGTGATCTGGAAGGCCTGTCCGACCTTCAGGCCGTAGTCGCCGAGTATCTCCAGTTGGCGAGGATCGGCCCGGGCGCATAGGCCGCCCATGCGGGCGGCGGCCCGGAGCAACATAGCGGTTTTATGGGTATGGATGTAATCGACCATTTCCAGGGTTCCGGGGGCGTTGTTGGCGAGGAGGTCTTCGATCTGCCCGCCGATCATTCCTGCGGGTCCGGCGGCGGCGGACAGTTCCATCACCAATTGGCGTGCCAGGTCTGCCCGGGGTACATGCAGGGTGAGGACGTGGAAGGCGTAGGTTAAAAGGGCGTCTCCGGCGAGGATGGCGACGCCTTCGCCGAAGGCCTTGTGACTGCTGGGTCGTCCCCGGCGGAAATCGTCGTCGTCCAGGGCGGGCAGGTCGTCGTGAATGAGCGAATAGGTGTGAACCATTTCCACGGCGGCGGCGGCGGGGAGGGCGTCATCGGGCCGGCCCCCACAGGCCTGACAGGCAAAGATGACCATTATGGGTCTGAGGCGTTTACCGCCGGCCCGCAGGCTGTAAAGCATCGCTTCCCGAAGTTTTTCGGGAACGGCCGAGTCTTGCAGCAGATATTGCTCCATGGTATTTTCCACCGACCGGGCCAATTGCTGCATAAGTAGATCATATTTTTCGTTCAAAACTCTGGTGGAAGCCATAAAAGTAACCGTTTGATTTTCTTAAATAATTTAGGCCTAACCTCAATTTTGCCAAAGTCCGGTTAGAATCAATAACCATACATAAACTTTATATACTATTTCTTTTTCAGGCAAGGTTCAAACATAATCACAGCAGGGATTATGCCCAAAAAGGTTGAAGCCGTTCGTATTACAGGCATGTCTGGTAATATGAGGGTTGATTTCTGGGCAGAGGATAGCCGAAGTATGGTTTATAAATATATAAGTTTTTTTATTACAGGTATTTACAACTTATCTATTAATTCGGGTTTATGCTTTTTACTTTTTTTGGATTTAGCGAACAGGATGGTGTCCAGGGAGATTCTGCCTGGTCCGCCCAGGAGGATGGCCAGGGCCGCCAAAAGGAGGGTAAGGCAGTATTCATAGCCGTAGCCTTCGTTGCGGAGGTCGAAGCCATTGGCCCAATGGACGGTGGCGATGGCGACGGCCATGACGACGACCAGGCCCAAGGCCCAGAGGCGGCTGAGGACGCCGGGCAGGATCAGGATGCCGCCGAAAAACTCCGCCCCTCCGGCCAACCAGCCGAGCAATTCAGGCGAGGGGGCGCCCTGGTCGGCCATTAATTGGGCGATCTGAGCATGACCGCCGGAAAATATCTTGGGATAGCCGTGATAGATAAATACGATCGCCAGGGCGATGCGAACCACCAGCGGCACCAGATCGACATTTCTCAGGAATCGGGCCTGCTCCATGTTATATCTCCACAAAAGACTATCGGGGTATGGTTAGAATCAGTTAATTATAGGCATGTCGGTTGATTTAGAGTTTATTTATCAGATTTTTCCGGTTACTTTTAACAAGTTCTTATAATATTGGCTTGGGGCATGTTTTTATGATTATCTAGCTGCGGATGCCGGTAAAAATTGATTATAAGGCCTTTATACTTATAAGTTTGCGTTGACTTGTAAAGAAATTTTGCGAAAATTTTTTTATTAATGTATGCCTAAGGTCGAATTTGCGGGGCTGCGGAAATAAGCGAAATGTGGAAAAATCTAGTCATTATCTTAAGGATGATTCGTTTTTCGCATACGGTATTTGCCCTGCCTTTTGCGTTGATGGCGGCGTTTTTAGCGGCCGAGGGCGGACGGGGCGGTTTTTGCGGCTGGGGCAAGCTGTTTTTAATTATCTGGTGCATGGTATGGGCCCGCAGCGCGGCGATGACCTTTAATCGGATAGCGGACGCGGAGATTGACACCCGCAATCCCCGCACGGCGGCCAGGGCGATACCCGCCGGGCAGATCAGCAAGCGGAAGGCGTGGGTGTTTTTGTATATCTGCGCCATGTTTTTCGGGGCGGGGGCGTATTTATTCTGGAGACCGCTGGGCAATACTAATATCGTGAGTTTGACATTGTCAGGCGATAGGCCGATCACCTCGATCTGGTCGTGGTTTGGTTACGGCAATTATTGGCCGGCGGTGCTGGCGGTACCAATTTTGTTTTTTATTTGCCTGTATAGTTACAGTAAGCGCTTCACCTGGGCGACGCATTTCTGGCTGGGGGCGTCCTTGATGCTGGCGCCGGTGGGGACGTGGATCGCGGTGAGTCCGCCGGCGGGGCCGGTTTTGTCGGCGGCGCCGGTGGTTCTGGGATTGGCGGTTCTGTTGTGGACGGCAGGTTTTGACATTATCTACGCCATTCAGGATATACAGGTGGACCGTCGGGAGGGTTTGTATTCGCTGCCGAGTCGATGGGGAAAGCAATCGTCATTATGGATCAGCCGTATTTGTCATAGCGTGACGGTGACGGCTTTGCTGGTGGTGGCGCCGTTGGCGGGGCTGGGCGGCATATATTTATCGGCAGTAGTGGCAACGGGATTGATATTGGTTCTGGAACATTTATTAGTATGGCGGGGGCGGGTGAAGCTGGCCTTCGACATCAATGGGGCGGTAGGCATTTTGCTGGCGGGGGCGGGGATCGGGGATATACTGATATAATAGTGGCTTTATGCAAAAAGAGGCGGCGACATCAAGGCGGCCGAGCTTAACGTAAAAAGGGGAAAGAGCATGAGTTATGAACAAATTATGTTGTCTTTTGGGATACCGGGCACGTGGGAATTAATCATAATTACAGTAGGGGGGCTGCTGATTGTCGGTATTATTTTTTTGATAATTCGGGGGTTTAATAAGAAAGGCTAAACAATTTTTAGCCCGGTGTTCAAGTTGGATTAAAAAGCAAGGTCGGTACGCGAACCGACCCTGTCACATATGATCATTAGTCGTAAAACACTTTTATTTAATGCCGGCGAGGCGTCGGATTTTGGCGGCCTGATCGGTTTTTTCCCAGGTGAAGTTGGGATGTTGGCGGCCGAAATGGCCGTGACGGGCGGTTTCCATGTATATCGGCCGCAACAGATTGAGGTGTTCGATGATCCGGCGGGGTTTGAGGGGGAAGACCTTCCGGATGATTTCAGTGATTTTTTCATCGTTTATGATGCCGGTGCAATGCGTATCGACGAGGATGGAGACGGGGTCGGCGACGCCGATGGCATAGGCCAGTTGCACCTCACAGTGAGTGGCGAGTCTGGCGGCGACGATGTTTTTGGCGATATAGCGGGCCATGTAGCTGGCGGAGCGATCCACTTTGGAGGGGTCTTTGCCGCTGAAGGCGCCGCCGCCGTGGCAGCCGGCGCCGCCGTAGGTATCGACGATGATTTTTCTGCCGGTCAGTCCGCAGTCGCCCTGGGGCCCGCCGATGACGAAGCGGCCGGTGGGATTGACGTAAATTTTTAAGTTCTTATCCACCAGGTGTTTAGGCAGGATAGGTATGATAATTTCATCGATAACGGCCTGGCGGAGTTTTTGATACTTGATCCGGGGTTTGTGCTGGGTCGAAACGACGACGGTGTCGATGCGAAGGGGTTTTCCTTTTTCGTCGTATTCGACGGTGACCTGGCTTTTGCCGTCGGGTCGGAGCCAGGGTAGTGTATTTTTCTGGCG
>LJUC01000046.1 GCA_001303695.1 Phycisphaerae bacterium SM23_30
CAGAAAGGCGCATTTTTACAGGCGTTGAAGGGTCAGTTGGAGAAGGTGATCGTGGGCCAGCAATATATGCTGGATCGGCTTTTGGTGGGACTTTTGAGCAACGGTCATATTCTGATCGAGGGGGTACCGGGCCTGGCCAAGACGCTGACGGTGACGACGATGTCCCGGGCGATCAAGGCGTCTTTTCAGCGGCTGCAGTTTACGCCGGATTTACTGCCGGCGGACCTGATCGGGACGCAGATATACCGGCCGCAGGACGGTCAGTTTTACCCGAAGAAGGGTCCGATTTTTGCCCATATTATTCTGGCCGACGAGATTAACCGGGCGCCGGCCAAGGTGCAGAGCGCTTTGCTGGAGGCGATGCAGGAGCACCAGGTGACCATCGGGGATGAGACCTTCGGGCTGCCGGAACCTTTTATGGTTCTGGCGACGCAGAACCCGATTGAGCAAGAAGGGACGTACCCGCTGCCGGAGGCGCAGGTGGACCGGTTCATGCTGAAGCTGAAGATCACCTATCCGAGTAAAGAGGAAGAAAGGCAGATATTAGAGCGGATGGCACATACGAACCAGAGGTTCGAGGTGGAGCCGGTTATCAGTCCGCAAGCGATCCTGGAAGTGCGGGAAATCGTGGATGAGATATACATCGACGACGGCATCAAGGATTACATTGTCAACGTGGTGGATGCGACGCGGCAGCCGGAGGCTTACGGTCTCGAGCTGGGCAATTTGATAGCCTACGGGGCGTCGCCGCGGGCGACGATATATCTGACGGTGGCGTCCAAGGCCTATGCGTTTATCCAGGGTCGAGGTTACGTTACGCCGCAGGACGTCAAGTCGATCGGCATGGACGTATTGCGTCATCGGGTGATCGTCAGCTACGAAGCGGAAGCGGAAGAGAAAACGTCGGAAGATATAATCCGGAACATCTTTGACCATATAGAAGTGCCGTAAATAAGGAGCAGGATGCTGAAGTTGGATGTTAGGTCAAATTTTAAAATAGCCCCTGATGTAAAATCAGGGGGTGGAAAGATGTCATTTTAATTAAGGATTGCGTGTCGGGGAAAGATTAACCCCCCGACTTTACGTCGGGGGCTAATAAGGAGTCGGGGGCTATAAAGGAGTCGGGGGCTAATAAGGAGTCGGGGGTCGGGCAAAGATAAATGCTACCGCAGGAGTTGATAAGACAGATACGCCGGATACAGATCTACACCAACCGGGCGGTGAACGAGGTCTACGCGGGCGAATACGAAAGCACGTTCAAAGGTCGGGGGATGCAGTTTGACGAGGTGCGGGAATACACCCCCGGGGACGAGGTGCGGAGCATCGACTGGAACGTAACGGCGCGGATGGGCAAGCCCTACATCAAGCGTTTTGTGGAGGAGCGGGAGTTGACGGTGGTGCTGCTGGTGGATATGAGCGCTTCGGGTTCATTCGGGACGATCGGGAAGCTAAAGAACGAGCTGGCGGCGGAGCTGTGTGCGGTGCTGTCGTTTTCGGCGATCAAGAATAACGACAAAGTCGGATTGATAACCTTCAGCGACCGGATTGAGCGCTTCATTCCTCCGAAGAAAGGCACGCAACACGTTCTGCGGGTGATACGGGAGCTGCTTTACGGCACGCCGCCGCGTCGTCAGACGGATATACCCATGGCGCTGGATTACCTGGGCAAGGTAATCAAGAAGAAGGCGACGGTATTTCTGGTGAGCGATTTTATGGCGGCAGATGCCCGCCGGTCGCTGCGATTGGTGAACAAGAGGCATGATCTGATAGCGGTGGTGGTACGGGATCGGCGGGAAGTTTCGCTGCCGGCGCTGGGATTAATAGAGCTGGAGGACGCCGAGACCGGGGAGGCGATGCTGATCGACACCTCCAGCAGGAAGGCGCGTCGGCAATACGAAGGCCGCACCAGCGACCAACGAGACGAGCTGGAGAACATTCTCCGGTCGGTAAACGTCGATTGCATCAACATTGCCAGCGACAGGCCGTACCTGCAGGAGTTGATCCGGTTTTTCCGTATGCGAGAGAAAAGACGTTGATGCAATGAAAAAGAGGTTCCGACAAAATTGAAGTTAGGCATACTTGGAAAAGAGACGGGAGTAATTTCAGATGGCGGATGATTTGAATTTTTCGCTGCCGCAGCCCCAGCAGCGTCGATCGCTGAGTAATGTTTTGATTGTCATTTTGCTTGTAGCGGTACTGGCCGTCAGCGGAACGGGCCTGTGGTTATCGGTCCTGCCGGGCGACAGTAACAGGGCGAAGGGGGAGGCACTGGGATCGGGTCAGCTGGAGGAGCTGGCGAACAAGCTGGCCGCGCGTAATCTATACGAGGCGGCGGGGGAGGTCTGGGGGGAATACCTGGGGAGCGGTTCCCTTGACGAAGAGGAAAGGGCGCGGGTTTTATATCGGATGGGAGATCTGCTTTTGAAGGCGGAGAAGCCGCAAGAGGCAATCGGTTACTTTTATCGCAGCGAGATGGTCCGTAAATTGCCTGATCTGGAGGATCAGATAAGCAAGAAGCTGCAGGAGTGTTTCGAGCGGGCGGGTCAATTTTCGGCCCTGCGTTACGAGATAATGGAGCGTTCCGGTTTTAAGCCGGGGGAGGACAGGTCGCAGGCGGCGGCGGCGGAGATGGGAGCGGAAAAGATTACGGCGGCGGAATTGAACGCGCTGATCGAAGAACAAATTGACGTTCAATTACAGCAATATGCCGGCATAATGACGCCGGAACAGCTTAAACAGCAAAAAGAAAACTTAGTGGCACAAGTAACAAGTCCCCAACGCAAGCTGGAGTATTTACAGGGGATGATGATGGAACAGGCGCTTTATCGGGAAGCTTTGGCCCAAGAGCTTGACGAAGATATCAAGATCAAACGTCAGCTGCGCCGACTGACGCAGCAGTTTTTGGCGCAGCAGCTATTGGAAAAGGAAGTTGCGCCCAGGATAAACATCACCGAAAGCGATATGGAGACGTATTACCAGGCAAATATGGATCAATATATCAGACCTCCCCAGGCCCGGATCAGCCACATACAACTAGCGGAAAAGGAACAGGCGCAGCAGGTGATTGAAAGACTGGACCAGGGGGAGAGTTTCGCCGAATTAGCGCGGGAGCTTTCCCTGGATGAGAATACCAAACAAGATGGGGGCGTAATTACCGGAGAGATAGTCGCCGGTCAATATGTGCCGGGCATCGGTCAGTCAGGCATATTGGAGGAGAAGGTTTTTTTGAGCGATCCCAATACGGTACTGGACGAGCCCATCGAAGGCGAGAACGGCTGGCATGTAATTCTGGTTCGAAGCGTAACCGACTACCAGCAGCGGACATTTGAAGAGGCGGCCCCGGAAATTTACTCCACCCTGTACAATCAGAAGAAACAGGAGCTTCAGCGGCAGCTGGCGGAACAACTGATGGACAAGTATGAGATTGTGATTCATCGGGAGGCGGTGCTGGGCAAGCAGACGCTGAAGAAGGATTTTTAACCACGGATTACGCGGATTTCACGGATTTATAAACTACGGATGTACACAGATATAAGAAAGTTATAATTACGAGTAGTTATTAATGCAAACGGAACGGCGCTCGATGTCATCCTGCGGTGAAGCCGAAGGATGCAATTTGAGAGATGAATAAACGGCAAAGACATTTTTCCCCGAGGGGGCGAGAATCTTATCAGAAGATAAGTTTCGGCGGGGCGGCGGTTTATATAATATTAACGATCCTGGCGGGCTTATGGGCGGCGGGCTGCGGAGGCGAGAAGGCCGACGACAGCCCAGAGGCGGAGTACGAGATTGACCAGAAATATGAAAGGGGCCCGCTGACGGTTTACGTGAAGGTTGATAAAAGCGAGATCAGTATTTCCGATACCATACGCCTGCACCTGGAGGCGCTGATAGATCAGGGCTACGAGGTGGATATGCCGCCGCTGGCGGAGGCGCTGGGCAAATATGAGCTGGGGATACTAGACTATAAAAGTCAGCCGGACAAACTGGGGGATAAGGATAGATTGTTAATACAACGCGACTATCGCCTGGAGCCGATAGTTTCGGGAAGCTTTACGATACCGGCGTTGAAGTTTATTTTTCGCGAAAAAGGCATGTCTGCCGACAGCAGCGAAGGGCCCCGGCAGTACGAGCTATTGACCGAGGAGATTCCCATTGAGGTGACCAGCCTGCTGGATGAGGAGCGGGGTGATTTAACCATAGCCGATATTAAGGAGGCGGCGTCGATGCCGCGGGGCAAAAGTTATTGGTGGGTCTGGTTGGGCGGCGGCGGGGTGGTTTTGGGGGGAATAGTAACGGCGTTGATTTTAATAATGGGGCGCAGGAAAGTCAAGCAAATTCGAATACTGACGACGGCGCACCAGTTGGCTTATGAGAGGCTGGAGAAACTGATCGGCGAGGATCTGACCGGCCAGGGCCGGATCAAGGAATTTTACGAGCGTATCAGCAACATTCTGCGCTGGTATATTGAGCATCGTTTCAATCTCAAGGCGCCGGAAAGAACGACGGAGGAATTTCTGCAGGAAGTGGGGGCGACTAAGGTTTTGACGGGGGGGCAAAGGGAGATGCTGGGCGGGTTTTTGCAGCATTGCGACCTGGTGAAGTTCGCCCGGTACGGACCTACCAAAGAGGAAATCCAGAAGACGTTTGACCTGACCAAGGAGTTCATCGAGGCGACCAAGGTTCAGCAAAAGCAGGTTGACGTTACGGAACGTTACACAAAGCCATCATTAGATGAATTGTTAAGGAGCGCTTAATTGCAGTTATATTCACCCTGGGTACTGCTGCTGTTGCTGCTGGTTCCCCTGACGGGTTACCTGATGCTGCGGGGCGGGGGCAGGGCGCGACTGCGTTTTTCATCGCTGCGAGACGTGCGGGCGGTGGGTCCGTCGTGGCGGATCCGGTTGCGGTGGCTGTTGGTATTGGCGCGGGTGGTATGCCTGGCGTTGTTGGTCGTAGCGTTGGCGCGGCCGCGTCAGGGGAGCCAGTATCATCGGGTCTCCACCAAGGGAGTGGCGTTGGAGTTGGTGGTGGATCGCTCCGGCAGCATGGAAGCGCAGATGAACTATGAAGGCAGACAGATGACGCGGCTGGAGGTGGTGAAACGGGTACTGGCAGATTTTGTCAAGGGCGGCAACGGTCTGGAAGGTCGGCCTAGCGATATGATGGGACTGGTGACTTTTGCCCGGTACGCCGACACTGTTTGTCCGCCGGTGCAGGGGCAAACGCATGACGCCCTGCTGGGACTGCTGGAACAGGCGCAGGTGACGCCGCAGAACAGCCCAGAGAATGCCACCTCCATCGGGGATGCCATTGCTCTGGCGGCGGCCCGATTGAAGACTATCGAAGAGGAACTCACCCGACGGAATATGCAATTAAAGGCAGACACCCAGATGGAAGAAGGCGAAGAAGAGGTTAAACCGGAATTCGAGATCCAAAGCAAGGCCATCGTCCTGCTTACCGACGGGAGAAACAACGCCGGTCAATACCAGCCTCTGGAGGCGGCGGAGCTGGCCAAGAAATGGGACATAAAGGTCTATACCATCGGGATCGGCGGCGGGGAAGCCTTTATGCGTGATCAGGGGATTTTCGGCTTTCTCATTCCCACGGGGCAGGAGCTTGACGAAGGGCTGCTCAGGGCCGTCGCGGAAGGAACCGGAGGTTTCTACAGTCGGGCCGAAGACGGGGAGGCGCTGCGGACGATATGCGATAAAATCGACGAGCAGGAGAAGACGGAGATCGAGTCGGTGGAATACAGCCGATATGAGGAGAAATTTTCGCTGTGGGCGTTGGCGGCGTTGGCGGTGCTGGCGTTGGAGATCGCCATGAGCTGTACGGTATTTCGGAAGGTGCCTTAGGGAAGATGACACGTCCGCGTGAAACGCGGACATGCCTTCCATCTTAATATCGACAAAGTTGGTAAAAAGAGTTTTTTAATGCGAGTTAAAAATATTATCACAGAAATTTCATATAGAATGCTGTTACGGCGGTGAGAGCACCCCCAAGCTTCGCTTGAGGGCGCCACCCATTGTTTAATAAAAGCGATAAAGATAAAGATTATGAGACTGGGAGATTATCAGGCATTGTGGTTATTATGGTCTTTGCCCTTTTTGGCGGCGTTTTACGGCTACAGTTTTACCCGCAAGGGTCGAGTCCTGAAGCAGTTTGCGGCGGTTGAATTGCTGAGGAAGATCAATCCCCAGGTAAGCATCAGGCGTCAGTTAAGCAAGGCCTTTCTGCTTTTACTGTCGGCGGGGTCGGTGGTGGTGGCGCTGACGCAGCCGGGCTGGAATCCCCGGCCGGAGAAGATTGCGCGTCGGGGGCGTAATATAGTGGTGTTGATGGATGTTTCGCGGAGCATGCTGGCGGAAGATTTGTATCCCAATCGTCTGGAACATGCCAAGCTGGCGGTGGGCGATCTGCTGGACGTTCTGGACGGCGATCGGGTGGGGATAGTCGCCTTTGCCGGTTCCTGCGTGGTGAAATGTCCCTTAACCCAGGATTACGGTTTTGTGCGGATGGCGCTGGTTGACATCGGGCCGGAGAGCATCAATCGGGGGGGCACCAATATCGGCGATGCCATCCGCAAGGCCACGGAGGAGGTTTTCGACCGTCAGGAGCGTGATTACAAGGATATTATTTTAATCACCGACGGCGAAGATCATGAAAGCTTCCCCCTTAACGCGGCAGAGAAGGCGGCCCAGGAAGGGGTACGTATTTACGCGATCGGGCTGGGCGACGACAGGGAAGGCAGTCGTATTCCGATTACCGGATCCGACGGCGAGAAGACCTTTTTGAAATACCAGGGTGAAGAAGTATGGTCCAAACTCGACAGCTATACTCTGGGCAAGATAGCCCTTGCCACGGGGGGTAAATATTGGCAGGTGGGCACGGGAACGTTCGATCTGGCGGAGCTATATAGTTCCTCCATCGCCCCGGCGGTCAAGAAAGAACTGGAATCAACCACGATAATGAGATATGATGAGAAGTTCCAGATTTTCCTGGCCTTGGCGTTGGGATTATTAGTGCTGGAGGCATTTATAAGTGAACGTAAAAAGATTTAACATATTTATTTTGGTGATACTTTTGGTTCCGGCGGGGGCGGCCCGGGCGGTATCGCTGTCAGAGATTGTAGGGCGGGGCAATCAATTGTACGAGGAGAGCCGCTACGTAGAAGCCCTGCGGCAATATGAACAAGCAGCGCCGGAAGAGTGGGAGGACCCGGTGATTATGTATAACCGGGCCAACTGTTATTACAAGCTGGAGGATTACAGGGAGGCGCGGATTTTATACGAGCAGGTTTCCGCCAAGAGCAAAGACATGGAACTGGTGGTGCGGGCCAAGTATAACCTGGGCAACTGCCACTTTCAGGGGGGGATGAAACAGCTGGATTCCGATTTACAAAAGGCTTTTGAGGAACTAAGCACCAGCGTCAGGTACTACCGCGAGGTACTTGACATTAAGGCGGAGGACGCCGACGCCGCCCATAATATTGCGGTAGCGCGGTTGATAATGAAGGACCTGCTGGACAAAATCAAGAAAGAGCAGGAGAAGCAACAGCAGCAGCAGCAACAGAATCAGCTGGCGGAAAAGATCAGGGAGCTGCTGAGGCGTCAAGGCGAATTACTGCAGCAAAACATAGAAACACAGAAAAGCATGCCTGATCCGAACAAGCCTTCGGCGGAGGCGGGGCGGCAGCTAACGCAACAGGCCGACGAGCAGGGGAAGCTCAGAGAGGATACCACAGGGGTTAATGATGAAGCTGAGCAGATGTTGAACCAATTACCCGCGCCGGCCAATATGGATCCCAATATGGCATCTCAGGTGCAGCAGCAAAAGGACATCCTGGAGACCGTAGTTCGGGAACTTAACCAGGCCGCCGATCATCAAGGCGAGGCGACGGATCATCTTACTGAGGCTCAGGCGGTTTGGGCCGCCGAGGAGCAATTGCAGGCCGCTGAAAGTTTGTATCGCGCTTTGGAGGCTTTTCCCCAACAACCCCAACCGCAACAAGACCAGCAGCAGCAACAGGATCAACCGCAAGAGCAACAGCAGGATCAGCAACAATCCCAGGAGCAACAACAGTTTGCGGCTCCGGACACCACGGCGCGGGACATATTAAACCAGGAAAAGGAAAGGCGCAAACAACGGGTGCGCAGAATGCCAGGCGGTTATCAGAAAGTCGATAAGGACTGGTAAGCAATCACGTGATATGAAACAGCAAGTAAGAATACAATTTGGTTTTGCGGCTCTGGCGTTGTTATTGAGCGCCGCTGCGCTGGAGGCCCAGGCCATCCGGGTGACGGCCGCCGTGCAGCAGGAAATTTACACGGGCGAACCATTTCAGTATCAGATCATTATTGACGGTTACGAGCAGCCGGGAAAGGTTGATCTGGGGGGCCTGGAGGATTGGTCGCCTCGTTATGCCGGCGGTCAAAACGTTTCCCAAACCAGCATTTCGATTATCAACAACCAGGTAAGCGAAAGAAAAACGCTGCGTTATGTAATGGCATATCAATTTGTTGCCCCCCAGGCCGGCCGCCTGCGCATCCCGTCGGTGATCGTTGAAATCGAAGGTACAAGATATACCACTAATCCCGTCGCTGTAAATGTACTGAAACCGGCCACCACCGACAAACTTGGCCTGGAAATGTCGCTCTCTGAAGATGAATGTTACGTGGGCCAGCCGATAGAGATGACGATCACCTGGTACGTCGGCGCCAATTTGGGCGGGTATAATTTCAATATTCCGGCCCTGCGGGAAACCGAGAATTTTATCGTGGAAGAGGCCCAGGCGCCGCCCGGGACCGGAGGGGAATTAATCAAGATCGAAGTGGAAGGCGGGCAGGTAATAGCCCGCAAAGAGAACGGCGTTTATAAAGGCAATAATTGTCTGGTAATCACATTTAGCAAGATTCTCATTCCCAGGCGTCCCGGCGTTATGCAGATCACCGCGCCCGGGGTAATCTGCAATGTAGAGGTGACCAGCCGCGATAGAAGCCGCAGCATATTTGATGATTTTTTTGCCGATGACTTTTTTGGAAGGAACCGCGAGTACCGGCGTTTTTCCAGCATGGCCCAGGGGGCCACTTTGACGGTCAAGCCGCTGCCTGATGAAGGTCGGCCGGTCGATTTTAACGGGTTAGTGGGCCGGTACTCGATAACCACTTTTGCCAGTCCGGTCAAAGTTAACGTCGGCGATCCGATTACCCTGACCATCAGCATCGGGGGCGAACTGCTGAAACTGGTTGAGATGCCCGATCTGTCGTCCCTTTCGGCAATGGCACAAGACTTTAAGATCCCGGCCGATCAATCCGCTCCCAAGATCGTAGGTATGCACAAGGTTTTTACCCAGACCATTCGCGCCGCCCACGACCAGGTAACCGAGATTCCGGCGATTCCTTTATGCTATTTTGACGTGGATAAAGGACAATACGTCACCGTCCACAGTGAGGCCATCCCCCTGGAGGTGGCACCGACGAAGGTGGTGACCGCCGATCAGGCCTTGAGCGCTCAGATCATTCCCCAGGCGAGTGAAATTGAGGCAGTTCGGACCGGTATCGCCGCCAATTATGAAGGACCGGGATTATGGGAAAATACCGCCTTTTCCCCGGGGGCCGCCCTGATCCAGCCGGCGTATCTGGCTTTGTGGTGGGGTCCGCTATTAATTTTTGCAGGATCAGGGTTTATCCGACTGATTCGGCATAACAATCCCGCCCGTCAGCAGGCGCGCCGTCGGGTACGTTCGTGCTCCCGGGCGGTCTCCAGACTCAAGCGTCTGGACAGCCAAAGCGAATCGGCCCGGCAGGCGGCGGCCGATATTATGCGGCGATACGTGGGCGATCGTTTCGACCAGACCGCCCGGTCCCTGACGGCACGTGATTGTAAAGAGATTCTCTCGAGGAATTGTCGGGATTTGCAAACTGTGGAGCGCTTTTGTCAAGCGTTGGAGCGATGCGAACAAAGCCGATTCGCCGGCGGCCTGACCGATAATGACACCATTAAACCTCGAGAGATTGCCGAGGTCGTCAAAACGCTGGATAAACACATAAAGACATGAGACGGCATCTGATAACAACCGTCCTGATCATAGTTTTGTTATGCTCGTCGGCCCCGGCGGAGGATGAACTTTCCCCGGAGGAAATCAACGACTTAACTTACCAGGCGAGTCAGCTTTTTCGACAGGCAAATGATTTGATACAAACTTCTCCTTTGCGCGCCCGAGAGCTTTACGATGAGGTAATCTTGCGTTATCAGAGGATTGTCGAAGAGGCGGGCATTGCCAACGGCTATCTGTATTACAATATCGGCAACGCCTATTTGCTCAAAGGGGATCTGGGGCGGGCGATAGTGAATTATCGACGAGGGCAACGACTTATGCCGGACGATGCCGATTTAGGAAAGAATCTTGATTTTGCCCGCCGTCAGCGGCTGGACCAGATCCCCGTCAAAGCCGAGCGAAGGGTTTTGCACACCCTGTTTTTCTGGCATTATGATTTTAGCGTCAAGACGAAATTCATGACGGCCGGTTGCTTTTGGGTGCTCACCTGTTTAGCCGGCAGCTGTCGGCTCTGGACCCGTCGGATGCGTTTTGCCCTTGGGATTATGGTTATCGCCTTAATCGTCACTTTTTGCCTTTTCGCCTCCGTTGGTCTGGATACATATCAACTTAATACCCATAGGCAGGGCGTGATTACGGCCGATTCCGTGATAGCGCGGCAGGGAGACGGGGACAACTATCCCGCCAGTTTTAAGGAGCCGCTGCACAGCGGCGCCGAGTTCGACGTTTTAGAGGAACGCAGCGTCTGGTTACGGATCGAACTAAGCAGCGGCGATGAGGCCTGGATTCCCGCCGAGGCGGCCGATATTATCTAGTGGGGGGTATAGCCGGGGCTGATATATTTGGTCCTTTCCAGGCCTTTTAATAGCTACATAGACATGTAGTATTAAGCGGGCCTACGAACCGGCCGATGCCTAAAAACCATAGACCATAAAACCTCCATCGACGGAAATGCACTGCCCGGTAACGTAGGAGGCGGCCGGCATACATAGAAAAGAAATAACTCCCGCCACTTCCCGGGGTTGGCCGATTCTTCCCAGGGGCGTTCGCGCTAATACCGCCGCGAGGTATTCTTTATCCGACAGGACAGGTTCCACTAAAGGCGTCCGGATGTACCAGGGCGCGACGGCGTTAACCCGGATATTATCGGGGGCCCACTCGACGGCCAGATTGCGGGTCAACTGGACCAGGGCGGCTTTGGTCATGCCGTAAGGAGCGCCGGTTCGCAGATGGGTTAATCCGGCCACCGATGACATGTTAACAATACTGCCGCCGCCGGCTTTTTTCAGAAGCGGATAGGCCTTACGGCACATATCAAAGGTAGCTTTGAGGTTGGCTTCCATGATAAAATCATATTCCTGCTCATCGTATTCCAGCGCCTTTTTTCGGATATTGGTGCCGACGTTGTTCACCAGAATGTCCAGGCGTCCCCAAAGACGTTCGATTTCGGCAAATAACGTTTGTCGGGTTTCGGCTTTGCCCAGGTCGCCGGCGCATCCGCAGGCCTTATAATCCGATTCTTTCCACTGCTCCAACGTCTGATCCAGGCGTTCTTTATCCCGGGCGATAACGAAGATTTCCGCCCCCAACTGTAAAAAATCCTCCGCCACGGCGCGGCCGATACCGCGAGTGGCGCCGGTAATCAAAGCTCGTTTGCCTTCGAGATTCCAGCGATTCGTCATGATTTACCTCACAAATATATTTTACTGTTTAAGGCCTAATGGGCGAGGCATTGTATGATGTAAAGTATTATATAACATTTATCAACTGAGCTAAAAGAATTTTTTTCAGAAGGGTGACAAAACGGCAGTGCCTACTATAATAATATGAAATAGAAAATAATTACCCAACGCCTCGAAGGGCAAGAAAGGGCGAAAACATGAGAAAGACAATTCTGGTAATGGTTATTTTGTCGTTGAGTGGGGTTTGTTTCGGTCAGAATTGGCCGCAGTGGCGGGGGCCGTTTCTGAACGGTTCGGCGGATATTAAGAACCTGCCCGCTTCCTGGAGCGAGACGGAAAACACAGCATGGGAGCTTAAGCTTCCCGGGGAGGGGTCGGCCACGCCCGTCGTCTGGGATAATTTACTTTTTCTTGCTTCCACTGACAGCACCTATGAAAAACTGTATGCTATCTGCGTTGATATTTCCGGCGGCAAGATCGTCTGGCAGGAGGAGGCGTGTCGGGTTACCTTTGACGTGCCGCGAAATCAGCAAAGAAACACCAAGGCGACCTCCTCGCCGGTGACCGACGGCAAACGGGTGTATTTTCTCTTCGGCACCGGTGATCTGATTGCTTATGATTTCAAGGGCCAGGAAATCTGGTCGCGCAATCTATCGAAAGATTACGGCAACTTCGATTTGAACTGGGGCTACGGTTCGAGTCCGCTGCTGCTTGAGGATAAGCTGATTGTGCAGGTGCTGCGGCGGGATCGGCCCTGGCATCGGGCGGCGGGCGATATCGAGCCGCATAAATCGCTGGTGATGGCGCTGGATGGTGAAACGGGTAAAAATATCTGGCTGATCGAGCGTAAGACCGACGCCCAGAACGAATCGCAGGACGCCTACACCACCCCCATGGTTTATCAGGGGAAAGAGCGCACCGACATTATTGTGGTGGGCGGCGATTACGTGACGGGGCATGACCCGGTCAACGGTAAAGAGCTTTGGCGGTTCGGGTACGCCCCGAGAAAGGACCGGGCCTGGCGGCTGGTGCCTTCGCCGCTGGTGGTTGACGACCTGGTTTATATCGTCGCCCCGCGGGGCGGTCAACCGATGTACGCTATAAAAGCGGGCGGTTCGGGCACTTTGACCAATGATGATGTCGCCTGGATTTTCGAGAGATATACTCCCGATGTCTGCACCAGTTTGTTTTATCAAGGTCGTCTTTACGTGGTGGACGACAGCCGGAGGCTTCTGAGCTGTCTTGATCCTAAAACCGGCAAGCAGATTTGGCAGGGCGAACTGGGCGGCCGGGCGGTGTTTCGGGCTTCACCCACCGGGGCCGACGGCAAGATTTACTGCGTCAACGAAAACGGAGAGGTGGTGGTGCTGGCGGCGGGCGACGAATTCAAAGAGCTTTTCCGTACCCAGTTAAACGAAAGCCCCACCCGCTCGTCCATCGTGGCGGCGGCGGGAAGGCTGTTTATCCGGACGCCGTCGAAACTGATCTGTTTGATGAAAAAGGATTAAATCCAAAACCGCAGGCGGGTATCCATCCCCAAGCCGGGCTTGAGGCTGCCGCCCGGGGAAGGACCCCTTGATTTAATCCCGGGGGCTATTATAAGCGAGGTGTGGTCAGGTCTAAGGGGGTGGGGGCGGGTTTTTTCTCGGCAAAAGCCAGAGATAATCTCTTACATATAGCGGCCAGAACCAGGAAGATGCCGAGAAACAGGCCGATGGGCGGTCCGAAGGAGTAGTCATAGGTTTGGGTAAGCCAGATGCTGCAGAGCGAGGCCAACAAGACAGCGGCGGCGATAATGATTAACTGCCCCCAGATTTTTTGGGTGAATAGAGCGGCGATGGTGGCGGGGATGATCAGGTAACTGAAGACCACCACGATGCCGGCGGTCCGGACGGTAACGGTGATAACGATTCCCATTATGGCGTAAAAGAGGATGTCCCAGGCCACCATGGTCCAGCCCAGATCGAGGGTCTGCCGATAACTTTCCGATAACCGGTTGAGCGGTTTTCTAAAGATGATAAAACAAACCGCCACAATGAACAGGGCCAGCAGGAAAAGGAAAACATCCGGCCAAAAATCACTCACATAAAAAAGGGTCCCCGTCAGTAATTCATGCAAGGAGGAGTGGGTGTGTCCGGCGATCATAACCCCCATCAAAAAGAGGGCGCCGGCGGCGGCGATGGCATAAGATACCCCGATGATCGCCTCCAGAGCTATTTGGTGAATTTTACGGTGCACCAGGGCGAAAAATACGGCCATCACTAAAATACAAACAAAAGAACATAAATATGCGGCCAGGGTGTCTTCCTCGGCGTCAAAAATTTCATGTGCGAGAATGGTGCCCACCGCCGCAAACTGGGCCAGGGCGATGTCGATAAAAATGATTTCTCTTTTAAGGACGTGAATGCCCAGATACCCCAGCGTCAGGCCTATAATCATACAGGCCAGAAAGGTCATGTCATAATCACGAATCAGTTCCAACATCAGTTATTTCCTTTTCATACGTAGGGCTTCTTCTGTTCAGCACACTTCGGATAACAATGGCGCCGAAAAAAAAGATACCCATTGCCAGCACCAGGCTGGGTCCGTAGGGCCAGTCGATGCGATAGGAAAAGCTCAAGCCGAAGGTGCAGGCGACAAAGCCGACCAGCCAGCCCAACAGAAGTCCTGCACCCCATTTTTTAGTAAACATAGCGGCAACGGCGGCGGGCAGCATTAAAAAGACATAGGCCAAAAAGACGCCGGCCACCGGGACTATCAAGATGGTGATAATCCCCTGGGTGGCAAAAAAGAAAAAGTCCCACAGTTTCATGTTCTTAACCTGCTGGGGATTGTCCACCAGGGCGATAAACTGCTTGCGGAATATAAAATGAAATATCAACAGGGCGATGTACACCGCCGCCGTCACCCCCACCAATTTCCAGTTCACCCAGGCCATATACCCGTTAAGGGTTTTTAGCATGTAAGCATCGCCGCCGGGGAATTTGTCGGTCACCAACAGGGAGGCGATCAGGGCCAGGGCGTAGGTGATGCCGATAACCGCTTCCCGCGGTATGGTTTTTTCTCTGGGCTTGATCAGGGCCAAGAGCAGCGCCCCCATAAGAACAAACAGCAGGGAAAGCACGTAAGACGCCGCAGAACCGTATTCCAGGTCCAAATTATACCTGGCGATCAGGTCGGGGCATCTATGGATCAGCAGCACCCCCACCAGCGCCCCCAAGGCCGCCAGTTGATCCAAAGCCAGATCGGAAAAGACCAGCACCCTTCGGATAATGTGCAGGCCCAGATAGGTATGCAAAATCAGTACCACCCCGATTAAACTAAGCTGAAGGGAAAAGAATCTGACGGTATCCCACATTGTGGTCTCCCTATGTTGCCGTATTTGATGTCATAAGCTTAAACAGGTATGGTACAGGCTCAGCCCGACGCGCAAGAAAAGGTATGTCGCCTGGAATTATCCTATTTCGCATGTGGTTGATAAATTGGGGTGATAGTTTACCTATATTCGATAATCCCTTTCTTTTGGGCCGCGCTCAACAATTCATCCGTCCAATAATCCATCAGATCAAAATATTCTTCAAGCCCCTCGGCAGCACCCACATAGAGGGGGACCATAATGGCCTCGGCGTCCACCCGCTCGGCGATGGTTTTTACCTTCCTTTCATCAAAATAATTGGCGCAGAAGAGTATCCGAACATCCTGTTCGCGCATTATATTAATCAGATCGTTGACATGCTTGGCCGAGGGGGGGATGCCGGGCTTGGGCTCGATGTACATCGGCACTTCCAGACCGTAAAGTTTGGTCATGTAAGACCAATTCTTATGGAAAGTAACAATGGGGGTGCCCCGCAGGGGCAGCATTTTTTTCATCCAGCCGCCTAATTTGTTGATAAGGGGTTCACCCTGCAGCTTGTTATCTTCGAGAAATTTAATCAGCTTATCCTCGCGGGCCAGCCGGCAGAGCAGATCCCCACCGAAAAGCTTGACCAGTTCCTGACCGTATAAGTGAGTGTCAATCTCATTTTGGAACTTCTTTAGATTTTCTTCGTAAAAGGTTTTGTTTTCCGGGTCATTTTTAATCAGGCCGATAGAGATATTCTTGGCGCCCTTCCTCATATTAAGCGGACCGCAGGTAAAATGGGGATTGCCCTGGGTGTGGACGTCGCCTTCGATCATGGAGAGCACCTTGGGTATTTCTATCAGCGGTATGCCTTCGGAGACGGCGACAAAGCCGTTTTCGCCGCTGCGGACCTTGCTGTTGCCGGATTTATCAATCACCGAGGGCAGCCACATCTCCAGGTCCAGGCCCGTTCCCACCAGCAGGTCGGCCCGCTTGACCATCTGGATAAACGAGGGTTTGGGCCGGATATTGTGCGGATCCTGCACGCCATGCACAATGTGCTCGACGGTAATGCGGTCGCCGCCGACCTTTTGAGCGAGATAAGCGTAATCCGGCAGGGTGGTCACCACGTGCAGCGCCTTTTTTTCCTGGGCGGCGGTGCGGTCCGTCGAGAAGATTCCCGCCGCCACCAACAACACCATCAAGGTTAATATTACTGTTCTTTTAATCATGATAATTACCTCACTTTCATATTTAACTCTTTCTTATATTTGCGCTTTTCTGTCTTTGCGTAAAATCTGATTAATATCGTTCATGTTTATGCGGTCCGGCGGCAAAGACCACCTGGAATAAAAACACATGGGCCGGTCCTCCCGTACCCCGGCCGTCGGCGTAGTTATACTCCAGATGGAACCGGACAAATTCGCTCTGCCACCAGGTTAAATAGGGCGCCATCTGCCAGCGATAGGGGTTTCCGGAGGCGTAGGCCAAGGGGGTGATCGGCGCATTTTGGAAAAGGCCGGCGTAATCCTTGGTATCGGGGGCGAAATAATCACCCCGGATGCCGAGGTAGAGATTGCGATATATCTTGGAATGTACGTAGCTGAAAGCGCCCCAGGCCTGCAGGTTATCCTGGCCGGAGCCGTCCGGCGCCAGCAGGTCGCGATTGAGGGCAAAGATTTCGCTGCGCCATTCGATGTTGCGATACATGGCCCTTTCGATGGGCTCCCAGACAAAAGTGAAATCAGCCCCGAAAACCTGCGTACCTAAGGTGTCGTGTTGGGTAGCCGTTGCCAATTGCCATTCATCGCTCCAGCCGAACAGCCCCGACAGACCCCATTCGAAATACGCATCTTTGGAAAGATCGCGAAAGTTCTTATAATGGATCAAGAGCGAGGGATTGCCCAGCGTCTCGCCTTCATAGAGACGTTCGTTTTCGGAACGGGTGATCTGGAGATTTAATTCCTGGGCGGCTGCGCCCCATTGAGGCATGGTCCAGTCCAGCGCGATCCCGGGCTGATATAAGCCGTTATCACCGAAAATCATGGTGATGGGCATAGGATAATCGACCTGATCCAGGGCGTCGCCGTGCCAGCGGTTGATCACGCCGAACTGCTGGCGGAATTTACCGAAGGTCAAATTGAAATTATCGAGAACGTTGAAGCGGGTGAAATAGGCCTCTTCGACCTCAATCACTCCCTCATCGTCAATAGGCACGGTGGCCTTGAATCGGGAAAACGGATCCAGATAGGATTGAAAATTCAATTCAAAAGAACGAACTGTGAAATCGGTGCGTCTTCTGACATGCGCCTGGTGGTTATAGGAACCGACCATATCGCCCGAGACGCTGATTTCCGGATTTAAAGCCTGCAGCCCCAGGCCCTTAAAACGAAAAACGGTTTCTTGGGGGGTTTTTTCCGGTTCCTCTTCCCCGGCTATTTCCTGCATCTGCTGTAAGAGGGCTTCGAGTTCCTGCTGCTGGGTTTGCTCCTGGGCGACCGCTTCGGCCTGGACGGCTTTTTGCATCTGTTCTTTTAAACTTAGGATTTCCGCTTCATGCTCTTTTTTCATCTGCTCCATCTGCCGCTGCAGTTCGAGAAGCTTTTGCTGAAATTGTTGCAGATCCGTACTTTGTTTCTGTTCTTGCTGGGCCGTCGCCGTCCCAACCGCCCCCGTGATAAAAATAATTATATAGATCAACCATCTTTTTTGCATATTTATACCTCCTGAAAATCATGGGCTATCTTAGTTTGCCTTTGCCGGCGATACATACCAACCTTGAAGATACGATCAGGATTAGACTCCTATAACCATCAACGTGATCAGGAGCTGATAATTCCGGCACAGGCAATCAGCGAAGACGTATGGTCTCGGCCTGGAGAGGTATCAGGCAGGAGGGGCACGGGTTTGCAGGGCTGGGAGGGGGTGCTTGTAAGGTAAAACCACCTCGACCGCCTGAAAGCACAGGAGGGGGGGCGGGGTTAGTGACACCAAGATACAATCATGAAAAACCTGGCTTTTATGAGTCTTTAAAAAGACACAGACGGGACAGACAGCGCTGGAGTGAGTAAAATATCCGCTATCTTGTTGGAATAAATTATCGCAACCGGCCGACAGCGGCGAATCATTCCGCTGATGAGAACGGTCATTGCTGTGGTTATAAACTTCCGTGTGAAACAGATTGGCGGCGCCCGTCACCAACAGATATACCACCACCAGCGCCCCACAAAACAACCGCCGCACCGTTTCACGATGCTTTCTTTTTATAAACCACACCAACTTCATCCGTAAGGATTTTTCTATGACTGTTTGACTATTGAAAAATAGACAAATTTACCTTTTGTTTACTATACTTTAATCTTATAATAAATGCCAGAAAAATTTAATTGCCGTAACACCCTGCAAATACTAGGCTTATGTAAACAGCCTGAAATTAAGCGAAAATAATCATTTATGAAAAGCAACGTTTATATTGAAACCATGGGCTGTCAGATGAACAAGCTCGACTCGGAACTGATCGTCGGTGAGCTCATCCAACAGGGCTATCATATCACCGACGATCTTGCTCAGGCCCAGGTGGTTATCTATAATACCTGCTCGGTGCGTCAGCATGCGGAGGACAAGGTCATCAGTAAGATCGGCCAACTAGGTTGGCGCCATCATCAACAAGGTGATCTGGTGTTGGCGGTGGTGGGTTGTATGGCTCAACGCATGGGTCGGCAGTTGCTGGATAACCATCCCCAAGTGGATGTGGTTTGTGCACCCGGCCAATTACATCGCCTCGGGGAAATGATTCATCTTGCCCAACGGGATAAGCAGCGCCAACTGACTTTGAACGATCCTTCCCAAATGGAGCCGCTGGAGCAACTGGATATGGCGCATCCACGGCATCTGCCTAAAACTTCTTTTCAGGCTTATTTGCGGGTGATGCGCGGCTGCAACAATCACTGCAGCTACTGCGTCGTGCCCTATGTGCGCGGCCCGGAACAGTCGCGACCGATAGATAACATCGTCACGGAGGCAAAAAGGCTGGTGGAAGCCGGTATCATAGAAATTACCCTGCTGGGCCAGACCGTCAACTCATATCGATATTCCGACGGCCACAAAAAATTTCACCTGGCGGACGTTCTGGAAAAAGTGCACGAGATCGAGGGTCTTCAACGGGTGCGGTTTGTCACCAGTTACCCGCGTGATTTCGATGAGCGTATCCTGCAGGCCATGGCAGATTTGCCCAAGGTGTGCGAATACCTGCATATCCCGGCCCAATCGGGCTCCGACAAGATCCTTAAAGCCATGAATCGCCGCTATACCGCGCAGCAGTATCTTTCGTAATAAAAATTGCTTTATTTTTAAATATTCCCCCCGGCCGGCCACCCGCGCCGGGAAACACCTGCCCGATAATGTACCCCAGGAAATCAAGCGCCGCCGCAATACCGAACTGCTGGAAGTGCAAAACAATATCTCCCTTACCGATAACCAACAATGGATCCAAAGAACCGTGGAAATCCTCGTCGAAGGTCCCAGCAAGAAATCCCACTTAGACAACGCCGAAGAAAAACCACAAATAAATGCCCGGTGTAAAGAAAAATTACAGTTGGTGGGACGCACCAAGGGCGATCATATCGTCGTGTTTAATGGTTCAACTGCTCTGATCGGCCGGATAATCAATGTTAATATACATAAAGTTTCTGCATTAACACTGTTCGCTGAATATGAATGAGTAAATGATTGAAATCTTTTTCAAGTCAGTAGATTGTCCCGGAACGCCGGGACTGACCCACGCGTTAATCTTTTTCAATTGTATATCCGGCAAATCCGAGATAATATCTCTTATTGTCTCGCAGGAGTGATTTTAATAAGGAGTAATCGATGGAGCATCAGACGCAAATTCTGATCGTGATGATCGGTTACCTGACCCTGTTGATCCTCTGGGGTTTATATCAGGGCCGAAAGGTTAAATCCGATACTGATTATTCCATTGCCGGCCGCAAACTTCCCGGCTGGGCGGCGGCCCTTTCCGAACGGGCCACGGGCGAATCCTCCTGGGCCCTTTTGGGATTGCCCGGCGCCGCCTACGCCACCGGGTTGACCGAGACCTGGACCGCCGTCGGCTGTCTGGTGGGGATTGTCACCGCCTGGATCGCCATCGCCTGGCGCCTTCAAGAAGAGGCGGAAAAATACCAAATTAACACCTTTGTCGATTATATCGCCAAAAGACACGGTGACGTGGGCAAATGGATACGAATTGTAGGTAGTCTAACGATTGTCTTTTTTTTCTTCTTTTATGTGGGGGCTCAATTTTTGGGCGGCGGTAAAACTCTTCACCATGTTTGATATCGATCCTAAATGGGGCATGCTGATAACGGCCATCATTATTGTTCCCTACACCGTCTATGGCGGTTTTCGCAGCGTGGTCTATACCGACGTCATTCAGGCGTTGGTGATGATTACCGCTTTAGTGGTCGGGCCGATGGTGGGAATTATTTATCTATCAAACCATCCCGAATTATACGCTCAATCTATCTCCCAGGCCCTATCTCAGGCCGGGTCCCAATACAGTTCGCTCACCGGCGCCGTAAAGGGATTTTCCGCCGGCCTGATTATCATGACAGGTTTTTCCTGGTTTTTTGGGTACCTGGGCGGCCAACCCCAACTAAGCATGCGTTTTATGGCCATCAAAGACGCCCGGCAGGCCAAACTCGGTCGAAACATCGGGGTTGTCTGGACCATTCTGGCTTATATTGGAGCTCTCTCTATCGGTTGGATCGGCATCGCCCTTTTTGGTCCCGACGGTCTTGAAGATCAGGAATATGTCATGCCGGCCGTCATGTTAAAAATCTTCCCCCCCGTTATCGCCGCCATCCTTATTACCGGCGCCATCGCCGCTATGATCTCCACCGCTGATTCTCTGCTCATCCTTTCCGCCACCGAATTTTCGGAGAACATACTTAAACCCGCCCCAAACTCTGATAAAACCGGGGGGATGAGTAATCTGACTCGTTCCCGAATCGTAACGGCCTTGCTGGCGCTTATCGCCCTTATTATCGCTTACATATCCCCTTCCAATCTTATTTTCACTTTGGTGGGTTATGTCTGGGCGGGAATTGGCGGACCCTTTTCCGTGGTGATTCTGCTTACGCTATTTTGGAAGCGTTTCCACGGTAAAGCCGTGCTGGTTACTATTGTAACCGGGATGGTCTTTACTATTCTATGGATTAGCACCGGCCTGGAAGAGCAGATCACCGCCAAGATGCTGACTTTCTTCGTGGCCGGGGGGGCGGCCCTTATCAGCACTTATGCCTTGCCGCCGAAAAACATCCCCCGGAAAGAAAACGCCTGAACGATTCCCCGAAAGGACGAATACCCGTCAAGGAAAACTTTATCCGGGTCGGCGGGTCGGGCCGATAGTACCGCCGCTGTCGATAACTTCCGGGGCGGTGGTGGGCAGCCTGAGGGTAAAGGTCGTGCCTTCGCCGGGTTCGCTCGAGACCTGAACGGCGCCGTTGTGTTCCTGGACTATCTTCTTCACCACGGCCAAACCCAGGCCCGTCCCGCCCTGGCCTTTGCTGGATACGAACGCGCTGAAAATCTCGTTTAACTTGTCGGCTTCAATCCCGGCGCCGTTATCACTTACCGTTAATATTGCTTCATGGGTTTCTGCATTATAGGCCGTCTTTACTGTGACTACGCCTCGATCCGGTTCCACCGCATCCAGGGCGTTGAGCAGCAGATTCAGAATCACCTGTTGAATGCCGTCCGGATCCAGCGGCATCGACGGCAGGGAATCGTCCAGATCCGGAATCAGCCCCACACGTTTCTCATCCGACAGGCTGGATACCATCTCCAACGTCTCGTTAATAAGCTGGTTTAACTGCGTCATGGCCAGATTTGGCGTGCGGGCCTTGGTGAAGGCCAGCATATTTAGAACCAGGTTTTGAATCTTGGTCAGGTTACGCTGCAAAATGCCCCAGCCTTTTCGGGCCGTATCTATCTTTTTCTTGTTGAGTCCCATCTCCACCGTGTCGGCGGCGCTTTGCAGGCCCTGCAGAATATTTTTTATGCCGTGGGAAATATAAGCCACTGTTTCGCCCGCCGCCGCCAATCGCTCCGCCTGCACTCCCGCCTGATACAATCGGGCATGCTCTATCGCCAAACCCGTGTGCAATCCAATCGCGGTAAGCAGCCGCAACTGCTCGCCGGCGTAGGTGTGCGTCGCCACCGTCGTATCCACGTGGATTACCCCGATGGTTTGATCCCGGGCGTTGATCGGCACGCATAACGCTGAACGTATCCCAAAATTGTGTACGCTTTTTCCTTTGGCGAAACGGGGATCACGCATGGCATTGGTGCAGATCACGCCTTCCTTGTTTTCCATCACGTGATTGACGATAGTGCGGCTGATGTTGATCTCCCCGGTGTGCTTGGGTGAGCGGTAACGCACCACTTTGGGCTGCAGATCTTCTTTATTTTCCTCTTTAAGTAATATGAAGCCCCGATCCGCCGGCAGGCTGTCGAAGATCATGTCCATGATCTTTTCCAGCAACTGCTGCTGATCGAAAACGGAGCTGACCGCCCTGGACAGTTCATACAGCAAGCGCAGGTTTTCCACCGCGCTGGAGGCCTCCGGCGCCGCGATCACCACGGAGTCTTCCATGGAAGGCACCGTGGACATTATGGAAGACTCAACCACGTTGCCGTTATCGTCTATCCGAAGACTGGCCCCCAACTCTCCGGCTATGCCGCTGGTGCGCGTCCCGCCGAATACAATTAATGTGGCCCCGCAGCGGACCTGATCCCCCTGCTTGAGCTCCATGGGGGTGGTAAATTTTACCCCGTTGACATAAGTGCCGTTGGCGGAGTTCAAATCCTGGATGGACCATATGCCGTCTTTTTTCGTCAACTGGGCGTGCCGCCGCGAAACTGTGTTATCCGTCAAAGGCAGATCGGGACTGCCCCGACCGACCAACACCGGGGTGTGATCGATGTCAAAATTATGCCCCTTATCCGGACCTTGCAATATAAAGAGAGTTGGCACCGGTACTTACTCGAAAAGGGATTAAAATCCACTCAACGATATGGATACTAATACCTTTATATATGGATGTTTATTCGCTCTATCTATTATTATAACATTTTTCCCCGCCTCGTCAAGCCGGTTAAATCCTTTGTCAACAATAACATAACGGCCGATAACCTCCGATCCCCGGTATCCGCCAACCGGCCCGCACCATGAGGAGGCGATAAATCCCGGCTAAAAATCATTTTGGGTAGATTTCCGATAGTTATGTGGGGCTTTGTCCCAGGCGAGGGGCTTGGTTAAAAAAACGGATTAGTACGTTTCTCCATCCCGGTAGTTGTTGCCGGACCATGCCCGGTGTAAACCCGCGTCTCGTCGGGCAGCGTGAACAATTGTTCCCGAACGCCCTTTAGTAAAGCCTGCAGGTCTCCGCCGGGAAAGTCCGTTCTCCCGATGGAACCGGCAAACAGGGCGTCACCGACGAACACTACCTTCTCCCGGGCACAATAAAAACTCACGCTTCCGGGCGTGTGACCGGGCGTGGACAATACCTCGAATTCCAAGGCACCCAGGTAAATGGTATCACCAGGTTCAAACATCTCTTCCGGTTCATCCAGGCGCAGAAGATTCCCCGTCATCCACGTTAGATTCTTCTTATCATTCGAGAGCATGGGCGCATCCGCCTTGCTGATACATACCGGTACCGCCCCAAACTTTTTCCGCAATAACTTGATCCCCGCAATGTGATCGCAATGCCCGTGCGTCAGCAGGATACGTTGAGGCTGCAGCTTTTTGGTCTGCAGCAGTTCCACCAAAGGTTCGGCCCCATACCCCGGATCGATAATCAAACATTCTTTGGTCGCGTTCGATTCGCGAACCACGTAACAATTCGTTGCAAAATCCCCCAGAACCACGCAATCAATCTCCATTATTACTCCTTTTCGACGGGCAGCATACCCAAGCAAGCCTGGTCATAACGGTTATGCCGTTAACTCATCCACTCATCTATTGCCACTCGGTATCGGTAGGCCCAATTCTCGCAAAACCAACTGCATATCATCCCAAACCCGCCGCCGGGACTCCGTGGAATAATTCCGCAACAGATACGCCGGATGATAGGTCGCTACCAGCTTGATCGGCTGCGCCATGGGGTGCGGAT
>LJUC01000261.1 GCA_001303695.1 Phycisphaerae bacterium SM23_30
CCAATATTTAGCTTAAAAATACTTTTTGTGGGGCGGGTCCCACCCCACAAGAGGATAATATATTATAATATAGATGTTTGTCAAGAGGGATTTGGGGTAGGTAAGCGGCTGCGACGATGCTTACGCCGACGAGATTTGCGAGGAGGTTTTTGAGGCTTATTACGCGGCGCTGAACGGTCGGGCCAACACCAAGGGGGGTAAGTACCGGGTGAATCTGCTGCCGACGACGGTGCATATATATTTCGGGGCGAAGACGGGGGCGCTGCCGAACGGTCGCAAGGTCCAGCGGCACCCGGAGGAGCATCTGGATCTGATCGTACGGGTGGCGGGGTATGTCATATTGACTTTCATTTTACGGCCTGCCGGAGCGAGAATTGATAGACTTTCACCCCCTTCAATAATTGACTTTTGGGAGAAAATATTGGTTCCTGATATAAATGCTGTAAATGACTGGGTTTAGTTAAAAGAAAAAGGCGGTTCATCATCTCAATGCTCACATTCTTTATCCGCTTGAGATGGATGCCCAGTCGAATGTAGCTCAGCATGTACAGGGTCTCATCCGAACTTATCAGCCGTGCATGGGTCAATATGCCCCTAGCCCTGTAAATCTTGTCGTCCAAGGCAGTGAGCCGTTCTTCAAGCAGCTTGCGACGGGCCAGGCGCTCATATGCCACGATCGGTTCCACGGCGTGCTTAACCAGTTGATCGATAATCTCTTCTTCGGTCTTACCGAGGGTGGTCTGATTTGATAGCTGAAAAAAATCTCCAATGGGTTCGCTGCCTTCGCCATAAAGTCCCCGGACTGCCAGCCGCATATCTTTAGCGGCGCGAAACACCTTTTCAATCTCGCCGGTCATTTTCAATCCCGGCAGGTGGAGCATAGCGCTGACCCGGATGCCGGTGCCGACGTTGGTAGGGCAGGCGGTAAGATAGCCGTATTGCGGGGAAAAGGCATAATCCATTTTTTCTTCCAGCATATCGTCCACCAGGCAGATATGTTGGTATGTTTCTTTGAGCTGCAGGCCGCCGGCCATCATTTGAATCCGCAGGTGATCTTCCTCGTTGATCATCAGGGCTAAGGTTTCGTCATGGGTCAGGGCCACCGCTCGGGGCCCTTCTCCTTCGGCCAATTCCTTTGAGATCAGGTGTCGTTCGATTAAGAGCTGCCGTTCCAGGGGGGTGGTATCGTTCATTTCCAGATACCAGAGTTGATCCTTCAGTTTGGTAGCCATCAGGTTTTTATGCACCAAATTCAATACTTCGGCCTGTTCATCAGCGGTGGCATGGGCAAAGAAATGATAGCCGGCGATATTACGGGCCAATCTTACCCGTGAGGAAATGACGATATCACTTTCAGGGCCTTCGCCTTCCATCCAGCCCCCTACGCCTTGATATATCTGAGAGAGTTTCATCACTTTGCATTAATTGAGGTTTTGTATTTCGTCGCGCAGACGGGCGGCGTTTTCATAGTCTTCCTGTTCCACCGCTTTTTGCAGGTCCTGGCGGAGCCGCCGCAATTTCACCTGACTGCTGGTGGTGCTATTGGCATGACGGGGGACCCTGCCGACGTGAATATGGGCGCCCTCGTGGGCCCGTTCGATAAGGCTGCGCAAGGGTCTTTCAAAGGCCAGGTAATCGTTAGGGCAGCCCAACTGGCCGGCCTTGCGGAATTCGGCCCAACTCAGGTTGCACTGGGGACAGCAAAGGTCGGCCAACTCATCGGCCTGCTCCTGAGCCGAGACGATGTTGTTGAGCAACTCATCGAGAGGGACATGGGTTTTGATGGTGATCCCTTCATTTTGGGCGCACTGCTCGCAGAGATGGCGTTCAATTTTTTCGCCGTTGACGATCTCGGTAAGATGTACGGTCGCCGGTTTGTTGCAAATCTGACACTGCATCAGGCAGGTTCCACAATATCAATAACTTTGGGTCGGTTTTTTTCCTCCGGGGAGGCCGACCCTATATAAAATAATAGGTTATTTTGTCAGTATCGTCAATATAAACATCTAACCTTATAATTTACTTACACTTAGCAGGCCCCGCGGCCGGGGGGGGCGACGATTTTCTACAGGTTGTTACAGAATTGCCGGAGACCACAGGGAATTATAAAAATAACGAAAGGACAGAGGCTAACGGACGAGGTTCAAGGGGGGTTTTGGAAGAAGGTAAAAGCTATAACATCAGGATACATCATTTAATAGTGGTGCGATGCGAGGGTTTAAGGGTGAAGGAAAAACGGACGGTGGCGACGAGTTTATATACGATCTGGCCGCCGCGGATGTCGATATTTTGTTATGATACGGTGACAGGCGGGATGGCGGAGATTCTGCCGGGGCAGGTGTCGGGACGGTTAGGGGATGGTATTAGATTATTTGTGCTTTCGCCGGATAAGAAATGGATATTGCTGCCGATGAAGGAACATCGCTTTTTAGTCTATGAATTTGGCGCCGGGGAGGCATTTAGCCCGATTGCCGAGGGGGAAGGCTTCAAGATAGACGATACCGAATGGAAGATGGCGCCGGCGTGGAAGGGCAACGACCAGATATGCTGCTTGGTAGAAAAAGACAGCCATTTAGTGGAGGGCAAAGAGATTAAAGGTGAAAGTCCAAACGTTATTATCATTATTGATACAAAAGGCAAGCTTATCAGGGTTTTGGGGGAATATCCGGGAAAATGACGAAGGGCGAGATTCGAATTTTGAATATGGAATAAAGATGATTCATATTGCAGGGGTATTGTCGGGGTTTAGAAGAGGTTTCGGATCAGGCGGCGAGGAAGGCGAGGGCGGTCCAGGCGAGGGCGGCGGCGGCGGCGGCGAGGGCGGCCTGGTGGATCTGGGATATGGTGTGGTCCATGAGGTCGCAGCCGGTACACATGGCGCTGAGGACGGTGGTGTCGGAGATGGGGGAGCACTGGTCGCCAAAGACGCCGCCATCCTTGACGGCGGCGAAACAGAGGATCATGAAGAAATAGGGGTGAGTTAAGTGGTGGGTTTGAGCCAGGGCCCAGGCCAAGGGCATGGCCAGGGGAAAAACGACGGCGTAGGAACCCCAACTGGTGCCGGTGGAGAAAGAGATAGTCAGAGTGAGGGCCAGCAGGATAGGGGGGAGGAGGTAAAAGGGGAGTCTCTGGCCCAGGAGATCGACGAGATAGATGTCGCAGCCGGTTTGCTGACTGATGCTGCCGAGGACCATAGCCAACAGGAGGATGAGGGAGGCCAAGACCACTCCTTTAAGTCCGTTGAGAAAGCCGTCCATGACCTGGCGGAGGGACATGCCCCGCAGGAGGGCCTGGACCATGGCCAGGGCGACGGCGGCGGCGAAGGCCCAGCGGACCTGAGGCGAGCCGGTGGCGATAAAAGTACCGACGGCGATGGCGATGAGGAGGATAAGGGGGCCGAAGAAGTCGATAACGTGAGGCTTATAGTTTTCGGGGACGGCGTCGGTCTGGAGTTCGCGGGCAGATAGGGGTTCGGCGTCGGGGGCGTCGAGTTGTCCGGTGTTTCGGGCGCGGGCGCGGGCCTGTCGGAGACGAGAGCCCATAAAGGGTGATTTATCGAGGCACATGAGGAAGGTCAGCAACAAGGCCAGGTTGGCATATAAGCAGAAGGGGACACTTTTGAAATAAAAGGCGATGCGCTGGGTCTCGGTGGCGAGGAAGGGGACGCCGGCGACGAAGATAAGGGCCTGGACGTATCCGGGCCAGGCGTTAAAGGCCAACTGGGAGGCGACGGGGGAGGCGGTGGCGTCCACGATGTAGGAGAGTTCCTCATGGCTGATTTTTTCGGCGTCGGCAAAGGGTTTGACGGTAGTTCCGGTGAGGACGGCGCTGATAGAGCCACCCTGAAAGAAGACGACGCCGAGGAACCAGGCGGCGAGCCGGGCGGTGCGGGGACCGCGGACAAAGTGTTTGGTCATGAGATGGGCAAAGGCGCGGGCGGCGCCGGTACGGGACCAGAGGCCCATGAGGCCGCCGAGGAGCCAAAGGTACAAGAGCAGCACCCCGGCGGCGTCGGTGTCGGCGAGGCGTCGGACGATGACGGCATCGGTGATGTCGTACTGACACATGAGCAGGGCGCCGCAGATTATGCCGCCGACCAAGGCAGTAACGGGTTCGCGGGTGAGCCAGCATAATGCCACGGCCACCAAGGCGGGCAAGAGGGACCAATAGCGCCAATGGCGTCGGGCGATGAGATGATAGTATAGATACGTCTGGGGGTCAGGAGTCCTGGTCGATTCATAAGCGTATTGTTCGGTCAGGGGGGGGTCGGTGGATTGACGCTGGTACAGTTCCATGAGGCGGGGGTGGAGGAGTGAATCTTCGAAGGGGACGAGATTTTCGAGGTATCGCGGCTGACCTTTGTAGATGTAAAAGAGGCGATTTTGGGGGTCGGTTCGGACGTCGAGGGTGATTTTTTCCAGGGACCAGTGGGGGGTTATCATTCGGCCGACGAGCAGGGAGGCGATTAAGGCCAGGAGAAACAGCCCGGCGGGGGGGGATTTGAAGACGGGGGGTATTTTTTTTGATTTTTTGATTTTGTCTGGCGTGCGGTTGAGGTCGGGATGCGGCATGGTTGTCCTCCGGGGTCAAGCACCTCTTTAGCGGCGTCAGAAAGGCGCCCTGAAACCGGGATAAGCAGACTCAAAGGGCGTGCGGTGGGGGCGCCGAATTTGGAGGGGATTATGACATAAGAGCGGATCTTTCTCAAGGCAAAAAGGTTTTAAGCAACGTTTACTCCCGAAAGACGCTTTTAAGATGAGAAGGGATATAATGAAAATTCTGGACAGGTCGAGGTAAAGCGAGATGCGGGGGATGAGGCAGGGAGCTAAGGGGCAGAGGGCAACAGGTTTTTTTTATTAGACGATGGCGACGGCTTCGATTTCGATCTGGACGTCTTTGGGCAGGCGGGCGACCTCGACACAGGCGCGGGCGGGGGGGACGTCGGGGAAGAACTCGGCATAGGCCTGGTTCATTTGAGGGAAGCTGTTCATGTCTTTGATAAAGACGGTGGTTTTGACGATTTTATCGAGGGAAGAACCGGCGGCGTTTAGGACCTGTTTGAGGTTTTGGAGGACCTGTCGGGTCTGTTCTTGAATATCCCCGTCGATGAGGCTGCCGGTAGCAGGGTCGATGGGGAGCTGGCCGGAGACGAAGACCAAGGGGCCGGTATTGATAGCCTGGGAATAAGGTCCGATGGCGGCGGGGGCCTTGTCGGTGTCAACCTTTTGTTTAAACATATCCATTTGTCCGCACATATGATTTATCTCCTTTATTAAAATAACAGATGACTCCTGCAAAATTGAAGTCAGGCATACTTGAGAAAGAAAAAGTTGTTTTTTTCATTTTTCCTTTTCAAACTGCAAGTTCTTATGTGATAAATTATTACGAATTTATTTAAGAAAATCAGGAAACCGATTTTCTTAAATAATATATGCCTGACTTCAATTTTGCAGGAACCTTTAAATAACAGGGCGGGTAAATCCTCATCAGATTCACAAAGCGGTTGGGATATTTGTCAAAATCGTTTCCGTAAATTCTCATAAGATGTTTAATTTACAATAATTAGCACCGGAATCCAATTTATTTTATAAAAATTATGTTACAAAAAAGGGAATGGGTAAAGGTTTTTGAGAAGTTTTTAGTGGGGGAAATATTGCTTGATTTAAGGGGGGGCAGGATTTAGAATCGTAGATTGTTTGAAGGAGTGTTCCAAGAGCGTAACCTCTTATTGTTAGTAGGTTTATGGTTAAGCAAGCGTTGAATTTCAAGTCATTTTCGCGGTTATCTTTGAAAAGTAAATTAAACTAATACTACAACGCTACATAGATAAGGAATTAAAACCTAACCAACTTATTTATCAAGGACTTATGTTAATATTATTTCGCCCTTTCAGGGCTGATAAGGTATTTGGTTATGTTTGGCCCTTACAGGGCCTAACAATACCTACATAGCGTTGTAGTACTAAGGTAAGGTCGATTGATTGATTCAGGGTAGAAAGGTGCAGATATGGAAGAAAATTCGAAGGACGAACGAAGGCAGGCGGAAGATGAGCGTCGGGCGTTGAATCGGCGGCGATTTATGGGTTATTTTTCGGCGGGGTGTCTGGGTACGGCGTTGCTGCCGGGGGCGCTGGCGGCGGTGGCGGGCGGTGCAGAGGAAATTACGCCGGAGATGATCGAAGCGGCGGCGAATATAGCGGGATTGACCTTTACCGAGGAAGAGATTGAACGGATGGTGAAGGGATTAAATAGTTTGGTGGGGAGGTATGAAGGGATTCGGGAGCTGGAGATGGGCAACAGCGTGCCGCCGGCGATTATTTTTAACCCGGTGCCGGCGGGGATGAAGCTGCCCAGCGAGGGCAAGCCTTTTAAGATGAGCGAGGTAAAGGTGTCACGGCCCAAGAGCGAAAGAGAGCTGGCGTTTTTATCGGTGCGGGAGTTGGCGGAGCTGATGCGGAGGGGTCAAATAAGTTCGACAGAGCTGACGCAGCTTTATTTGAAACGGTTGAAGAAATATGATCCGACGCTTTTATGCGTGGTGAGTTTTACGGAAGAGTTGGCGCTGAGGCAGGCCCGGCAGGCGGATGAGGAGATGGCGGCGGGCAAATATCGGGGGCCGCTGCACGGGATACCGTGGGGGGCGAAGGATTTATTGGCGGTAAAGGGATACAAGACGACGTGGGGGGCGTCGCCGTATAAGGATCAAGTAATCGATGTGGATTCGACGGTGTTTACGAAGTTGACGGAGGCGGGGGCGGTGCTAGTGGCGAAGCTGGCGCTGGGGGCGTTGGCGATGGGGGATCGCTGGTACCGGGGTCGGACGCGGTGTCCGTGGGATCCGGAGCAGGGATCGAGCGGTTCTTCGGCGGGACCGGGCTCGGCGACGGCAGGGGGTTTGGTGGGTTTTGGGATCGGGACGGAGACACAGGGTTCGATTATATCGCCGTCGCGTCGGAACGGGGTGACGGGATTGCGGCCGACGTTCGGTCGGGTGAGCAGGTATGGTGCGATGGCGTTGAGCTGGACGATGGATAAGATCGGGCCGATGTGCCGCTGTGCGGAGGATTGTGCGATAGTGTTTAACGCGATTTACGGGCCGGATTTGAAAGACAAGGCGGTGCTGGAGGTGCCTTTTAACTGGGACGCGACGGCGGACGTGAGCAAGCTG
>LJUC01000262.1 GCA_001303695.1 Phycisphaerae bacterium SM23_30
CGTAATCTTCCAGAAACTTCAAATCCCGCCGGGTTAATATCCCCACTAGTTTGGTATCATTGACGATCGGCACCCCCGATATGTTGTGCTTGGTCATGAGTTCGCGGGCCTGGCTGACCTTCTCTCTCGGCCCCAGCGTCACCGGATCCAGAATCACCCCGTTCTCACTCCGTTTGACCTTATCGACCTCCCGGACCTGATCTTCGATGGTCAGGTTCTTATGTACTATTCCTATCCCGCCCTCCTGTGCCAGGGCAATTGCCAGCGCCGACTCTGTAACCGTATCCATGGGCGAACTCACCAGCGGCACATTGATCGAGATATTTTTGGTTAGTTGCGTCCGGGTGTCCGCTTCGTTCGGCAGAAAATCACTCCTGCCCGGCACCAGCAGTACGTCGTCGAAGGTTATACCTTCTCCCCTAATCTTGTCTTTCATGGGGTCGCCTTCTATTTAACTATGTGTAAATCAATCACTTATAAAAACACAGCCAAATCTGTGATTTTGCAGTTTAGCCCCTCTGGCGCCTTTCGTCAAGGGGCAAATTCAACCGATGTACAGTTGTATAGTTTCGGCGTCGCCTCATCATAAAATCTGCGAATTCCGCGGGTAAAGCTCCTTTAATTCGTATTTTCGCAAAAAATAACGGTATTGATGATATGATAATCCCAGTTTACGCGCCGCTTGCGCCTGGTTACCGTTCGCCGAGGCCAGCGCCTCGGTGATCAGACGCATCTTAAAGGCATCGATTTTTTCATTAAAATTATCGCCCTCCGCCAGAGATGGTTCTCCCGACAGCATCCCTAAATCTTCCGGGGTGATCTCACTGGTGGTGTCGCGGTAGGCGGCCCGCTCGATAATATTTTTCAGCTCCCGTACATTACCCGGAAACGTATAGCCGCGCAGCACCTTCAGAGCCGATTGATTCAGGCGTTTTCCCCCCAGAGAGGGGATCTCCTGCATGAACGTGTTCAAAAAGTGTCGGGCCAGCAAATCCACATCCCCCTGTCGCTCCCGCAGGGGCGGCACCTCGATCACCTCGAAGCTCAGCCGGTCGTAAAGGTCCTGTAAAAATTCGCCTTCTGATATTTTTTGGTTCAAATCCACATTGGTAGCGGCGATGATCCGCGTATCGACGCGTATCTCCGCCGAGCCGCCCACGCGGGTAAAGGTACCGTATTCTACCACCCGTAGTATTTTTTGCTGAAACGACAACGACATATTGCCTATCTCATCTAGAAACAACGTCCCACCGCTGGCTAATTCAAATTTCCCATGAGTTTGATGATCCGCCCCCGTAAAGGCACCTTTCTCATGGCCGAAAAGTTCCGTCTCCAGCAGATTATCCGGAAACGCCGCACAGTTTACCACCACCATCGGCCGGCGCGCATCACCGCCGGCCCGATGTATCGCCCGCGCCACCAGCTCCTTGCCCGTGCCTCTCTCGCCCATGATCAAAACCGGCCGCGGTATCTGGGCCACCCGCTCAATTTTCTCAAATATTTCCATAATCTGAGGTGATTCGCCTACAATTTGATAACGCTGGCCCGCCGCCTCCCGCAGCAGCATATTCTGCTCCCGCAGCATACGATTGTGATCAATCAACGCCAGGTGCGGCCGTACCTTCTTTAATAGGGTGGACACCCGATCCACCAACTTCCCGCTCCGCACCAGAAAATCATTAGCCCCCGCCTGAATCGCCTGATGAGCAATATCCACGTCCCCCTGCTCGGCAACTACCACCACAGGCAATCCCGGCCATTCATCCCGAATCCCGGACAGAAGCTCCAGCCCGTTTTGATGCCCATCCCCCAGTACGCAATCCAAAACCAGAATATCCCAATCCAATCCCGTGCGGAGTTTTTCTTTCAAACGGTCGGCAGAATACACCCAATGCAATGTGCATTGTTCCCCGGAGGCTTCCATAAAGGCGTCGCCCAGGGCTTCTAAATTTTTTGCCGGTGTATCTAAAATAATAATTCGTTTGGGCATCTTTTTTCCTTTGCTCCGGAACTTGTCTTTCCTGCGATAGCTCAGAATGTCCGTCGAATAGGACTTAGCTCTGGTTTTTTCTATTTTATCGTTAAATAGCATAGCGACAAAGCACAAATATAATAATTTCCACCACATACATGAGAAATATTCTCACTTTCTTTCCAGTAACGCCAGACCACTTTTCAACGTAAATAACTCTAAAGAAATGACTTAAAACTGTTCCCCCTCTTCGGCACACAGGTTGTTCTATGTCAAGGCAGTTGTTAGTTTGGTATAAAAAAAGGGAAATTAAAACCAGGAGAGATCAAACGACCTTACTTATCAGCGCGGATCTGAGGTTTCAGAGTTTTCTTCTCCGGGATCTCGATGATCTCCGTAACGGGTTTCTTATCTTTTAATTTAAGATTTAAGAAATTCGCCAGCAGCTTAGGTCCTTCTGCCGTAGCGAAACTTTCCGGATGAAACTGCACCCCCTCAATGCCTAATTTTTCATGGCGCAGGGCCATAATCTCGCTGCGTTCGCTCCAGGCGGTGATCTCGAAGTCATCATCCAGCCCGTCCGCCTCCACGATCAAAGAATGATACCGCATCGCCGTAAACGGGTTAGCCAGCCCTTGAAAAATCGTCTTACCATCGTGACGAATCACTGACGTCTTGCCATGCATGCAGCGTTTTGCCCGTACCACGCTTCCGCCGAAGGCGTCGGCGATGCTTTGATAGCCCAGGCACACCCCCAGCATCGGACATTTCCCCGCCCAATAGCGGATTATCTCTTTACTGTTGCCCGCCTCTTTGGGGGTACAGGGCCCCGGCGAAAAAATCAAATGCGTCGGTTTATACTCCTCCAGGGCCTCACCCGTCACCACGTCGTTCCGCAGCACCACCACCTCCGGCCTGCCCTCCAACACCGCCACCGCCTGCACCAGGTTGTACGTAAACGAATCATAATTATCGATGACCACCACGCGTTTCATCCTCCTAATATACGCCGGGATCACCTTTTCAGCAATTATTATTCACCCTCCCTCCAACAATCGGTATTCCCCCCAGCCACCGAATATGTTAATATCCTCTTTCAGAGCCTTGAGGGTAAGGTCCCCGCGGGACGGTATGAAAATAGTTCGAGCGGGCGGCAGCCTCAATTCCGATAAATCGGGATTGGTAAGGGCTTAAAGCCGCGTAAAAATGTAATTTGCATGCGACTGATTTAAGGCTTACACTTAAACCGGTGATGCGATGTTCGAGAGTATTTGGCACGGACGCCTGGGCGGTCTTCGGTTGGTCATGATCCTGGCGGTGACGGCATTGGTCCTGATCGGCCTGATGAGCATCTACGCCACCGATATGACTTCAAATCCCCCCCAGCATTTCGCCCGAAAACAGCTTAATTGGGTTGCCCTTGGTCTTGCCGCCTTTTTTATCGCCAATCTGATCCCTTATCGAGATCTTGGCCGATACAGTTACGGCCTCTTTGGCTTTTCCCTGATCCTGCTGATTTTGGTTTTGCTCGGTAAATTCCTGCAACTGCAAATCTTTGTCCCCGAAATCAACGGCGCCTACCGGTGGATAAAGCTAATCCCCCTTAGAAGTAACTCGGCGATAGTAAATGCCGCTCGCATCCAGCCTTCCGAAGTCGCCAAAATCGCCTATATCCTTGCCCTGGCCTGGTATCTCCGCCATCGGAAAAATTATCGAACCTTCAAAGGCCTCATCGGACCTTTCCTGCTGACCCTGCTGCCCATGGTCCTGATCCTCCTGGAGCCCGATCTGGGCACCATCCTGCTATTTTTACCCGTGCTTTTCACCGTGCTTTTCGTCGCCGGGGCCCGGGCCAAACACCTGCTCACGATAATCATACTCACCCTGATGTTCTCACCCGTGTTTTATTTCCTCATGGAGCCCTATCAGCGCCAGCGGGTGCAGATCTTAATCAGGCAAAACTCCCAGGATCCCTTTTGGCGTCGCGGTCCCGGGTATCAACTGCACCGATCAAAAATCTGTATCGGCACCGGTCAGGTATCCGGTTACGGCTGGGATTTCAGCCCTTACGTGCGGGAAAATCCCCCCCCCCATAAGCACAACGATTTCATTTTTGCCGTCATCGCCCATCAGTGGGGCTTTGTCGGCGGCGCCGGGTTGTTGGCATTATTTTCATTACTTATTATCAGCGGGATTGAAATAGCCGCTCAGCAGGTAGAACCATTTGGCAGACTTTTAGCTGTCGGGATCTCGGCCCTGTTGGCCGCTCAGATACTCATCAACATCGGTATGACCATGGGCCTGATGCCCATCACCGGTTTGACCCTGCCCTTCGTCAGTTACGGCGGCTCCAGCCTGCTCTGTAACTTCTTCGCTTTGGGTCTGCTCATCAACGTCGCCCGCCACCGCCCCATGCAACTGGCCCGCAAATCCTTCGAATTCGACCGCGGATAATCTCCCCAAGGCTATTTATACTTTATTTAGCGCTACAGCGCCACATAGCAGTTTTTTAAGGCAAAAACCGCGTTTTTGATACGGATAATGCGGTTGACATATCCTCAAAAGGTCTAAGTGGCGCTGCAGAGTCAGAATTTCAGATTTCTATTAATCATGGCTTGTTGGTCAATTACTCCGGGACTTTCCCCCCGGTAAATTTGGGCTGGTTTTTCGCAGAAAAAACCGGTAAAATAGGGTGTTGGCAAATTAGTCGTCGGATCAAAGGATTACCGGGGACAGATAGTGACAAGGAGATTGATTATGTTGGATCTGTTGCATAAAATCGTTTATACGGGCATCGGTTTTGCCGCCTTGACCGAACAGAAGGCTCAGGAATTCGTCGAAGAGCTGGAGAAACGCGGGGATATTTCCTCGGATGAGGGGAAAAAACTCGCTCAGGAGCTGGTGGACAAGGCCCGCAAGCAAAGCCAGGATCTCCGCAAGACCATTCGTGAAGAGATCGGAAAATTCAGGGACACTTTCAAGGGCGTCACCCGCGAGGAATTTGAGGAACTCAAACAGCGTCTCGACAAACTGGAGAGTCCGCCCGCCCCGCCGGTCGATGACGGGAGCCTGTAATTGGCGGCGTCGCCATTTGCCTCAACACCCTGAGGCGTTTTTAAGGCAGGATGGGCTATGTCCACGCTGATACTATAGATACTCTAGAACCACCAGAATCAAATATGTTCCGGCCTTCAAAGAATTATCGAATTTTCAGGCGTTCCCAGCAAATCGGCAGGGTGCTGGTCCAATACGGCTTCAGCGAAGCCGTGGGCCGATTGAATTTATATTCCCTGCTCAAGCTCAAGCGCCCCAGCCTTCCCCCGGAAAAGGCCAAGGCCTCCTGGGCCGTCAGGCTTCGGCTTTCGCTGGAGCAGTTGGGCCCTTCCTTTATCAAACTGGGGCAGATTCTCTCCACCCGGGCCGACCTTCTGCCTGGTGAGCTCATAGCTGAACTGTCTAATCTCCAGGACCGCGTTACTCCCACCCCGTGGGAAACGGTAAAAAAACATCTGGATGCCGACTTCGAGCGCGCCTTCGCCAAATTCGATACCGAACCCATCGCCAGCGCCTCAATCGCCCAGGTCTATCAGGCGAGGCTCAAAACCGGCGAAAAAGTCGCCGTTAAAATCATCCGACCCTATACCGAAAAGATCTTCAAGGATGATTTAATTATTCTCGAGTATTTCGGGGGATTGATC
>LJUC01000263.1 GCA_001303695.1 Phycisphaerae bacterium SM23_30
AGCACCTCGGACTTCAACTGCGTGATGACCGTGGGGATATGCCGCCGGGATATACTCTGGCCCCTGGATTTGTGGATCGGTAGGACGGTGCCCTCGGTCCTGCACAAGGAGATTATGCGGCAGGGCGTTAAATGGCAGGTTCATCAGGTATCGCCGGAGGCCGTAACCGTCCAGTATCGGCTCATGCAGGCCGCCGAGGAGGCGATCAGGAACAACGCCGAACGCACCCTGTGGGTTCCCAAGGTTATACCGCCGGAGTATCCGAGAAATACCGAAAAGGGACCGCGGATAGAGAGCGCCCTGGAATGGCGCTTTCAGATGGGCCGGGTCAAGATACCCACCGGGCCCGGCTATAACAACACCGCCTGGAAGCTGCTCGATTCCAATATCAAGGACTTTACCCTGGATTTGGCCCTCTTGAGTTACGACGACCCCATCGACACCCTGGCCATACACGCCTATATCCCCCGCAAGAGCGGCGTGCCCCAAAACGTCGAACCCGTCGTCGAGACTTACGAATCCATGCTGGCCAAGGGTCAGCTCACCCTGCCGGGCACCTGCCTGACACTGATTAACGCCATTGATTTTCACAAACTGGACGATCAAACCCTTCACCAGATCAGACAAAATTATATCGACCGACTAAATTCAGTACGCCGCCGGAGAAGAAAACCGATTTATTAACGGGAGTTTAATTATGGAAGCCGATGTTGTCTTGTTGTTGATTATATTTTTAGAGGCCGTCCTGATAACGGTTTTGTTGTTTAATTATATCTTACTGCACCGCAAGATAATCAATTTTATCCTGATCGACCGCTTTCAAAAGACCGAAAGTGCCGAAGAAAGGTTAAAAATGAAGGCGGGACTGGCCTTTGCCAAAGAATTTAAGGACCTGGATAAAATAAATCCCTTTTTAGAAAAGAAACAGGAACCCGCCCCCGAAACACCGAAAACGCCGCCGGTTAAAATAATCCACAAATTAGGATAAATAAATTACAGGGAGACACAAAATGTCCAGCGGCTTGAAAATACCGCCCGCCGAAGAAGATGCCATAGCGACCATGGAAACCATGGTGGAGGCGGCCCGGCCCACCCGCAATTACGCCAAGGTCAAGTGGCTTTATTTTCTCCGATACGCGCAGGGGGACCGGAAATTTTTAGAACCTGATTTTCTCGGCGGTTCCATCTCCACCATCTTGAATGCGCCGGCGGAAAACGAATTTAAGTTTGAGGGCTTTCTGCCTTACTACCAGACGGAACTGGGCCGTCTGTTGCAGCTTGACCTGCGGCCCGTGGTGAAACGCAAGGGCGAGGGTCTCGACGGTCTGCAAAAGGCCAGTATCGGCCAGATTATCCTCAACGACCGTATGCCCCGGCAGCAGGCGGAGATATTTAAGAACAACCTGTTGCCCCTTTTCCTGCAACTGGGCCACGTGGGTATCGGCGCGTTTGCAGATAAAGATGACCCCCAGGGACCCCATCTGGAATTAATACCGCCCTGGGAACTTATGTATTATCCGGTCATCCCCGTCAGCCGGAATTCGATTGAGATGCCCCTGCGCGTCCGCTACGTGACCAAAGATTGGCTCGACGAAAGAGGACTTCTGGCAAAGGGTCAGGATAATAAATTTGAATGGCAGGAGATACCGGTGGGCAATGTGCCGGAAGATACCACCCATGCCATGACCAAGGATCATCAGGCCTATCCCCCCTTCGGCGTGGGAGGCCGGGGAAAATACAAATCAAAATCCCCGCCCCGCACCCAGAAATGGACCGAATTCGTGGAGGGCTGGGGCCGCACGCCCCAGAATAGGCTGAAAATCTATCTGGCCAAGGCGGGCAAAAACCTGCTGGTCCGCTCAGATTCCGAGGATAAGGATATACCCATGCCCGTCAACACCTGCGGCTATCTGGGCGTGGGCAGCGCCTACGACCGGGGTTTTCTCGAACAATTCATCGAACTTAACGCCGAGGCGGAGGCCATGCTCGAAAGCCTTATCCAGAACGTGGTGGACTACGATATATACGGCATGCTGGCCTTATCGACTTCCATGGGCCTGTCCAAAAAAGAGGTCCAGGAGGCCAGAGAGGGAACGCGCATATTGATGTATAATTGGGATATGTATAATCCGGGGGAAAAACCCTTTAATATACCGCCCGCCCACGCCGGGATGATGGCGCCCTTGAAGACCCTGCAAACGGCCCTGGAATTGATGAATATCCAGGCCCAGCAATCGGAGATATTAAAAGGCGACGCCCCCGGGCGCGTGGATAACGCCAAGGCCCTGACACTGCTCTTTGAAACGGCCAATGTCCCCCTGGGCGGACCAACCGAATCCATAGCCGCGGCCATGAGTGCCTCTTATGAGGCCCTTTTGTGGCTGACAAGGGATAGATGGCCCGCCCGCCAGGCGGTGGAATTGACCCTGAACGATGATGCCCTGGTCGGCATCCGGTACAACCAAAAGACCGGAGATGTGGAACTGGAAAAGGACTCCATACCCCTTCCCTCCGAAATCGAGATTGCCATCGCCTCCAAGATGCCCCGCAGTACGGCCCAGGTGCGTGCCGATTTGGATGAATTGTTGCAAAACGGCATAATTACCCCCCGCACCTACCGGATAAAGGCCAGGGAGGAGGGGTTAAAATTACCCCTGGGCGACGATGTCGAATGGCAGAATTATCGCCGCGCCAAGATGGAGAACGTGGCCCTTTACGGAGACGGGATGACGCCGGGCAGGGTAATATACTCCGCCGAATTCGACATGCACGAGATACACCTAGAGGTGCTCCACGCCTTCATGTCGAGGGCGGAATATCACCTGGCCTCCGCCGCCGTCAAGGCCGCCTTTGAAGAACATTACCATAGACATTATATGGACCTGGGTAATTATCCCGAACAGATATCCCAGCCGGAAGATGAGGCCGAACAGAGACTTTTGATGGAAAAGTATGCTAGAACGGGATAAATATAAATAATGAAATGACAAGGAGTTAAAAAATGCCATTAACGAAAAAGGGGCGAAAAATCAAAAGGGCAATGCGAAAACATTATGGTTCAGAAGAAGGCGAGGAGATTTTTTACGCCAGCCAAAATAAAGGCACCATTACCGGGACGCACCGGCCCCGCAGAATTGGTAAAAGAAAGCGAAGGTAAGAAACCATGGCAGATCAAACCGATCAAAACCAGCCTCTCCAACAGACCCAACAGACGCAAGAGCCGCAGCTATATGAAGTTACGGTAAAAGGGGAGACCCTAAAAGTCAGCCTGGAGGAATTAAAAAAGGGCTACGAAAAGGGCATGGGGGCGGAAAAAACCTTTCAGGAAGCGGCGGCTCTCCGCAAAGCGGCCGATGCCTATAATGAGATACAGGCCCTCAAGCAAAAACTGAGTACCGGCACCGCCGGCGAGGATGAAATACGACGCTGGGGCGAGATATGGGATATGTCGCCCGAGGAAATTAATGCTATGTTATACCCTGATAATAATGAAGTTACGAATCAATCTAATGATGATAAAGGCCAGGAAAATGCCCCCCGCAAGATTACCGAGGCCGATTTGGACCCGGCATTGAGGGCCAAGATATTGTCGTCGGCGGATACCTCTCACACTACGAGAAAAAACCAATTCCGTACTGATGTTAGTAAGATACTTGACAAAAATGAAACCTATGTTACAATGATAAAGGATATGACTCCCGAAGCTAAGGAGTTATTCCGCGAAAGATTGTTAAAGCAAGCCGAAGATGAGGCTGTGAGTCGGATGAATGATGGACGTCCCTATAGCCCTGAACTGGTGCAACGGTCGGCTGAGGCCGTCGTGGAAGATGCACAGACGTTCAGCAAGCTGGTAGCGCCCCAGCCGGCGGAGACGCCGGCGGCCGTGCCGAATACCCTTTTGGGCTTCGGCGGCGGCGGGGGCCTGACGGGCATCACCTCCCAAACGGAGCAGCCGGTGGAACGAGTTGCCATCAATGACCCAGATTACGGCGCGGTTTTCCAAAAAAGGTTTTTAGGTAAACTTTGGGGTGGTAAGAAATAGAGCCGTTCTGCAAGTCTCCTGATCAAGCACGTGTGAAACACATCTCCAAGGCACCCTGATTCACAGGGAATCAGGGAACCTGTGTATTTACATTGTGATTTTCAAGGAGAATTGCTATGGCGGCAACAACCCCTCTGGCGGTTCTCGATTCGATGGTGCGCGAGGAATTGCCCGCCGCCAGCATCGAGACCCTTAACATAACCGATCCTTTATATTCGTTAGTCAAGACCACTACCGACGGCGTTAAAAGCGGCGGCATCGGCCGCGGCTGGAATATCATGCACCGCTTTCACAGCGGCGTCTCCGGCCTCTATGAGCCTTCCACCGTCACCGGCGGCACTATCCGCAACGACGCCCTGAGAGTGGATATTAGAAACACGCCCACCGGTTTTCCCAACCCCTCCGAGACGCCCCATATCTCCCATTATGTCCGTCAGGCCTTTCTACATGGTCATCGCGGCAATTATGCGGTGGAGGAATTTGACCTGAAGGTCGAATCTCTTGACGCCGCGGTGTTGGAGAAATGGGCCACGGACATAAGAGGCGTGGCCAAACTTATCGCCCATACCGAGACGGTCAGTTTCTATGTGGGCAATTATATCGGCTGCGCCCCGGCCACTACCCCGGAGGTGTCCGGCGGAGTGGCGACCACTTACACTACCTCAAAGGGCGGCGGGGCCACGGCCAATGCCAGCCTGAAGATATATCCGTCCCTCTCGCGGATGGCTTACTGGCGGTCGGGCATGTACGTGGATATTTACGATGACAGTTCTCTTTCCCACAAACGAAACGTGCTTACGGGAACAACGACCGATGTGCCTTTGGTTGTGGATGTGGTTGATCCCGTAGGAGATGCCTCCGGTCCTTTTGTGATAGTTACGAGCGTGGAAGGACGCGCTCTCAACGCCACCAGCGTATTCTATAACGATGAGGCGATAATCCATGCCACGACGGATAATTATGTGGTGCCGCGGGGAGGCACTTCGTCCCTGAAGGCGGGCCATTACGGCCTTTCCGACTGGGTTATCAATTCCGGCACCCTGTTCGGCGACGGCGACGTATGGGACATGTCCCGCAATACCAAGACGCAGGCCCTGGACGTGGGCGATTATCCCGAATTCAAGAGCATGATAACGACTAATTTGGCGGCCCCTCTGACCGAGACCATCCTCAATCAGAAGATCGCCGGTTTCGTCGATGCCTTTCAGTCACAGCTGGATACCATTTTCACCACCCTAGGCGTTACCATGAAGATGATGGAATCGCCCAATTCCGGGACCAGCCGCCTGGATTACGACCGCACGGGTAAATCTCTGGCGGCTACGTTTGGTTTTCAGCCCCTCAAATACGAATGGGAAGGTCGAAGCATCACCTGGCATAGTTCGCAATTTATGCCTATCGGCACCCTTTACGCCCTGAAACTGGGCGGGGGAAATATCAAACGCTACGTGCCCCCGCGGACCTCTCCGCAGATAGGCCTAAGTGCGCCGGGCACGATGGAGGGATTAACGGGCGAGATCGAGTTTCTCGCCCCTATGAGCGGCCATCAAACCATCTTTTTGCAGGTACGAAATTCATC
>LJUC01000047.1 GCA_001303695.1 Phycisphaerae bacterium SM23_30
TGTAGATATCTATTCATACATAGACCGGCGCCCAGGGTCAGGGCGGCGGCGGTGCCGGCGGCCAGTACTTTAGTGGGATGGCCGGTCGGGCCGACCAGAGGGGTTGGACTCCGATTAGAATTAAAGTCTTTAGAGAGATGACGATGGTGGCGCTGTTGAATAAATTTTTGATGTAATTTTCTTAATCTTCTCATCTCTTTACCCTCCGCCGAGGTATATAAAGGTTCCTGAAAAGAGCTTGAATAAAACTAAATGACTATTGTACAGGATGTTCTTCTGATTTTAAATAAATTCTCAAAATAAGAAGCGTCTTTTGGTCGTCAGGGGCGGATTTTTGATTAAAATAAGGTCCGACCAGAGGTGTCATTTCATAAGTAATTGTAATCGCTACACTTATGAAAATAGGTTTTCATGGTAGGTAGCTGTCGGGAGGGAATTAAAGACAAAAAACCTGGAAGGTCGAATCATTTTACTTGAATTTATTACCAATAATCCTAAATATATAATGCTTTGTTATTTATATGGATGTCGATGTTAAAAAAGTGATATACGGGAAAAGAGATTTAGGGAAAGGTTGAGAGGTTTAATGATAAAAATTAAAGCCAGGAGCGGCGAATCCATCCAGCAGATGATGAAGCGTTTCAAGAAGATGTGCGAAAAGGAAGGGCTCATCAAGGACATCAAGCGTCAAAGTTACTATGAGAAACCTTCCGAGAAGCGTCGCCGCCGCATCCGCAAGGCGGTACGAGCGAACGAACAGCAAAGATATTGATAAAATGACGGGATTTCAGCCTGGCAGGTGAAAGTGCTCGTTTTAGTAAAAATTGGCGCCGTTGGTGAAGGAAGAACCACGGGCCATATCAAAAAAGGTCACAGAGGGCATAATTGAGCGGGGTGCCCAATATCAAGGTTGGGAAGAATGGAGGGGATTCGTTTTCGGGACAGGTAAGGGCAAAGCGGAGAGTGTTTGCCATAAATGGCTGTTTTTTAAGCGCTTATGAAAAACACGCCCCCGGCGACGGTAACGCTTTAAATAAAAGTTCCTGGAAAACTAAATCTAGGCATACCGACAAATGAAAAAATGAAAAAAGTAATTTTTTCTTTCCAAAATGTAAGTTCTTATTTGACAGATTGTTACGGAACTACTTAAGAGAATCAGGAAACCTTTTTTCTTAAATATTAAATGCCTGGCTTTAATTTTTCAGGAATCATTCATTAAATACAGAAAGGAGAACATGGTGTACAAGATGTCGCAATTGACAGGTCGATGCCGGCTGTTAATGGGGTGGGCGGCGGTGATTTTAGTGCTGAGCAACATAGCATTAGCGCAAGAAGCAGAAGAACCTCCGTCTTTGAGCTCAGCCGGGGTGATGGAGCAAGATATTGCGATTCCCTTGGTGTGGTATCTGGCGCCCGTAGGGTCAATAATAGCCCTGGCGGCGGCCTGGGTGCTATACCGGCAGGTGAAAAATGCCTCTGAAGGCGATGAGAAGATGAAGGAGATCGCCGAATATGTCCGCAAAGGGGCGATGGCGTATTTAAAGCGGCAGTATAAGGTAGTGGCGATATTTTTTGTGGTGGTAAGTGCGATTTTGGGAGTGATGGGCTTGATCGGGGTGCAGCATCAACTGGTGTTTCTGGCCTTTTTGACGGGGGGTTTTTTCAGCGGTTTGTGTGGTTTTTTGGGGATGAAGACGGCCACCATGGCCAGCAATCGGACGACCCAGGGGGCCAAGGAGAGTTTGAACCGGGGATTGCAGGTGGCCTTTCGGGCCGGGGCGGTGATGGGATTGGTGGTGGTAGGATTCGGACTTTTGGATATAACCATGTGGTTTTACATCCTGGCGCGACTGGCGCCGGCCATAGGTCATCCGATGAATCTGGTGGAGATTACGGTGGTGATGCTTTGTTTTGGGATGGGGGCCAGTTCCCAGGCGTTATTTGCCCGGGTGGGCGGGGGGATTTATACCAAGGCGGCGGACGTAGGGGCCGATCTGGTGGGTAAGGTGGAGGCGGGCATACCGGAGGATGATCCGCGGAACCCGGCAACTATAGCGGACAACGTGGGCGACAACGTGGGCGACGTGGCGGGGATGGGGGCCGATCTCTACGAGAGTTACTGTGGTTCGATTCTGGCGACGGCGGCTTTGGGGGTGGCGGCGGTGGCGGCGATCGGCAAGTCCGGCGAGATGACCATATCCCATCAGGCCCGGATGCTGGCGCTGCCGATGGTGCTGGCGGGGATAGGGATTGTGATGAGCATCATCGGTATTTTGCTGGTGCGGACCAAGGAAGAGGCGGGGATGAAGGATCTGCTGGGGGCGTTGAGCCGGGGGATCAACGGCAGCAGTTTTTTGATTGTGGCGGGCACCTTTTTGTTCAGCTACCTGCTGTTGAAAGGTATCCCGGAGGTGGTGTGGTGGCGTATTTCGCTGTCGGTAGTAGCCGGTTTGATAGCCGGGATAATTATCGGCAAGAGCACCGAGTACTATACCAGTTACGAGTATAAACCGACGCGGAGGATCAGCAACCAGGCGGAGACGGGTCCGGCGACGGTGATAATCGCCGGGATAGCCACGGGGATGAAAAGCACCTGGGCCTCGCTGTTAACCATCATCGTGGCGATCATGGCGGCGTTCGCTTTTGCGGGGGGTTTTAGTCATTTTTCGTTAGGATTATACGGGGTGGGGATAGCGGCGGTGGGGATGCTGGCGACGCTGGGGATTACGCTGGCGACGGACGCTTACGGTCCGATCGCCGACAACGCGGGGGGCAACGCGGAGATGACGGGTCAGCAGCCGCAGGTGCGTAAGCGGACGGACGCCCTGGACAGTCTGGGCAACACGACGGCGGCGACGGGGAAGGGTTTTGCGATAGGTTCGGCGGCCCTGACGGCTTTGGCGCTTTTGGCGGCATACGTCGAAGAGGTGCGGGTGGGCCAGAATCGCCAGGCCCGGGAATATATTCAAGCCCGGCAGAACGTTAAAGCCCAGCAGGTATATTACATGGGTCATAATAAATGGGCGCACGTGATCAGGATCGAGGATGAGGGCGGCGCTAATAATATAGACACGGAATGTTTGATGGATTTGACCCACGGCAAAAGGGTGGCCACCGGCAACGACGAATACCGGCCGGGAGTGATGCTGCGCAGTTTGAGCGAGGCGGACGATGAGAATGTGCAGATCGGCAAGATAGCAGGCAGCAGCCATGCCTTTCAGTTAGTTGGGGCGCCGGTGGCGTCGCTGAAGCAATACATGGCGTTTTATGAGGTGACGCTGATGAATCCGCAGGTGTTATGCGGGATGTTTGCGGGGGTGCTGCTGGTGTTTTTGTTCTGTTCGATGACGATGGAGGCGGTGGGCCGGGCGGCCAACGCGATGGTGATGGAGGTGCGTCGGCAGTTCAAGGAGATCGCCGGGATAATGGAAGGGACGGGCAAGCCGGATTACGCCCGCTGCGTGGCGATATCGACGGCGGGGGCCCAGAAAGAGATGATTATTCCCTCGCTCTTGGCGTTGGCGGTGCCGGTGGTGGTGGGTCTGATCTTCGGAGTGCCGGGGGTGATGGGATTGCTGGCCGGGGGTCTGACGTGCGGATTCGGGATGGCGATTTTCATGGCCAACGCCGGCGGCGCCTGGGACAACGCCAAAAAGTACATCGAAACGGGCGAATTGGGCGGCAAAGGCTCGTCCAATCACAAGGCCACGGTGGTGGGCGATACGGTGGGCGATCCGTGCAAGGACACCTCCGGGCCGAGTTTGAATATCCTGATCAAGCTGATGAGTATGGTCTCGGTGGTGTTTGCGGGTTTGATCGTCAAGTACGCCCCGATAATAGCCGACTGGCTGCACCTGGGTTGATATTAGAAGCGCAAATTGACACTTATTTTATCGAGTGGATTTATTGGATCATAAGCAGATGGCAGGCCGATAACTTATAAAAACAGATATCCCTCCGAGGCCCGTCAACGGCTGCAAAACCTACCACGAGGGCGGGCCTCTTTTCAGATCTAAAGTTTTGCCAAATTGACTCTGGGCATGTTTCTTTTGGGAGCGGCAGCTTTGGGCCGGATGAAGGAAATTCCCGGCATAAAGACGGGCATTACTTTTTTGACATTATGGGTTAAAAGCATCCCCAAACGAAGTTTTGAGGGCGCCGCCCAAAGTCGGGGGCTAAGGTTATGGTCGGCGGCCTGGGGCGGCGCGTAACTTTTGATCTTTTTTTTCGGGGGTTTTCTTTTTGTGGGGGGCGAGGACCTTGATGGCCTTTTTGAGGTCGGCCACTTTAAGCACCCCGGTGGTTCTGCCGCCGCGGGCCCCGGCGGTGCAATAGGCGTAGCTGATATTGATGTGGGCCTGGGAGAGTCGGGCGGCGACGTCGGCCAGGGCGCCGGCCTTGTTGGACAGATTAACGCACAAAACGTCCGTTTCATGGACCAGGACGTTTAACCGCTGCAGGGCCTTGCGCGTCTGGGCGGGTTTGGCCGTTACCAGGCGCAACATGCCGTGTTCGACCGAATCCATCATGGTCATGGCGATAATATTGATCTTTTCCCTGGCCAGGGCGTTGAGGGTGCCCGATAAAACGCCGGGTTTATTCACCAGTAAGACGGAGAATTGCGTTTCGATATGCATAGTTCACCTCAGAGACTATCAAAATCCCGGAAGGCATGGATTTCACGGGTTTTTTTCATGTTCACTTTTGGTCAGGAGGCTTTCCACGGCGGCGGCGGTATTATCAAAAAAGTCAAAGACGTTTTGCAGGCGGGTGATCTTGAACACGCGGGAGAGGTCGGGATCGATGCCGCTGATCGCCATTTGGCCGTTGAGTTTATCCAGTTTCTGCCGCATATTTAAAAAGACTCCCAGCGCCTGACTGCTGAGCATTTTGAGGGTGGAAATATCCAGTACGATCAAGCGATAGCCCTCCTGCTCGATCAGGCGATATAAGTCTTTTGTGGTTTCATTGACGTGATAGGCGTCCAGGAGGTTGGGTTCGGCGAAACCAACAATGGCGACGCCGGTTTGCTGAGTAATGGTTAACTTAGGCTCATCTGCCATGATCGCCGCGCTCCACGGGTTGTGTTTGATATTGATAATTTCAGGGACGGTTCGCAGCCGCCTCTACTTCTATCTGCTGCTCTCTAAGGCCAAGGTCAGCACCTTGTCAACGTTGCGCACGAACTGCATTTTCAGGCCGCGGATTACGTCTTTGGGCAGGTCAACCAGGTCCTTGCGATTTCTAGCGGGTAGGATTACGGTTCGAATACCGGCCCGTTTAGCGGCCAGGAGCTTTTCTTTAACGCCGCCGATGGGCATCACCAGCCCCCGCAGGGTGACCTCGCCGGTCATGGCGACATCGGCCCTGACGGGTTTTTCACAAAAGAGCGAGGCCAGCGAGGTATAAATCGCCAGGCCTGCCGAAGGTCCGTCTTTGGGTACGGCGCCGGCGGGCACGTGTATGTGAATATCCTGTTGTTTTAGGGTATCAGCCTGTCCCAGAGATTGCGACAGGTGCCTCCGGAGTCCGTCACCGCGGGTCTTCTTTTTGCTGAGGGTTTGACTTTTAAGGATGCTCAGGGCGGCCTGGGCGCTTTCCTTCATTACCTCGCCCAGTTGGCCGGTTAAGATGAGTTTGCCGCTGCCGGGGGTGACGGTGGATTCGACGAAGAGGACCTCCCCGCCCACGGGCGTGTAGGCCAGGCCGGTCGCCACGCCCGGCGTGCCGGTGCGGAGGGCCACTTCGGATTCATACCGGACGGGACCTAACCATCGGGATAATTGTCGGTCGGAGACGACGGCGCTTTTACGCTTGCCGGAGGCGACTTCAGCGGCGACGGCCCGGCAAATGGCGGCGATCTGACGCTCCAGTTCCCGCACGCCCGCCTCGCGGGTGTACGACTCAATGAGTTTTTCCAGGGCATCGGTCTTGATGGTCAGGAGCCGTGAGGTCAGACCGTTTTCCTTTAACTGGCGGGGGAGAAGGTAACGCCGGGCGATGGCCAGCTTCTCCGGGGCGGTATAACCGCACAGCTCCAGGACCTCCATCCGGTCGCGCAGGGCCGGGGGCACGGCGCCCATATAGTTGGCGGTGCCGATAAACATCACCCGCGACAGGTCAAAAGGCAGGGCGATATAGTGATCGGTGAAGGTGTTATTCTGTTCGGGATCCAACACTTCCAAAAGGGCGGAGGCCGGGTCGCCGCGGAAATCCTGACCGATTTTATCCAGTTCATCCAGCATAAACACGGGATTATTAATCTGGCACTTGCGGATCTCCTGGACGATGCGTCCGGGCAGGGCCCCGATATAGGTGCGGCGATGGCCTCGGATGTCGGCCTCGTCGCGGATGCCGCCCAAAGAGATGCGGACAAACTTGCGTCCCATGCTGCGGGCGATGCTGCGGCCCAGCGAGGTTTTACCCACGCCGGGGGGGCCGGCGAAACAGAGAATGGGGCTGCGGCCCTGGGGATTGAGCTTGCGGACGGCCAGAAACTCCAGGATGCGTTTTTTGACCTTGGTGAGATTGTAATGATCGGCGTTGAGGATCCGCCGGGCGCTGTTGAGATGGAGCTTGTCTTTGGTGCTTTTGGACCAGGGCAGTTCGCATAAGCACTCGATATAGCTCCGCAGGACGCTGTATTCGGGACTCATGGTGGGGATCTGGGAAAGCCGATCCAGTTCCCGCAGGGCCTCCGTTTCGACCTTTTGGGGCATTTGCGCGGCGCTGATCTTTTTTTTGAGTTGATCGACGTCGGCGGACTTTTGATCGGTCTGACCGAGTTCGGTTTGAATGGCCTTGAGCTGCTCCTGGAGAAAATATTCACGCTGGGTTTTATCGATGGATTGGCTGACGCGTTCCTGAATTTTGGCGCTTAATTCCAGCAGTTCCACCTGGTGGGCCAGGGCCACGGAGAGCTTTTTCAAGCGTTCGGTTACGTCGATGGTTTCCAGCAGTTGCTGTTTTTGGTCGCTGGGGATGTTAATGTTGGCGGCGAGAAAGTCGGCCAAAGCCCCGGCATCGTCGATGTTGCTGAGGATGACGTTTACTTCTTCCGGGATATTGGGGGAAAGCTGAACCATTTTCAGAGCGGTGTGGCGAACGCTGGTGACCAGGGCATCCAGCTCTTTGCTGGCGGCAGCCTCGGAGGTGACCACTTCGATACGGGCGCGGAGGTACGGTTCGGCGCTGAGCCATTCCACGACGCGAAACCGGACCAGTCCGTGAGCCACCACGCTCTTATTGCCGTCGGGCTGTCGGAGCTGCTTCAGGACGGCTACGACAGTGCCCGTGGAATAAAGGTTATCGAAATCGGGCACCTCCACGGAAGGGTCTTTTTGGGTTAACACCCCCATGACTTTTTCGGCGGGTCTGCCGGACGATTCATCGCCCAGCACCTCCGTCAACAGGCGTCGGCTGCGGCGGCGACCCACCGCCAGCGGTATCACGGTCCCCGGAAAGATGACCGCATTGCGCAGGGCCAAGATGCCCAGTTCCGGAGGTATGGTGACTTGCTCGGCATCATCATCTCTGAATTTACGCGCCGAGAGGGCCGCGGAGCGGGATTTTTTCCTGGGAGTCCTTTTGGGCAGGTTACTACTGTCGGCCTCGGCGGGGGACCGCCGGGCGGGGGATTTGCTCTGACCGCTGCGCCGCACCGACGGGGGACGTTGTTTGTCGGTCTGGGGCCTTGGTTTGGGCACAGGCCGGACCGCAGAACCGGTTCCTTTGACGGCATCCGAGGTCACATCCACCTGATCCGGGTCGATTTCATCGGTATCGACCTGACTGATCGCAAAGGAATCCCAGAAACTTTTGGGAGGGGGTTTTTCCTGTTTGTCTTTTTTTTTAGCCATTCGTGACCAGCGGTTTGTTATTGTTAAATAACGGCTACGGGCTTTGGCGATATCAATGTTAGCCGCCGGGCCCAAAACCAATTACCTAAATCGGTCCATTATTAATTTTAACTGAAGTTTTGCCAAATTGAGTATAGACATAACTGGAAAAGAAAATAATTTTTTCTTTTCCAACAGTAAGTTATTGCCAGACAATCAGTTAAGAAATTATTTATAAAAATCTCCCAAACGGTTTTCTTAAATAATATATGCCTAACCTCAATTTTATCGAAGTCCGGTTTCAACTTAACCGGTCTGGCCGGCTATGTCAAATATTGCCCGGTAAATATGCTTATCGATGATCTCCCGGCTTTACGCCGGGGGCTAAATATCGAATTATAGATTGACTTCGGTGCCGGTGAGTTTGGCCTTAATGGCGGGCACATCGGCGCGGCAGGACATATCCAGCACCGGTTTTTTAAAGGTCAAAACCCGAAAAGGCAGGTGCATTTGCTCGATGACATATTGCACGGCGTCGGGCAGCTCCCATTCTCCCCGCGCCGAAGGCAAAATCGAGCGGCAGGCGGGAAAAATCTCCGGGGTGAAACGCCAGCAGTTCATACTCAGGCAGACAGGTTCCGGTAAGTTTTGGAGGGTCTCCGGGTCGGGTTTTTCCCTAATTCGCTGCATGAATCCCTGGGGGTCGATCTGGACCACGGCGAATTTGGTTATCCTTTCGGGGGGAATATTGCTGCCGGCGATCATGGCCTCTCTCTCGAAGACCGCCAGGCCGTTGCCTTCAATTTCCCGCAAGGCGGCCAGGGCCTCGGGCGGGTAGTAATTATCCGAGTTGATGACCAGGATGTCATCGCCGGCGGCGAAATCTTCTGCCGCCCGAACCGCGTCGGCCGTGCCCAGAGGTTCCGACTGAATAGCGAAATCGATAGTCAGGCGCCGGCACTTAAGCGTCTCGCCGTAATATGCTCTTACGGCGTCGTGCTCCGGGCCGATCACCAGGCAGATTCTTCCATAGCCGGCCTCCGCCAGAGCGCCCAACACATAGTCGAGAAAGGGCCGATCAATTGGCATCAATGCCTTAACGCCCGCATCAGCAGCGGCGGCCTCATCGGCGCTCATTCCCACGCTCTCGTCCGCTTTGCGCATGCGCGTTCCTAATCCCCGCGCCAGAATGACGGCTTTATCCATCAAATGTTTGCTCACTCCTGCTCCTCCGTTTTATATAGTCGGCATGGGCAAAGCACACCCTTGCCGGTTGCATAAATATTTGTCGGCCTTTCAATATAGCAGATTTAAATATCAAAGGACAGATTCAATTACCCTTGACATTTTTTACCCCTAAAGGTAAGAAATATTACGCCGAATATTACGAAAAACACCTGGCCAAAATTAAAAAAATAGGGTGACTCTTTGCCCACTATTAAGAGCAAGGGTTTTGCCAGTAAATCATAAAACGCAGCATGGGCTAATGACAATCCTACCGGGTTGGTTAAGCTTTAAAGATTACTGTCTTTTGAAAAGAACAGTTTGATTCAAAATTGATTCAATTACTACTAAATGCTGGAGTTCGGCTATGAAAACAGGTAAAGGATTGTTCTGTCCTTTATATGGAAGAGAAATTAGTACTGGAAAATGTTTGGATATTAATTATGAACGTTTGGGCTTAGTTCAAAAAGATAATTTCGATGATATAAAAAAGATTACGAGAAGGAGCACAGCCGAATTATCAGATATCTGCCACAAATGCCCTAATCAGCTTTTTCCTGATGACAACATTGGAGAAATATCATTCGTAAAGAAACAATAGGAAGGGTAGGATGGGTTGTGCCCATGCTGTTATAATAACAAACCGAGATAGTTATAATAACAAACCGAGATAGACTATGAAGGTAGCACTTTTCACCGACACCTACGATGAGGTGAACGGGGTGGCCAATACCTTTCGCTATTTGACGGATTGGTGCCGGAAGAATGACAAAAGGCTGGATGTTTACGCCCATGCGGAGAAGGCCGATTCGGTCGAGGAAAGGGGGTCGGTTAATATTTATCGCTATCGGCCGGCGGCGCCGGTGGATATATATTTCGATATGATTTTCGACATAAAACTGGCGCGGCTGCGAATAATCCGCCAGGCCCGGCAGCGAAAATACGACCTGATTCATACCGCCACCCCCGGCTCCATGGGGCTCAATGCCCTGTTGGCGGCCAAGGCGGGCGATATCCCCCTGATCGGCTCTTACCACACCGCCCTGCCCGAATATGTCAAGGATCGCATCGATAATATCGTCAAAAAATTCTGCCTGCCCACCGACCATTCGGGCCGGAGATCCGAAAATCTTACCTGGAAATATATGCAGTGGTATTACAATCAGGTTAAACTGGTTTTGGCGCCGTCGGAGCATGCGAAAAAGCTTTTACAGGAAAAATTACAGACCGAGATCGGCATATTCTCCCGCGGCATCGACACGGAGCGGTTTCATCCCCGCTATCGACGGGAAACCGGGGAAGTAATGGTGCTGTATGTGGGGCGGGTCTCCACCGAGAAAAATTTGAATGTTTTAGCAGAGATCTTTCAGGATAAAAACGACGCCAAATTAACGGTGGTCGGCGACGGGCCCTATCGAGAAGAAATGCAGCAGAAATGTCCCCAGGCGATTTTTACCGGTTTTCTTAAAGGCGAGGATCTAAGCAGGGCCTACGCCTCGGCGGATATTTTCGCCTTTCCCTCCGCCACCGACACCTTCGGCAACGTGGTGCTGGAGGCGATGAGTTCGGGTCTGGCGGCAATAGTGACCGACAAAATGGGCCCCAAAGAACTCATCGACCACGGCCAAACCGGATTCGTCGCCTGTGATGACGAAGACTTTCGCGCCAAATTGAACCTGCTTATCCGCGACGAACCCTTGAGAAAAAAGATGGGCCGAAACGCCCGTCAATACGCCCTCTCTCGAAACTGGAATACCATTTTCAAAAAGTTATTCGCCGATTACCAAAAAATCGCCCAGCAAGGATAAATGTCTTATGAGCGAGACTTATGACATGATGGAAATCTTTCGCCCGGTCTGTCTCCGGGCGGAGGCATTGCGGAAAAAGTATGGGCTTTTATGGTTGCATTGCCGGAATATTAATGTATAGTTGTTGATAGATTATCCCTGTGGGATACTATATTCCATAGGCCCCAAATCCCGGTGGATTTGGGTTTTTTTTAAAATTTCTCCAACGAATAAATTAACATATGATTATTTTAAGTTAGGCGCTGAATTTAAGGAAAACTAATTGTCATGATGCATGAGGGTCTTTGGCGGCAACTGGAAAAACTGGAGGGCGCGCAGACGGCGCGGCGGGCAAAATGTCAATATCAGGCCGGTGAATCGACGGGGCGGTATTTTATCGATTTGTTGAATCGGCCATACGTTGTCGATGTGGCCAAAAAGCAGATTTTCCCCGAAAAAGGCCCGGAAAATGAACCGGCCGGTTTCATCGAACAATTGTGTATCCTGGCGTACCTCATACAGGCTAAAGATCGCCCTTTGCGCCAGAAGCTGGTTAAAGCCGAAACGCTCGCCGGCGGGGAATTTTTCTTTCGGGGGATCCATGAAATGCCGACCGACAAACTGGCCCAGGCCTTGGGGGAGGAACCGAAAAAAATATATAAAGTGATGGAAAAATTTAATGGCAGCCGCTGTGAGTACGGCGATGCTTCGATGGAATTGTTTATTCTGCCGCGCATCCCGGTTACGCTGGTGATATGGGCCGGCGATCAGGAATTCGAGCCGCGGGCGTCGATATTATTCGACCAGAGCGCCGGCGACCATTTGGCCCTCGATGCCCTGGGCGCGGCGGCGGACCTGACAGTTTCGTCAGTAATAGAAGCTGTAAATAAAAATACCTGACAAAACATTAAATTCCGCCCCCAAAGCGGTAATATTACACTGGTAAAAAGCAAACATGTGGTATATTATATTCTTGTAAAGATATAATTTAGGCAGTTTTTGATATAATCACAGGTTGAGAAATACTGTGGCGTTTGATTGCGGAAAATTACTTAAGTAGGGGAAATAAAATGAGTTATGACCAAATTATGATGGCCTTCGGGATGCCGGGCACCTGGGAATTGATCGTGATCGCGGCGGTAGGGCTGCTGATTTTCGGAAATCGTCTGCCGGAAGTGGGCAAAGGGCTAGGCCGAGGAATTGTAGAATTCAAGAAGGGGCTGCGCGGCATCAACGATGAAATCGAAGAGGCCACCAAGAAAAGCGAAGAAGATCGGCCCAGTAGCTAAGTTATTATTATTAATTAAGTTATGATTCGATCGACCGGTTATTCGCCTGCCTTACTGTTGTGTCTCAGGTGGATACTCTTCTTCATTGACCATGGCTTTTTTCGAGGCTAATCCTTTATCAGCGAAATAATCTTTCTTGGCGTCTGGAACCTTCAGGGTGGTGCCGCAATAGGAACATCGTACTCGTTTTCCTCGTGACCGGTCAGGCGCCATAAGTATCTTTCTACATCGTAAGTTAGGACACATGAAAGTTACGGTTGCCTGCGTATCTGTTTCCTTCTTTTTTTTCATCGTTTTGCCACGCCGATCAAATTTTAGGCCGTATCATTATATCTACGTCAAAATACGCCAATATTTTACCCTCCCCTCCTGTTGACAAAAAATAACGCATATCGGGTTAGGCGGTTTCTTTTTTGGCCTTTTTTCGGACATCAAAGACCGGGGCCTTTTTTTCGACGATATCAGCATCTATGACGTACGTTATGTGGGGCTTTTGTTCCGGTAATTCGTACATGATCTCGAGCATGATCTCTTCGGTGACCGCCCGCAGGGCGCGGGCGCCGGTATCGCGTTTAAGTGCTTTTTTGACAATGGCCAATAGACCGTCGGGGGTAAATTCAAGATGGGCGTTTTCCATCTCGAAAAACTTGGTGTACTGCTTTATCAGAGCGTTTTTGGGCTCGGTGAGAATTTTTATCAGGGCGTCTTCGTCAAGGGGCTCCAGGGCGGTGGTGATCGGCAGGCGCCCCACCAACTCGGGAATCATACCGATATGGACCAGATCTTCAGGTGTGACCTGATGTAGAATTTGGGCGGTTTGATCGCTGGATTCGGTGGCGGGCTGCTGTTCCGCGGCGAAACCGATCATCTTGCGGCCTAGACGTTTTTTAATGACGTCTTCGAGGCCCTTAAAGGTCCCGCCGCAGATGAAAAGAATCTGGGTGGTATCCATCTGGATATACTGCTGTTCAGGGTGTTTACGGCCCCCCTGGGGGGGGATGTTGGCGATCGTTCCTTCCAGGAGTTTCAATAACGACTGCTGCACCCCTTCGCCGGAAACGTCGCGGGTGATGCTCACATTCTGGTTGGTTTTGCCGATTTTGTCGATCTCGTCCACGTAAATAATGCCCTGCTGGGCGGCTTCGATGTCGTATTCGGCGGCCTGAAGCAGCCGCAGTAGGATGTTTTCTACGTCCTCGCCGACATAGCCCGCTTCGGTAAGGGTGGTGGCGTCGCTGATGGCGAAGGGGACGTTCAGGGTGTGAGCAAGGGTCTGGGCCAAAAGCGTCTTTCCGCAGCCGGTGGGACCGATCAACAGCACGTTGCTTTTGTCGATCTCCACGTCGTCGTCGCTGCTGAAACTATGGTTGAGACGCTTATAATGGTTATGGACGGCGACCGCCAGCGTCTTCTTGGCGTGCTCCTGGCCGATAACATACTGGTCCAGGACCTCTTTAATCTCCCGGGGGGTGGGGATATGGGTTGAAAGTGAGCGACCCGGACGGAGTTGTTTTCTCTCCTGACGTATGATATTGGAACAGAGATCGACGCAGCTGCCGCAAATGAATATCCGACCCGGACCCTCGATCAAAGGACCGACCTCCCGTTCGCTCTTGCCGCAAAAACTGCACGCCCCGGATCGACGGCGGGGCGGGCCGGAGCCGCTTTTTTTCTTCCCGGTGGTCATCAGCCGCTCTCCTTTCAATATCTATTATACCAATCGTCTTGGGGGCTGTCGAGTGTCAAAATTTCCCGCAGAAATCCCCGTCTCCATCGGTCTTTAGGTTTTCCATCGAGCAATATTTATAACCTCATGCCGTTGCAGATGTTACTTGTCGGGGCGGTCAAAGAGGGTTTCTTTGAGGATTTTGTCTTTGAGACGCTGAAATTCTCCCTCGGAGATATGCCCTTGCTGATGCATTTGTCGGACCTGATCCAGGGTGAAAGGCACTTCGGGATTTTCTGTTGTCGAGGATTCCGAACGAAATTTTCTTCGAATCAAAAGCATGACTATCCCCGCCCCTGTCAACAGCACGAACACCGCAATAATAATCCAAAGGATGTCTTTTTGCTCAATGTCGGCGATCATAAAAAACTCCGCAAAACCGGTTGATAAATTTTAAGGGATAATTTCCCGGCCGTCAACGGATGCCTTGGCTGCATCCTGATAGTTTTAGCTTTCCACGCCGTTTCGTTTCAAGCCGCGGGCGCCGGCATATTCGCGGAGCGACCGAATCGTTCGGCTTAAAGGATAATCCATCAGCTCCGGATACTCCCGCGCTCGATAACTCGGTCGGTATTGCCCCATCACGTTGATCGTACACCCCGGCGCCGTCCGGGCCACGATTTCAATTACCGCCTTGCTGTGAGCTAAATCGTTCGGCATCACCAGGTGCCGCACCAGCACCCCTTTGCGGGCCACGCCTCCTTTGGTCAGCTCCAGCGGCCCTGCCTGCCGGTACATCTCCGCCAACGCCGCCGTCGCGACCGCGGGATAATTTTCAATCCCGGAATACTTCTTTGCCCTTTCGGCGTCGGCGTACTTGAAGTCCGGCATATAAATATCTATCAGCCCTGCCAGTAGTCCCAGCACCTCCACCGACTCGTACCCGCCGCAATTATAAACCGTTGGCGCCTTTATCCCCAGCGAACGGACGATCAAGATCGCCTCGGCCACCGCGTGCACCACGTGCGTGGGCGTCACAAAGTTGATATTCTCACAGCCTGCCTCTGCCAGCCGCTGCCCCAGCGCCGCAATCTCTCGTGAGCTGCAGGCCCGGCCGTCGGTACTCTGGCTGATGTCGTAATTCTGGCAAAATACGCATTCCAGATTGCAGCCGCTAAAAAAGATGGTCCCGCTGCCCCCCCCGCCCACCAGGACGGCCTCCTCCCCGAAATGCGGCATCGCCGAGGACACTTTCGCCTCGGTGCCAATACCGCACTTTCCAAATTCACCTGCCGTCCGGTCCACCCCGCAATGCCGGGGGCACAAGCGACATGCCGTCAACATCTCTTTCAATTGGTTTACATTATTAATCAAAATTCAAATCCACAATGTTCGCTTCGACCGCCAATCGCTCTATTACCTGCCGGGCCAGGTTGAACCAGCATTTACATCGATTCAGTATCTCGCTGTCGCTGGTGGCCACCGCCTCTTCGGACCGGACTAAAACGCCGTCGGGACTATAAACCAGCTCCACCTGCCAGTCCCAGCCTTCTTCGTTTGCGGTCTCCAGTATCATCTTCTTGAGCCGACCGCTGTTGGATACCGGCCGATCCAGATACCAGAGACCCGCACCTGTCTTCCTGTCGTCGAGGTAGTTCCCTATCAATTTAAGGGCGGGAATGGTCTCGGCCACCTTTCGATAGGTGCCGTGAATGCTGGCTATATCTCGATAGCAGCCGTCGCGCCCCAGCAGGATCACACCCCCCGCCAGGGCCGCCTCCACCGTGGTTATTACGTTGTACCCGTCCAGCAGCAGCGACCGACCCCGCATCTGTTCCGGGCCGAGTTGCTTGGCGGCGCGGGCCTCTTGCGCCTCGTCGGCGCAGGCGCTGCGCATCACGGCGGTTCGCTGCCGCTGCCGCAGCGAAAAACGATCCCCCACCAGTTTCAGGGCTGATTTATCCGCATAGCCCCGGCTCAAAAGCCAGCTGTAATCCCGCGCCGCCCGCCTTAAATTTTCCCACTGCGACGGCGCAAAGAGCAGCTCGTCTTCCGGATGGGCGCCCCGATGTTTTCGTTTGTCCGGCATAGGTTAAAGCACTTTCAACGTAAGCAATGTTATGTCATCCATCTGCGGCGCACCGGCGCAAAAATCGTGAACCGCCCGGATAACCGCCGTATATATCTTGGCTGCCGATACGTCATGATGGGCCCGCACCGTGTCGTAAAACCTTTGTTTGCCGAACATTTCATAGGAGGAATTTATCGCCTCCCAGATGCCGTCGGTGCCCACCAGTAAGATATCGCCCGATTGAAAGGTTACCGGTCCGCCTTGCTCAAAACTCGCCTCCGGCAATACCCCCAAAGGCAAACCTGTATTGGGCAGCTCTTCAAATTGTCCGCTGTCCTTATGGTACCACAGCGCCGGATCGTGCCCGGCCGAGGCCCAGATCAGCGTCCTGTCTTTATCGTCGAGAATTGCGTAGAAAAGGGTCATAAATCGGCCTTCTTCCAGATCACGCACGAGGTGACTGTTAAGATCCCCGAAAAGTCGGGGCAAATCCGTGCCCCGTCGAACGGCGTCGCTCCGCAGAACGCCCCGCGCCGAGGCCATCAGAAACGCAGCTCCCAGACCATGACCGGTAATATCGCCTACGGTAAGGCCTATTTTACCCTCGGCGATCTCCACCAGTTCGATAAAGTCATAGTAATCCCCCCCGGTTTCGTCGCAATATCGGCACTGGCCGAAAATGTCGAAGTTTTGTAATCGGGGCGCCTCCTGCGGCAGCAGATGCTGCTGAATCGCGGTCACCAACGCCAGCGAATGCTTGATCCGCTGACGCTCCTGCAATTTGGGGCCGGTATCATTGAATATCTCTCCCAGCTCCTGCAGCTCATCCCCCGTTCGGATATTTACCCGCGCCTTAAAGTCGCCCAGGGAGAGTTTTTTCCCGGCGGCGACCAGTTCGCTGATGGGCCGCGTCACCGAGCGGGAAGATAGAATCGCTGCCAGCGCCGCCGCGGCAAATACTATTATCATTATGACCCCGGTGATTATCAGCCCTTGATTGGTCTTGGATATAATATATTGCTCGGCCGCGGTTGCCTGGGCGATGATATTGTCATATGGCACTATGATAACCGGAAACGGCTCTTCCGGCCGGCATACCCCGCAGGCCCACAACGCCTCGCGACCCTCGAAACGCATCTGCCGCACGCCCGACCGACCGGCCTCAGCGTCTCTTAAAAGGGCATCCAACTCCTCCTGGTCCTCCGACTCCAGATACTGAAGCTCCAGGGGCGTTTCCCAGGTCTGCTGCAGATCACGATAACTGGTTTTGGCAATAATTAAGGGCTTTTGCGGAGCCGGCTGATCCGGTGAGGCCGGCACCGCCAGCAATCGCTCCGCCACCTCCGACCAGGGTGCCGGAAGCTGCCAGTTTTGGAAAATATCTGTCAACGCTATATCCATGGCCGTAACGCCCGCCCACGCGCCGTCCGGATAACGAACCGGCGTCGAAATCTGTAATATCGTTTTCTTGCTGACCACGTCAATAATCGGCTGGTGCCATGTGAGGGCATCTTCTTCTTTAGCTCTTACGTACCATTGCCTCTGACGGGGATCGAAACTATTAGGATCGGGAAATGTACCCCCCGCCGGATATATAGTTAAAACCCCCTTTTCCAGTGTGGTGTACTGCCAGTATATCAACTCCGGATTAAAACGGGCCAGTTCCCCATAGACCCGGGTCATCGACGCCAGTCGCGACATGTCGTCGGCTACCTCTTCAAATTTGACCCCCTCGCAGAGAAAGTATCCCTGCTGACGATAGTTAACGGATATAGGCTCTAAGTCTCCTGTTGGTCCGGCCTGTAAATATTCCCGAAAGGGCTCTTGCGGCGCCTCGAGGCCTTCGTCCCGGCCATATTCCTCCGGAAAACTGCTCAGTTGTCCGAGATCCGCCGGCCCCGCCAGACGCCTTTCCACCTCCTGCGCCTGAAATCGCAGCGCCAGCTCCAGTCCGTTTTTATTCAATCTCATGATCTCTTCATATTCTTCCACCAGCTGCTGGAGGGATCTGATCGCGTTTTCCGTCAGCGTCGTGCGGGTGTCGGCGGCCAGATGATTGCCCAAAAACAGCATCGAAACCCGATGAATCGCCGAACTGGCTATCATCGGTATCAGGGCAATAGACAATAGCAGCAGCAGCATCTTCCCCCGCATTTTCAATCTTTTACCCAACATAACTCGCCCCTGAAATATCTTTTTTAACCTGTTATAAAAATTGTTATATCTCCCGGACCGTTTGTCAATATATGCCTGTTAATCACTAAAGTTTTGCCAAAATCCCCTTCACAAGAGCAATATCGCCGGCGGCCCTTAGCTAAAGCCCTCGACCAATACCCTCCCGGATCATCTCTCCCTTCGCACCAGCTCCTCGACCACCCGGGCCACCACGTAATCCGGCAATTTCCGCAGGGTCGGCGCCGCTTCGTATCCCTCGATGATGCTCTTGTCCGGATAGGCCCCCAGCTCCTGAATTAACTCCTCCGCCCGCGACCGCAGCTCTTCCCGCGATAATCCCCGCTCCGCCTTCCCCCGGGCCGCCTCCACCAGCGCCTCAAATTCCCCTCGACTGTCGTACCAGTTGAGCTGGTCCTCAAACTCCCAAACCTCTTCCGGGCGGGCCTGCTCAAAGGTATATTGAATCCCCACCGGATTGTAGGTCTCGATTCTTTCGGCGACAAAGGCCTCGGCCGCCTGCTGGTAGGCCGAAAATCCCTCCCCCCCCGACACCCTGTATCCCTGCCTTGCTATCTCCTCTCTGAGCACCCGCTCGATCCGGACGCAGCTCAGGTCCTTCTTGGCCTCCAGTCGCTCGTAGAGAACCTCATAATAGGTATTCAACAACACCTTTGTTTCATTCATCTTTGTTTTCCGCGGGAAAGTTATATATCCTCAAACATTCTAACCGATCCTCTCTCTCGACGCTACGGTGGCTTTTAGCGGCAAATATCCCTGTCAACAGGCTGCATCGAAACAGTATTTCCCCCCATATCTTTCTTTACTGTTGACAAATGCCGGGCTATTGTTCAAATTGTCCCCATAAGTTTGCCCGGTAAATTTTTCCCAGTGCTACAGGTTACTAATATCGGGAGATCATAACATGAAACTGGATGTATCCAAAGTTGATGTTTGGGCTGCCACTATCAAAGACAGACCCGGCAGCCTGGCGGTAAAAATGAAGGCCCTCTCTGAGGCCGGGGTTAATCTGGAGTTTGTCATTGCCCGGCGCACCCCCGAAAAAAAAGGCATGGGCGTGGTCTTTGTCACCCCCATCAAAGGCGCCCGGCAGGTCAAGGCCGCCCAAGCCGCCGGCTTTGAAAAAACCAAAAGCCTATACTCCGTGC
>LJUC01000264.1 GCA_001303695.1 Phycisphaerae bacterium SM23_30
GCAAATACGCTTCGCCGAAACATCTCCACCAGTTCTCTAAAGTCATCCTCCTCCACCCGCTTCCACTTCACCATGCTCAAATGTTCGGCAAAACCTCGCAGCCATTGCAGTCTATCCGCCAGCCCCACCGCATCACTGTCGATGATCTTCAGCATCGCTTCATTGACGATCTCCGCTTTTTCCACCGGTATCTTTTGCCGCGGATATATCTTCGCTTCGGTAACTGCCTGTATTCCCGGCGGAATCATTTCCTTGCTCAGCCGCTTCAACTCCTGACGATAGCTTGTCAGCTCCCGACCTTCGCTTTTGCACACCGCCGGACAGTCGAAGCGCAGACCCACGCGCAGTCGCCCGCCCAAGGGCGTCAGCACAAAGGGATATAATTGACACGCAAAAGGCTTCGACCCCAGCCCGTATTTTTTATGAATAACGCATAGATTTTCCTCGTCCAGAAACACGCAACTTCCATCCCCTCGCTTGGCCAGTCCATATCCCCACTTCCCCGCCGCCCGATGCTTCACGAAAAGCTCTTTTACCTTCAGCTCACTCTGCCAATCTTGCTGTTTTTCAATCGCCTCCCGCTCCGCCAACCGCACCGGCACCAGAAAACTCCGGCACCCCTGACCGCAGCAGTTGCAACTATACCTCTGCTGCCTCACTATCTCGGCATGAAATTCCAGCTTCATAACCATAACAGTAGTCCCGCCAACAGCCTAAAGCAAGCACAACCTCGATAGATTTCCCTCTCTACCTTCGACAGATTACCTTCAAAGGTAAATTTTAACATGGGAGATTTGACATTTGTCGTTTATTTATCATTTGAGCTTTGTCATTTGTCATTTAATCCGCCCTAAATACCGATAATCATTACATGCAAAACGGTACGCACAAAACGCACATGATGTCGCTCCTCCTTCTCTTTTTCGGCGTATCCACCCTCGCTTTCATCACTTCCCACGCCACCCTCAGCGTTGATCCTCCCAACCGCTACCTCGTCGCCAAATCCATGGTGGATCATCGCGACCTGAAAATCCGCCTTACACCAGGCGATCCCGTTCCCCCCGGAACGGACCTGGGCCGCGACGGCAACTATTACTCCCGCTTCGGCATCGGTCAGCCCCTCATCTTCACCGGCCCCTATTTTATTTTTCGTCACATATTAGGCATTCAATCCGATAAGCTTATCCGTGCTCTAATCTCCCTTACCGTCTTTCCTCTCAACCTGGCCTTTACGGCTTTAGTTTTTTACTGCATTCTCCGCGAGTTCGGTTTTAACCGCCGCCGCTGTTACCTTGCCGCCGCTCTTTTAGTCTTTGCCACCGGCCTTTGGCAGCTATCCAAGGAAGGCCAGGAAGGCGCCCATCTAGCTTTACTTTTCGCCTGCACCGCTTTAACATTGCGCCGCTATCAAAACACCGGTTCCCTTAAGGCCCTCGCCGCCTCCGCCCTGGCCGTCGGCTTTGCCTTCCTTATTCGATCCGACACTGCTCCTACCGTCATCTGTTATCTAATCTTCGCCTTTTATCTCATCCGAAAAAACCGGCGCCCAGCCGACCCCTTAGGTCAACAAAAACCAAACGCCACTAAAGTATCTTTTCATAAATCCTACGACTCAACGGCACCAAGAAAATTAGCCTCCGATGTCAAATCGGGGGATTCTTCGGCTAACTATGGGCATCTTTTAGTCGATTCATTCTTGAAATTCCGTTTTGAGGCGCGTGGGTTCCCATATTTTCTCGTCGCGGCCCTCACCTTCCCCGCCCTGCTTATCCATATGTACATTACCTACACCTACTTCGGCCACCCCTTCGCCGGCGAACATAATCCCTTTTCCTTATCATTCCTCCCTCGCGGCCTCTTGGGTCTGCTCTTCAGCCCCGGCAAAAGCTTATTCCTCTACAATCCCATCTTCCTTTTGGCCCTTGCCGGTTTTGTCCCCTTCTACCGCCGACACCGATCCTGGGCCCTCTTTATCGCCTCTGCCTTTACCGGTTGCCTGCTCTTACACGCCGCCGTCGATGCCTTCCACGGCAATTGCTGTTGGGGCCCCCGCTATCTCTGCCGCCAGTTCCCCCTGCTCTTCATTCCCGTCGCCTTCTTTGCCTTTTACCCGGCCCGTCTTTTGGTACTGCGAAAGGCAATCTTTACCTTAATTGCCGCTTGCAGCCTCCTCGTCCAGATCGCCGCCGTTTCTTTGCACCACAACCGCGAACTCCACGAACTGGCCATGGCCTATAATGTCGGTTGGAGTGACCGCCAATGGACCATGTTCGAGCCCGAAGCCAACTTCCTCAAAATCCGCCTTACCAATCTTAAGAACAGCCTCGACGAAATGGCTCATGACAAAATCGCCCCCTGGCCCACCACCTCCGACCACCTCCTCTCCGACCAGGAACAACTCAACGCTCCCACCCTGCACTACCCCGCCTTTTGGCCTTATCACCTCACCTACTACCTCCCCGCCGTCAAGCCAAACCTCGCCACCTCCCTCTGGACCTCCACCCTTATCCTCCTCGCCGGCCTCGCCCTTGCCCTGCTCCTCCTCACGCGCGGCTACTTATCTTCAAAACAAGCCCCCTCTTGAGTAGTAACCTCCCATCCGTAGCGCCCCGCATCATCTGCCCATATCATTCGTCTTATTGCTCAACATCGCTCCCTTCTATTTCAACGTTTAATAACGGTCAGAACAAATTCTTCGTCCTGGATCAATCCCACCCCGGGAGCGTAAAGCTTATAACTCGCCCCGGCCTCCAGGTCCGATGTTTCTTTTACTTTCAAACAGTTGGCAAAGGACCCCGCCGGGGTTTTCAGCGTCTCAGTCAGGCTTGTGTTCTCGCCGCGGTCCATGGCCACGCCGGGGGCAATCAGTCAGGCTTATGTTCTCGCCGCGGTCCATGGCCACGCCGGGGGCATACTCCTGATAATACATCTGCCCGACCTGGGGATTGCCCGGCATCATCAGTCCGAACCGCGCGCCGTTCACGCCCGACCACCAGGCGCCTTCGTGGCTGACCACTTTACCCGCCTTGTAAATATCCACGTCCTCGCCGAAGTAATAGACCGAGTTAGTCGTCTTGTCAATAGCGAAGTAATTCCGGGAAATCTCTATTAACTCGCCTCCTTCATGCTCTCTTTCCTCGACGATTCTGGTTGTTACGCCGTCCACCAGTTTCGTCTCGTTAAGTACCGTTACCAAAAGACGATCCTGCCCGTACTCAAAGTTGAGCTGATAGCCCGGCTCCAGAATAAAATACCTATTCCTGCCGGTATCCACCAGGTTGGCCTTGACGACGGGAAAGGTATCCTGCCATTGTTTTTCGGTTTCGACAAAGGCCGGGCCTTCCTCCGCCAGTAACTTGCCCTCGGCCGTCAACGTAATCTCGCTGACAGCCTCGCCTTCGATCAGCTCCGCCACGTAGATAACCAACGGACTATCCAGCTTCTCAAAGTCGGCGTCCATGTAGGTCACTTCCTTCTCCAGCTTCTTTATCTTCAACCCCTTAGCCTTTTCGGTTATGACACGGGCCGCCGCCGCCGGAACTTCCGACAAGGTTATCAGCGCGGTCACCTCCACCAGACTGCCGTCCGCCATTACCTTTACTTCCCCCAGCAAACGCCCCTCTTGTTCCAGCACCGCCTCATAAACCCCCTCCCGCTCTAAGATCACATCCGTAATCTCGGCGCCGGGGTAATGGGCTTTGATCGCCGCCGCCGCCGCCGCCGGCAAAGAAACGCCTTCCTCCAACTTGCTTTCATCTGTCACCGCACATCCGAAAAATCCAATCAGAACGATAACGCCAACCAGTCTCCGGTTTTTCTGTCGCATTTGATCTCTCCTTATATTAAACATTTATAAAGTTCCTGCAAAATTTAAGTCAGGCATATATTATTTAAGAAAATCGGTTTCCTGATTTTCTTAAATAAGTTCGTAATAATTTGCCACATAAGAACTTGTCGTTTGAAAAGAAAAAAGGAAAAAAACAAATTTTTCTTTTCCAAGTATGCCTGACTTCAATTTTACAGGAGTCATTAAACATTTATCTTCAAAAGATTACCGACTCTAAATGTCCATAATAAAAAGTGCCGCCGAGTATTATAACTTTCGGCGGCGCCTGTTTCAACTTCGCAGTGATGATATATCGCCACTCTCTCCCCTTTTATTTGTCGTCATCGTCATCGTCATCATTGTCGGCGTCGTCATCATCATCCACACCCTTACTCTGTAAAGTGCCGTCGGCGGCCACTTCGATCTCGATCTTCTTGCCGTCGATAATCACCTCCGCCTCATAAATGACTTTGCCCAGCTCCAGTTCCCGCTCAATCTTCTGAATCACCCCTTCCCCGGCCTCCTTCAAAAGCGTCGCCTTAGCCGCCGTCGGCACCTGATCCAGCGATACCTCCTGTTCGTAATAAGATATGCCGGCATATGCCCCGACGCAGATTACTGCTCCAAAAACCACTAAATATCCAATCAATTTCCGATGCCTCTGTAACATTTTAAAATCTCCTTAACTAAAAAACCAAAATCCTGCAACCTGCCGCTTTGGCAGTCCCGCACGATGATGATCAACCATACCCATGCCGGCATCCAAACCGGACCCAAACTAACAAAACAAAAATGAGAATATAGTGAGAATGAAATTTTAATCAAAAGCTTTCCCCCATTCACTTATCCACTTATTTACTCCTTGACAAAAAGTTCGACGCGCCGTATAATATACGGGTCAACAAACTATGGCAAAAAAGAGTCCAAACCTTTGAAAAATAACAACTTAAGATTTTTTAACAGGGGCTTTGCACCACGCATTTGTCTTCTTGATCCTTGTTTCCTTTGTGGAAAACACACTTCCTTCGAATCAAAATCTAAAAATATCAGCGAAATCCAGTACCTAAAAAATAATCATGTTGTTTGTTTAATCTATTATCCAAAAAAATCCGTGAAATTCCATGAAAAACTGTGTCTAAACCCTATGGGTCATCTTTGACCTCAGTGGATATCTTAAAATGGAAGACAATGATTTAAGCGCCAGCCTCGAAGATTACCTCGAAGCTATTTACCTGATCTCACGCGAAAAGCTCGTCGCCCATGCCAATCATATCGCCGATTACCTCAAAGTCGGTAAATCATCCGTTTCCTGGGCCCTTAACCAATTGGCAAAAAAGAACTTAATTAACTATACCCCCTACGAGGCCATCACCCTCACCCCCAAAGGTAAATCCCTCGGCCGGCGCCTCGCCCGCCGCCACCGGGAAATTAAAAACTTCCTCACCGAGGTCTTGGCCATCAATGAATCCATCGCCGACGCCAATGCCTGCCGTATTGAGCACGTCCTCGACAACGAGGTCTTACAGCGGATGGAGCAGTTCATGACCTTCCTCGACAACTGCCCCCGGGCCGGCCGTCAATGGATGAAGGGCTTCGGCTTCTTCTGCGACCATGGCCAAGACCGGCAAAACTGCCCACAATGCGTAAAAGAATGCCTTCAGCAGGTTGAAACAGCAGCCCGTATCAAACCATCTGAATTCGACAATGAAGAACGGCCGAAAATCTCCAAACCCCGCGACCGCGACACCCTCGCCCGCCTATCAGACGTCCTCAACGAAAGCGGCCGCCCCTTAACCAAACCACAGGCCGACGTCATCGACCTCTTCATGAACAACGAAAAACACCAAACCCTCGACAACCTCTATCAACGATCTCGCAATATCAACCCCCAAGTAACCAGAGAAACTGTAAACCAAGCCATACAAATACTTTGCGAACATAAAATCGCCCGTTCCCTCCGATTCAACGAACAGACCGTTTATGAACACTACCACCCCGAATCCCACCACGACCACCTCTTCTGCGTCAAATGCGGCGCCATCGTCGAATTCTTTGACCCCCGCGTCGAAGACCTCCTGATTGAAAACGCCCGCCACGCCGATTTTCGCCTGCTGATGCACCAACTAAACATCTTCGGCGTCTGTCATGATTGCATCAAGCAAGAGGCCAAAACACGCACCCTCGATCAGTGCCTCACTGGCGAAAAAGTTCAGATTATTCGCCTTCTCAGCGACAGCCGCACCCAGGCCCGCCTCACCGACATGGGCCTTACACCCGATGCGCTTATTTACGTGCTTAATGAAAAATGCACCGGCAACAACATGATCGTCATGGTCGGCCCAACCCGCCTCATGCTTGACCGCGATACGGCTACTCAGGTCAAAATCGTAACCGTCGCCTCGGACCAAATAAAAGAGATCCCCGCTCGTCGCCGCCATCGACACCGCCACGCCCCTGACCATATGGATATTAAAATCAGTAAAAATTAACAAAAATCCACAAAAATCATGGAAAATTTGCAAAAATTAAGCGATTTAACCCCCGGTAGAACTGCTCGAATCGTCCGCATCAACGGTTCCAGCCGCTTTAAAAAAAGACTTCTCGAAATGGGCTTCATTCGTGGTGAAAACATCTATAAAGTCAAACTCGCTCCTCTGGCCGATCCCGCCGAATACATCATTAAAAATACACATCTGAGCCTCCGCCACGAAGAAACACAAAACATTATAATAGAAGAACTTACATGAAGTGAAAAACTTGGAAATATGACCCGTTTTTCTATAAAAAACCAACCGCCCTCCAACGGTAAAACCGGCCCTGATGCCACGGTCAAAAAAACCATCATCGTCGCCCTGGCCGGAAACCCAAATTCCGGTAAAACCACTATTTTCAATAACTTGACCGGCGCCAATCAGCGCGTGGGAAACTACGGCGGCGTCACCGTCGAAACCAAAGAAGGCCGCCGCGAACATAAATCCTTTAATATCAAAGTTATAGACCTGCCCGGTACCTACTCTTTGAATGCCTATTCCCTTGAGGAAATCGTCGCCCGCAACTTCATCATCTACGAACAACCCGATGTAATTGTTGATATAGTCGATGGTTCCAACCTCGAACGCAATTTTTACCTTACCGCTCAGCTCAAAGAACTCGACGTGCCTATGGTCGTCGTCTTAAACATGTCCGACGAAATGGAAAAAAAGGGCCTTGAGGTCGATCTCGATCAGCTTAGCCAGGATTTCGGCGCCCCGGTCGTAACTACTGTAGGAACAAGAAATAAGGGCACTAAACAATTACTGGATAAGATTTTAGAAGTAGCCCAGGGCGTCTGGTGCAGGTCTGAGACGCCGCCGGTTCATTACGGCGAAGAGATCGAAAATGAACTGGCGAAGATAGCTGAACCTATTTTTGAGCGTGCCAAAGAGTTGCAAAGCGCCGAATCCAACCGTCCGAAGCATCTCTGCCTGGCCACCTCGCCGCAATGGGTGGCGCTGAAGCTACTGGAAAACGACCAAGAAGTGTTAAAGACGCTGCGGGACAGCCAAACCCGATCAAGGGTACTGGAACAGGCTGAGATCAGTCGCAAGCATCTGACGAGTATCTTTGGCGAGGATCCTGAGACCATAATTGCTGAGCAGAGATATGGTTATGTGCGGGGGATATGTCGGGCGGTGTGCCGGCATACGCTGGAAGCGCGGATGGACCTTTCCGACCAGATTGACCTGGTACTGACCAATCGGCTTTTGGGCCTGCCGATTTTTGCGGTGCTGATGTATCTTACGTTTTGGTTTGTTTTTACGGTGGGGGCGTATCCGATGGGCTGGATCGAAGCGGGTCAGGAATGGCTTGGCCAAACCGTTGCGTCATTTTGGAGTCCCGTCAGTGACAGTTTGTTTAAGTCGTTGTTAATAAATGGGATAATAGCAGGGGTAGGCGGGGTGATTGCCTTTCTGCCTAATATTTTGTTGTTGTTTTTGGCGTTGGCGTTGTTGGAAGATACCGGCTATATGGCGCGGGCGGCGTTTATTATGGACCGTTTGATGAAATGGGTGGGGCTGCACGGCAAGAGTTTTATACCGATGCTGGCGGGATTCGGCTGTTCGGTGCCGGCGATTTTAGGGACGCGAATTCTGGATAATCGGCGGGATCGGTTGACGACGATTTTGGTATTACCATTGATGAGCTGCGGGGCGCGGCTGACGATTTATATGCTGATGATACCGGTGTTTTTCACCACAGCACGGTCGGCGTCGGCGGTGATGTACTCGATGTATATCATCGGGATAGTATTGGCGATGGTCGGGGCCAAGTTGTTGCGGAGCACGGCGTTTAAGGGCGAGCCATCGCCTTTTGTGATGGAATTGCCGCCCTATCGGATACCGACGTTAAAGGCGATTACGCTGCATATGTGGCAGCGGGCGTGGGTATATCTGCGGAAGGCGGGGACGATTATTCTGGGATTTTCGATTATTATGTGGTTTTTGGCGAGTTTTCCGCGGCTGCCCGGGGAGAAACTGGATCAGATGCGGCAGGAAAAGCAAACGGCACGTGCCAAAGCC
>LJUC01000265.1 GCA_001303695.1 Phycisphaerae bacterium SM23_30
ACCCGGTTCGTGTGTAATTTGCTGCACCTGGCTGTAGGCGTTGCCCGGCGAACGCCTCCAGTTTTGCCCCTCCCACTGATCCATATGCATCCAGACGATATGCCCGTCGGCCCGCTCAAATCTGGTATATTTATTCAGCAGCGCCTGCACGTAATATTCTCCTGCCGGCAGATCGCGGAGACTTTCGATCGGATACCCCAGCGTTCCCTCATCGATCACCACCTTCTCCCCCGGCTTTAACTGTTCAAAATCAATCCCCAACAATTGCGGCCCATAACGCCCCACCTGCGACCGCGGCTCTCTCTGCCCGTCCCGCGTAATCACCACAAACATCCGTCCCGTCAATTCCCCCTCACTGTACTCTGGCGGAAAACTCACCTCAAACCGCAACCCTTCACCCCCCCCACCCACCACCTGCGGCCCCGCTGCACACGATGATAATCCCAACACTCCGGCTATCAGTAAAAACAAAATCAAATAATAAATACCTGAGATATTAACCTCTTTTTGTTGCGCCATCGATTCAACCTCCAAAAAAATCAAAAAAGTAGAATGTCATGTTTCCTTTGTCATAAATTATAATTCGTATAATCCGCGCCATCCGTGGATGAAAATATCAGCGTTTATCAACGTGCGTCTGCGGTTTTAAACTCTTCTTGGTAGTTTTTTAGTTTTGTATTTTTAGATCCGCCAGGCGGGTTTTTCCCAGCCATTCGACGGTGAGGCGGACGGATTCTTTGTTTTGCTCCTGGGCCTTTTCGATCATTTCTTCGAATTGCTTGACGGAGCCGACGTCGGCGCCATCGACGGCGCAAATCAGTTCAAAGGTATTGATGCGGCCCAGGGCCGCCGGGGTGCCCTGCTCCACCTTGGAGATGACGATGGCCGCCGCCTCCGACGGAAAAAACAAAGCCGCCCGCACCTCGTAGGTAAGGTCCTTGACCGTCAGGCCCAGCTTGTCATCTTTAAATTTCTCCGCACTCAAGGCGTCGGGAGGCGACTTTTCAATTACAAACTCTTTCTCGATCTGTTCGCCGTTATGCAGATAAGTCAGCGTTACGGGCGTCTCTTGCCCGATTACCTTCAGCATCCGGGTAAAGGAATTATTTCGGCTGGGCCAGGGTCTTTTGCGCGGGGCCCGCCCGCCCATAGCCTGGATTTGCTGGGGGATATCGATATCCTCCCAATCCGGCCCCGAATATTCGTCGGAGCGGGAGGCCTTTAGCTCGATGGGCCAGTCCGTCGCCGGCACCAGCAGTTTCAGCAGCACATCGCCTTCGGTTATCCCCAAGCGGGCCGCCGGCGAATCGGCATAAACCCGATTAATCATCAAACCAACGCGGCCGTCTTCGGTCTGTTTGCGCAGTTGCATCTGTTCGGCCATCTCTTTGGTTATCCGGGTATATTCCACCCCCAGCCACACGCGTTCTTTTTGTTCCTGTTCGCTCAAATGTCGAATAAAGGGATCGAGATTGGCCGGCAGGTCGTTCAATATCTCCGCCAATTCGTCCGCCTCAAATATGGTCTGATCTTCCACTTCCGAGACGTACGAATAACTGATGCCGCGCAGCGCCTGTTGAATCTGATAGCGCCAATCGCTCCGGAACAAATCCATTTCCTCGCCCATCAAATACGGTTTCAGCCGGTCCAGTTCGTGCCGGGCGCGGGTAAATAATCCCGCCAGGCGCCCCTGGCCGTCCAGCAGCCAACTGCCTCGGCGCAGCGGGCGTTCCGGGCGGCGATACCATTGATCGGCGTAGCCCTGGGTCTTTTCGATCCAGCGGTTGTAGTCGATGCTTAAATCTTTACCGGCCAGCTCCCGCACAAAGACCGTCCAGAACGGCTTGGTGCGTACCAACTTATCCGCGTCGGATAAACTCACCACCTGGGGGAGTTTGCCTGCGGTAATTTCAATCACGGTAGCTTCGCACCGGCGCAGCACCCCTTCGAATGTGCCGGTCAGCGTTTCTTCGGCAGTTACTATTTTAATATTGTCGATTCCCGCCACCATCATCTGGGGCATCGCCGTCGGTATTAAAAGTTTATTCTCGGCAAATCCCAGGCCAAATACGGTTATTTCTTCGGTTTCCGCCGCCTCCCCGCCGAGCAAACTCCCGAATATCCCTCCCAGACCGCTTATATCATATTCTTCTTCTTCCCTGGGCGGCTGGCGAAAGGTAATTTTTATCTCATAGACGCATTGAGCAAAATCGCTGTCGATTTTCTTTTCCAATTGCTCCTGTTGTTGTGCGGTAATGCCGGCATCGGCCAATACCTCGCCCCCTTTCCAGGCGGGTCCATCCCCGGAGAGGTCGATCCGGGCATCCGTGCTCAAACCCACCGGTTGGCCTTGATCGCTGCAGATTACCCCTACATGGTTTACATATCCCAGAGCATAACTCACCGGCGTCTCGTCCTTGTCTTTCCAGATCAATTCCGGCAGGGCCGGCGATATCCGCCAGCGAACTTCCGGATCATTGAGATAGGGGGAAATGGTGTATAACTTTGTCTGTCCGTCGATTTTTTCCGCTTCGGCGAATTTCAACGCCTGCCAACTATCAGGCAGCGGCTCGGCTATCCGTACAATTACTCCCCGGGCTCCGGTCAACAGCCGATCCTTTTGGGCGGGCAGTTCCTTGCCGTCCGGTCCCTTGATGGTGACCTTATCGATCACGTCCGGCCGCAACCGCGGCTCCGGGGCATACACTTCACCTTTGTCACTGACAATCACTCCCATATAATCCAGCGTCTGTTTCGACAGTATGTGCCGGCGCACCTCATCTTCGTCGAAATAGTAGTATTCGCTCTCCAGTTGCGGTCGGTCGCTCTTTTTTAAATGGTACTGCACCAGGACAAAACTGTTGGCCGTATTCTGCAGTATCTCCTGCCGGGGTATTTTATCCGATACTTCCTGTCCCCCGGCCGGGGCCGCACCGATCCCTACCGCTAAAACTATCCCTGTGATTCCCGTTACCGCCGTTCTGAGTGTTTGTTTGGTAATCATGGCTTTCCCTTATCATAATCCCTTGTGTAATCCATTACGATCCACTTGCGCAGTCCGCTGCGCATGATTTCCACCATCACTTTCTTTTGACGTTTTTCATCTTTAAGAATCTTCTGATAAAGCTGCTTGACGTCTTCAATGGTCTCCACCGCCTGATTGTCTATCTTCAAAATAATATCCTGGGCGTACAGCCCCGCCGAGGCCGCGTTGCCCGGATATTTCACCCCCTGAATATAAACTCCCTCCGGCTTCAGGTAAAACAGTCGCGGCGTGCGATATTTGTTAATCTCTTTGACCGTCATATTCCAGCGGCGGCAGTCGAAATCCTCCCCTTCGAGTTTTCCTTTTGTTTCCGGCAACACCGCTACGTTTACGGTCATGCTGCCCCGCGCCAGTTTCATCTCTACTTCCTGATCCAGCGGCAAATCCGCCAACCGGCACCAGATCGCCGGCAGCATCTCCGCGTACTGCCCTTCCACCGCAACACCCGCCACTTCCAGCAGTATATCTCCCGCTCGAATCCCCGCCGCCGCTGCCGGACTGTTATCCTCCACCCCCGTGATCAGCACCCCGTGTTCACTATCGACAAAGGTGTTGCTGTGAAAATCATGCAAGGCCTGCAGCCGCAGGCCCGTATAGGCCCGTTCCACTTTACCTTCCTGCTCGAGCCGTGCCACGGTAAGTTGCACCACTTCCGCCGGGATGCTGAATCCCAGACCGCTGCCGTCGATACCCAGGGTGTTGATTCCTACTATTTCTCCTTCAGTGTTGATCAAAGGTCCCCCGGAATTGCCCGGATTGATCGCCGCGTCCGTTTGAATCCAGGTGTTATACTTATACTCTGTTTCGAAACCGATATAACGCTGGGCATTCGATACGATTCCCAGACTGATCGAGCGTTGAAAACCAAACGGACTGCCCAGCGTCATCACAAAATCACCTTCGCTCAGCCCGGCGCCCCGGGGAAATTTTGCGTAGGGATAAGGCTTGTCGCCTTGGTGGTAGGGCAATTTCAAAAGGGCCAGATCCGTATCCCGATCCGAGCCCAGCAGCTCCACCTCCACCTGCCGCTTGTCGTAAAGCACGCAGTTGATCCTGACCGCCTTATCCACCACGTGCCAGTTCGTCACCGCGAAACCATCCTCACTGACAATCACCCCGGAGCCGAACACCTCCTGCTGTTTTTTTTCTCCGCTGATGAACTCTTCCACTATCGGCTTGACGAATATCAAGGCCGGAAACACCTCCTCCTTGGCCTGGTGAATGATCTTGCGAAAATCCAGCATTTCCGTGGGCTTTTCCTGTATCGGCCCCGACCGACCCCCCGCCACGCTCAGTATCAGCCCCAGCATCAACAACAGCCAAACCCATCGCGTTTTGCACATTAACTTGATCATAGATCTTCCCTTTCCCAAAAATCCCTAACTGATTTAACTCAGGGGTTTTAAGGCGGCCCGCATACGTTCATTTTTTGCCGCGGCCATATTGGCTTGGGGAGTCTTCCGGGCCGCCGAACCGTAAAAAGCTATTCTATCGAGAAACATTTGTAATATCACCAAAAACAGAACTGCTTTATAATACCCTATTATAAATAATAAGACAATACCCGTTGTCAAGACAAATTTGAGGATATAACAAAAATTTACCCCCGCCTTTTGCCGGGGATACGCAAGTATATATTCTCTATTCTCCAGTAATATAAATTCTCTAAACCTTTTAACAGTAAATAAACCGTCAAGGGCGAGGAGCAGCCAAAAAGTCGTAGGCAAAACCATTGGCAAAACAATAACGCCTTTTAAAACATACAGAATTGATACGGCGGTCAACATGGAACCAATAACCGGCCCCAGGGACGGCGCCATGCCGCGCCAGGTAATCTGGGCCGGTAAATTATATACCCTTCCGATCGAAAAGGCCGTAGCCAGCCCCAAAATACCGTCTATTGCCAGCACATAGCGAAGTAACGTCCCTGAACCCATTTTATGAGCACACAGAATGCCCGCTACTAACAAAATTGCAAAACCACAAGCCAATAAAATTTCATGACTCAAAAACGAGTGTTTTACTCCCCTTACTGCCGACAGCCCTCTTTGCACATGACCCGGGTGAAATAAAACTAAAGTACCGCTTAAAATTGTCAACCCCAGGGACCAGACAAGAACAGCCAGGATGGCCTCCGGGGTTCCCACGGTGGCAAAACTGGCCAGCGCCGCTCCCGCTTCGATCCCAATGGCCGCCGGCAGAAGCGCGGTGAAAAGAATAAGCGGTATCAAAGCCGAAAACTTCTTATCCATATTCACTCGCTTTCGGTTTGCAGCACTGACTTAAATTTTTTAACAAACCGGATTCGTGGTTTTACGTCTTTATGGTGTTCGAAACCGATCATCTCATTTTCCAAGTCATCTCTTTGGTCTATGGAGTCTGTGGTTATCAACTGCAAGGCCCCTGAAAAACAGGTCGCCACGCAGGCGGGCTCTTCCCCTCTGTCCAGGCGATCACAACACATATTACATTTGCCTACTGTCTTTTTATCTTCCATCCAAACAATTACGTCATAGGGGCAAACCATCT
>LJUC01000266.1:0-5545 GCA_001303695.1 Phycisphaerae bacterium SM23_30
TATCAGTAAATGAAATATTGTTGGAATAATTCATGTTAACGGAGACACCGGCATCATAACAGAGGGTGCCGAGGGCCTGCCGCTGCGGTTCCGTTATGCTGCAATTGGGGTCAAGCACCATAAGGTCCCAGTTATACGGTCCACCGGAGCCATCGCCGCCCCGCGTATAGGCAGTCTGCACAACGTCATCGACCTTAATACTAAAGGGTAAAACACCTACGCCTGTATCTATGGGGGGGTGTTCATGGAAACGCATCAACTGGGCCATCGCGGCGGCAACACATCCGCAATAGTAATGATGGGGGGTATAATAGTTATAGCAATAATCCTGGCATACCAAGCCTTGATCCCAGGCGGATTGTATGAGCGGATGGACACGGATATCGGAGATAACAGATGCGCCCAGGGTTCCGACTTGTTGACTATCGATCTCCTGGGCCATGTTGGTTAATTGAAGCCACTTGGCCCGGGCCTTATTAAGAGGAGTTATATTGAAAGTAGTTCCCTCTCTACTGATGTTTCGCACCGAAGTAACGCGCCTGTTGAGATCCTGGCGGACCAAGGCCGCCAGGGGGTTATGGGGGGCGGGATCATAAACACCCTCCAAGGCAAAGCCAATAATCGGCTCCACCCGGTCATCGGCAGGTACAATTACAAAACCCGAAGGCTGCAAAGATACAATATAATAAATTGGCTCTCCCTTGTTATCAGCAAAGAGATTCACTGCCTTAATTCGCTTGCCGATCGACTCTTGGCGTGGATGCCGATAGAGTTTTAACCATCCTGTTACCACCATTTTGGCCTGGTCTGCGTTTACTTGCCTTGCCCCCAGACGGGTAGGGCATATAAGCAGCAAGGTTCCGTATGCAAGCGCTATTAAGGCGAGCAATTTGACTCGTGCCCCTGGATTTCGGACTGGAAGGGGGCTTTCCACTTTTCCCTTTTCCCTTTTTTATCTTAGTTAATTATTAATACCGTGATGCCTTTCAGAACTTTATTTTTCCAAAGTAACTATTTTTATTGCGGCTGGTTTAATCTAAGCAGCCCTGGACTAATAATGACAGGGGAATCCGCCCTTCAGGACGAATTCCCCTTTTTTAGATCTAGCGGTAAAAACTTTTCACGTTTACTTGAAAGTTACAATGCACGCCGCCTTCGCAGCCAGCCGACGAGACCTATGCCGAGGCCGGCTAGAAAAATAGCACCCGGAGCAGGCACGGCAGGAGGGCCGCCAGCGCCGGCCGGCTCATTTAACACGAGGTTGTCAATGGCAATATCATGGACGTTGTCGTCTGAAAACAGCATATACCGAACCACCGGAGATTCAAAATCATTATAGAAGGAGCCTTGTCCTTCTATATCCGAATCTTCGCTAATCTGGGGCAAGCCGTCGATCTCTTTGCTAAAAGCAGCTATCTGGTTGAAACCCGAATCATAAGCCGTGAAGGAGAAGTCCCAACCAGCAGTAGGATCAAAAACTTTCCAGTCAAAGGCTACCGCCGAAGCCGGCGTAATGCCAAGATCAATCCAGATTTGGCCGGCGGTATCAGTGGTTTCGATAAACATGGTATCGTTGCCGCTCCAACCAATGTTATAGGCTTGGGCACCAGTAACGCTTATGGTCGAGCCGCCATTAATGCCCGTCATGTAGGCGCTAATGATCGTATCACCATCGAGGACGGTCAATGCATCGAAAGTAAACGTGGGACCAGCTCGTACTGCACCAACCAAACATACGGTTACCAGTGCAGCTAAAAATATTTTTCTCATTGTGTGATTTTCCTTTCCATTAAGCTAGTCGCGAAACTTATAACGCATATTTTCGATGTCACCGGCCAGGAGCGGGGGGCCGCGGGGTAGTATTATGAAAATAAACGCAGGGTAAAAGATCTTAAAAGACATAATCCGTTTATCCTACCAAAGATACAGGTCCGGGTCATTTATCGCGGAGACCGAAGGTGCTACATAAGGACCGGTGCAGAGTAATACACGCGTTACTGCCCATAAAATATTTCGGCGCAGCAAACATGCTTTGTTTCCTACACTCCTATGAGAAACACCTTCACCCAAGGATTCTCAGGCGCCGAACTTTTATATACTCAGAATAAGGGGATAGAAGAGAATGGGTGAGTTTTCTCCTTGTCTCCACTATTTTTAATTATCGAAATTAATATAACTGAGTCTGATTTCGGATTAAATTTTCCTCAGTTACAATCATTATTTATTATACAACATTAGATTAAAAAAACTAGCGTGGCAACTACGGTATTTTGCGATTTTTAAGATTTTTCGGAGGGGAGGGTTTTTTGATCTAAGCTCTTGAAATAAAAAGGATTAGGCATAATTTGGTCGTCAATCGGGGTAGATCAGGTCAATTTTTTTGTCGCTTTGCGCACCGGCCTTTGACTTTATCCACTCCCATTTTAGGTTATTTTATCAAATCTCGGTTTTCAAAATCCATCGTGGAAACTACGGAATTTTGGTGTTTTTGGTTGGTATGGGCCTAATAGAATCATGAGGGTTGGCATGGTCTCGGGCAATAATCACGGGGCATGAAAAATCGGCCCTGAATCCAGCGCATATAGGCAGGTTGCTGCGAATCCAGGGTCTTTGGCTCCTAAATAATTATGCGATCCGACATTATAACGCGGAGGGGGGTTGTTCTATTGCGGATTCAGTTAAAAAACAGGCCCCGGCCACAACATAAACGGTAGGCTGCTGTGAGTCCGGGGCCTATATATATTCACCCCTTCGATATATAAAACGTCGGAGAGGATTAAGTTATTGCCGGAGGTTGTCACGGGCGAAAAACAGGCCCCGGTCGCTGAGGAGGAGATTCGGGGCCCTTTGACTCGTCATAGGAGTAGAGGAGTCATTATGTTAACGCCGGGAGGGGGGGTTTTATTGCAGGCTATATATAAAAAGCGGGCCCCGGAAATGTGAGAAGTATCCGAGGCCCTAATCCAGAATTGGACTGGCTGGATATTAACAGAAATCGCCGGGCGGGTAAAAAGAAAAAATGGCCCCGGCGTATTAAAAGGGGTAGCAGGTCGTCGAGGCCACAGGTCGGGGGTTAAAATAATATGGCAAAAGGGGCCCAGGCTGTCCAGATAAAACAGCCTTGGCGTCAAGGACGAGGGAGGGGCTGAATCACCGAGGCGGTTACCCTAAAACGGGTAGTGTTAATATCTTGATTATAATGGTAGCCGCCGGTTGAGTCCCTGTAAAACCCGGCCCCCGGCATAGATGGGTTCAAGGAGGGATCGGGGGCCTTTGCATCTTTATGTCAAATGTCGATATTATAGGGATGGGCAGACGGCGGTCAATCACTATTTAAAAATCCAGGGCCAGCAAATCCACCCCGCGATCCCGTATGTGGCTGGCATCATTGATCGAGACTAATACATATCCCCGCCTGGACCACTCGAGGCGGTTAATACAGCAGTTATCCTGCCGGATAAAGGGAACCCCTCAACTGCTGCCTGCTGATTATCCGCTATCACAATACGTCTATTTGCCTCCCCGGAGGCTTCCCCGGTGGCAGGCCACCGGTTTTCGGTAAAACCCCAGAGGCGGGGCCGGGAGAGCACATGACAAGATCGTATATGTCAGTGGTCGGTAGGTCCAGACAAAAGGGGGCCTGCGGGCGCGGGAAAGGAAGTTTTCTCCCCTTTGTAACCCAAACGCCCGCAAGCGTGTATCGCAGGGGGCACCTAAAGGGAATATCGGCAGGAAAAGGGGGGGAATTAACGGATAGTTAAGGCGTAAGGGTTCAGCGAGGCACAGCAAAGGCCATAATTATCGCAGTTGAAGGCTATTCGACGGTGAAAAGTTCGCTGGCCCGGGTGCGGAGGAGGGGGGCGATGTGTAGATGGGGGGGCAGGATTTTTCGGGCCTGGGCGAGGGCTAAACAGGGGTGATTATTGTTTTGGCTGAGGTGGGCCAGGGCCAAGAACTGCAGTTGGGGGCTGCAATCGAGCACCAGTTGGGCGGCCTGCTGGTTGGAGAGGTGGCCTCCGGGGCCGGCGATGCGTCTTTTCAACCAGGGGGGGTAATCACCGCGGCGGAGCATGTCGGGGTCATAGTTGCTCTCCAGGTAGAGCCCGTCGAGTTTTCGGATCCATTTTTCGATGCCGTCAAAGCGATGGCCCAGGTCGGTAAAGATGCCCAGTTTTTTCCGGTCGTGCTCGATGACAAAGGCCACCGAATCGACGCTGTCGTGAGGGGTGGGGATGGTCCGGACGATGGTGGCGCCGAAGTGAAGTTTCTGGCCGGGGATAAAATGATGCAATTTTTCGACGGGGCCACAAACGGATCGACACGCCGACCAGGCATTGGGGGTAATATATACAGGCAAGTGAAATTTTCGATGGAAGATGCCGGCGCCGCTGACGTGATCGCGGTGATCGTGGCTGATAATCACGGCGTCGATGTCGCGGACGTCACGGTCGTATTGAGAGAGCCTGTGTTGGGCCATTTTACCGCTGATGCCGGCATCAAAGAGGAGGCGGGCGTGTTCGGTTTCGACGTAGATGCAGTTGCCGTGGGAGCCGCTTTGCAGGGCGAAAGTCAACATTCTAATTTTCCGCTTCGATCTGTTTCAGGGTTTCGGGGGGGATGTCGAAATTGGCATAGACGTTCTGGACATCATCGTGATCTTCGAGGGTTTCCATCAGATCGAGGATTTTACGGGAGGCGTCCTTATCGAGGGTGATGTAACTGGAGGGCACCTGGGAGATTTCGGCCACTTTGGTTTCAATTTCATTTTCTTTGAGGGTCTTTTTGAGGTTTTCATAGTTTTCGAGCGAGCAGGTTATCTCGTAGGCGTCGTCGGTCAGTTCCACGTCGTCGGCGCCGGCGTCAATGGCGATATCCATGAGGTTATCTTCTTGGACGGCGTGGGCGGGGACGGTGAAGAGTCCTTTTTTCTTAAACATCCAGGCCACACAGCCGGCGGCGCCGAGGGAGCCGCCTTTTTTTTCGAAGATGTGGCGGAGTTCGCCGGCGGTGCGATTGCGGTTGTCGGTGAGCACCTCGCACATGACGGCCACGCCATGGCAGCCGTAACCTTCGTAAGTAATTTCTTCGTAATGGGCCCCTTCCAGGGCGCCGGTGCCTCTTTTGACGGCTTTTTCGATGCTGTCTTTGGGCATATTAGCGTCTTTGGCCTTGTCGATGGCATAGCGTAGGGATAGATTCGCCGCCGGGTCGCCGCCGCCGGTCTTGGCCGCCGCGATGATATTTCGGGCCAGCTTGCTCCAAAGTCTGCCCCGCTTGGCGTCGAGGGCGGCTTTTTTATATCTGATACCGGCCCAGTGTGAATGTCCTGACATAATCGTTTTACTCCACCTTAAAATTACCCGCATGGAACGGGATCTCGAATCTTGCGTCGTTAAGGTATTGAAAGCCGCCGGGACGCGGGCGATACTACTGAAATAATTCGGCCACTATCACCTCATCACCGGCCGCCAGCCGGCGTAATTTTTCCTGTAATTTTTCCTGGAGCCCTTCAAGGTATCGTTCGAGGGGCAGCCTTTTTTGCAGT
>LJUC01000266.1:5550-6359 GCA_001303695.1 Phycisphaerae bacterium SM23_30
GCGGGACCAATACATTTGGGCCTGGCGCTTACGGCCGAGCCGGTACACGGTATCGCCCAGGTGGTTCAAGATATCCGGATCCGGCTGCGGCAAGCGGGCTACCGACTGATAGAGATATTCCAGGGCCCGGGTAAACCTGCCATTTTTATAATAAAACCAGCCCACGCTATCAAGGGTGGGGGCCGATTCCGGATCGGCCCGCAGAGATTCCTCCACCAGCCGCTTTGCGCGTTCTGTTTGCCGATGGGCTTCAATTAAGGTGTAGCCCAGATTATTTTTAATGAGGGGGTCGTCCGGGTATTCCGTCCGCAACGACTCTAATTCGGCAAGGGCGGCGTTTCTATCTCCCATTCGCTCTAACAGGAGACTATACTGGATGCGGCGGTTCAGGTCCTGGGGTCCTGATTGAGGATTCTGAGCGATGAGCCTTTTTAATCGTTCGACGGCCGAGGCGGTCTGGCCGGCAGCCTCCAAGACCTGCACCTTAAGCATTTCGATCTGGGGCGAGGCTGCCCCTCGCGCCATTTCATCAATCAGGGACAGGGCCTCCTGCCACCGGCCCCGGGCGATATCAAGTTTTACCTGTAAATCGAGCCATACGGAAGAGCGATTTTTTTGTGCTTCGGTTCGAAACAAAGTCGATTCGGCCTCTTCATAAGCGCCGCCTCTAATAAGAGTATCCACCAGGTCCAACTTGAGGTTTTCGTCATCCGGACCAGCCTGCAGGAAATGGCGCTGCATTTCTGCGGCGGTCTCAAAATCCCCGGCACGATGTAAAAGCAAGATCAAGGCATTTTGCCGCTGCCTCT
>LJUC01000048.1 GCA_001303695.1 Phycisphaerae bacterium SM23_30
CTCTTACTAACCGTCAAAAGAGCAATAACCGGCTCGCCCACCGCCGGAATAGCTGTTTTCTGCCGATTTATCTCAAAAATCCCCTTTTCGTTGGCCCCCAAACCCTCCAGTCTCCACGTTATGTCCTGATCGTCTATAGTTTCGATAGCCCAGGAATTTACGCGATACTGACCCACCGGCAATTTTGCTCTGCCCTTTTCCGGCTTGACGTTAAACAATCCCTTCTCCCCACCCGCGGCAAAGGCGGTTAACGATCCCGGCAACCGAATTTCACCAAAAATCACATTTTCCGCCTCAGTTAGTTTGATACACGCCCCGTCTCGGGCTATCTGCGGCTCATACAGCACCCCGACAACCTCCAGGTATTGGCCTACAAAACGCGTCTCGCTGTCAATCCGAATCCGGTCACACTGGCCGGGATCAAGGGATCTATCGTTAAAGGTCCCGTTGGCATTATGGTCGATCAGCACACATTTTTTCTTGGCCGCACCGATTTTTATTTCCCCCTCATACCAGCCGCCCGCATAAACCCGCAACTCTTTGGTATCACTAAGCTTGATAAAATTAAAGTTCAGATGATAGGTAATTGGCCCGTCGTGACTGGCAAAAACCACCTTTACCGGCCCAAAATAGGCGTAGTTGACGCTGGTGCGGTATGCCGATATGACCGCCTCATCCCTCAAGGCCCCGTCTCCGTTCGCATCGATATAAAGCCTGTCATAGGGCCCGTATAGGTGCGAACGGTCCAGGGCGATCCATAGATGCCCATTCTTAGCCATAGGGCTATCCCACCGCGCAAAAATCGGCCCTTCCGACTCAAATTCCGGCAGCTCCACCCCCTTTGGCTTCTCATCACCTAACGGCAATATCCGCACCCCCATATCACCCACCACCATATGAGCCTCCCGCCCCGTGTAATACCCCAGCCACTGCTCCTGCTGACCCTCCGCCCAACAGGTGCAAAAACACAATGCCAAGGCCCCTATTAAAATTAAAATCTTCCTGTTAATCATATTACACCTCTATAAAATTATGGGAACGTGCATTTATGACGTAATGATTTGTCAATAAAGAACTTATGCAATTTCTCTGCCCTTTCTTCGAACTGTCCATCTCCCTATTAGACGTTTTCCGGGCGTTATTGTTTATAGGTAAATTATACCCCAGAAAATCAGGAAACAGAAAAAATTACGCGGAAACTAGTGGATAAATCTCATGTCCCCGATGTTGGGAATCGGGGCGAACGGGACGTTGGGGTGGATATGGAATCCCGCCGGCCAATAGACAAAAAAGGCCCGGCCGATAAGATAATCCCGCGGCACTATGTGGGCCTGGTATCGTTTGCCGGAGGGTAAGGGATCAGGCGGATCCCAGAAGCGGGAATCGTGACTTTGGGGACTGTTGTCGCCCAAAACGAAAAACTCATCCTCTCCCAAGGTGAAGGGATTGCCTTCGGTGCCTTCCCCGATTTGGCCGTTGCTGGAATTGGTGTAATGAACATCGCGAAAAAGTGCCGCGTGTCTAAGGGTAAAAGCCCCGCCTTGTCCGGCCAGTGTCACCGTGGGAATTCGATATCGGCTCCGGTCGTTGAAACCCCATTCTTCCGGTTCGTCGGCGCCGATATATTCCAGTTTCTTCTCGCCCAGGATTAGCTCAAGCCTGTGGTCCACATTGGCAAAGGAAATTGATATAGGCTCGCCTGCGGTCAGCGGATCAAAATTATCTTCCGCCAGGGGGGATTCATCCTCGGATTCGTCGATTATGCGACAGGCGCCGTTCATCTCGACCTCGGCCCGGTAGAGGCGGCCGTATTTACCAAGTTCAATGATAACTTTGCCTTCTTGACCGCCGGGGATAAGGGTGAAGGCGAGCTTAAGGTCGCTGGCAGGATCGCTGCTGTTCGGGTGGTTGCCGTTGTAGGCCAGGAAGTTCTGACTGAATTTTTTGATGCGCTCGCCGTTGAATTGCAGAAACTCCGGGTTATCCGAGCCGCCAAATTCGAAGTGACGATTCTGCTGGTCAATATGCCAGGCATTGGATTGAGGCCGGGGTCTAAAAGGCGTATCCCATATTTCTTTGGCGCGCCGGCCCGGGGCGTCCGGGGGAGGTTGATAGTCGCTGTGGTAAGTGGGTATCCAGAGCACCTCTTGTACGTGATCCGGCTTGCGCTGGATTTTTCTCTTTTCGCCGGGTTGGGTGATATAGACATCGCCGTCGATGATCTCGACCGTATCGCCGGGCCGACCGATAAGGCGTTTAATGAAGTTCTGGGACGGATCCGTCGGATTCTTAAATACCACCACGTCCCAGATTTCCGGTTCGGATAAAAAGTAGAGATATTTTAGCACCAGGATACGGTCGCCGTTACTGACGCGCTGGGTGTAATTGGGGGCTATCTGGGTTCCGCAGAGAGGGCAGATGGGGATGTCGCTGGGCCGCAGTCGGCGGCGGGGGTTGAGGTTGATCGGGACCGTCGGGATGTCTTCGTTGTCGCTGTCGCCGTAACTCAGGTCGAAAGGATACCCACAGGTGCGGCAGGTCAGCCGAAAGTGGGCCCCCCGCAGCGTGTCAGCCATGCTGCCGGTAGGGATAATGAAAGCCTCCACTGTGAAGGCCCGGAATACAAAAGCCAAAATAAAGGCAATAATAAGTGATTCCAGGGTTTCCTTGAAGGAACTCATGGCACTGTGGTGACGGGTTGTTTTAGCCGCTTGGTTCATGTTCTAACGAGACTTTCGCAAAAGTTAATTTCTAATATTATTCTTTTCTATTTCTATATTATTTATAGGGAGGGTGAGAGACGGGACTCGAACCCGCGACCCCCAGGACCACAACCTGGTGCTCTAGCCTGCTGAGCTACTCCCACCATATATCTTACAATTCCCGGCACCCATTATTCATGGGATTAGTTTAATCGGACAAAACCAAATTGTCAATGGCGCGATGGAGGGGATTATTTTCCACAGTAGTCGATCAGGCGGGCAATTTCGCTGCGGAGTTGATGGCGGGGGGTGATGCGGTCGATCATGCCGTGTTCGAGGAGGAATTCAGCCCGCTGGAAGCCTTTGGGCAGTTCGACTTTGATGGTGTGCCAGATGGTGCGGGGACCGGCAAAACCGATTAGGGCGCCCGGTTCGGCGATGATGACGTCGCCAAGCATGGCGAAACTGGCGGCGACGCCCCCGGTGGTGGGATCGGCCAGAATGGAGATAAAGAGCCCGTCGGCCTCATCGAACTGGGCCAGGGCGGCGGAGGTTTTGGCCATCTGGGCCAGGCTTAGAGCGCCTTCCTGCATGCGGGCCCCGCCGGAGCAACTTACCACCACCAGCGGGAATTGGTTCTGGAGGGCGGTTTCGGCGGCGACAGTGATCTTTTCGCCGACCACCGAGCCCATCGAGCCCATCATAAAATCAGGATCCAGCGCGGCGATGATAACGGGGCGACCTTTGATGTAGCTTTTACCCATAACCGCAGCGTCTTCGAGCGAGGTCTTTTTTTTCTGTTTGCGGAGGCGATCTTTATAAGTCTGGCAGTCGGTGAAGTTAAGAGGATCAGCGGGTTTGTAATCGGCCAACATCTCCTCAAAGGAACCTTCATCGCAAAGCTGCTTGATCCGCTGGGCGGCGCCGATGCGAAAATGATGCTGGCATTGGGGGCAAACCTCAAGATTCTGTTCGATGGAGCGGGCGAAGATCATGTCTTCACAGCCGGGACAGCGACGCCAAAGACCTTCGGGCATATCCCGTTTTTTCTTCAGCGAGAAGCCTTCCCAGGAACTGTTGCCGTTTTCGTTCATATTAATCAGACATTCGCCAGGCGCTTTTGACGGGCTTTGGCGGCGAATAGATCGGGCTGGTCCGACAAGTCAAGAATGCGCAGGTCGTCATGCTGCTCGGCGATTTGCCAAAGTTGGTCGAGGCTTTTGTGGGCGACGAGACATTCGATCAAGGCGACGATAATAAAAGCGGCAACCACCACCACGGTTTTGTCACGGTTTTTTTTGTTGAGGCTGTAAAGGGATTGACGGACCCTGTCGTAAGCCTCCAGCACCGACTCTCCCCGGGGCGGCCGGACACTGGTGGGATCACAAAGCCATTGTCGATAGGCCCGGCCGTAACGATTCTTAATCTCGGTGATGCGCAGTCCCTGCCATATGCCAAAGTCCAGCTCCCGCAGGCCGGACACCTTTTTCGTCTTGATTTGGCAAAGCTGGGCCAGGTACTCGGCGGTGGGACCGGAAGATTCGTTACCGCTGCTATAAATGGCATCAATTTTTTCTCGCTGCAGGATCTCGGCGATTTTTTGCAGAGATTCTTTGCCCTGCTCGGTAAGCGGGAGGGAAACGGTTCCCTGTAGGCGAGATTCATCGGCAGTAGGCTGACCTTCCTGCCAAGGGGTATTGCCGGCTCTAATAAGTATTAACTTATTCATAATAACGATTCAGGTTGCGCCTGTCGCATAAACATTTAATTATACAATTAAAAAGAATTTAAATGCAATAGCAAGGTTGTTTGTTATCGGGTATTATTTACGTAAGACCTTGTATAAGGTGGGGTTATAGAATATTATATTATTGTATTTTTTGAAAATAACGACCTGGTAAATTTATCAATCCTGATAATCTCAGGATTTACACGGTATGGGAGTAATTTGTCGGTTATGACTCTGTGATAAAATAGGAGGCTGATAATAATAAAGCAATTTTTTATTTTTAGTTAAAATTGTCAAAGCCATTACCTTTTTTGAATTATTTGGGCGGTCCCAATAGTGCCGCCTGGGATTGGTAGAGTCGTTCAATTCTGTCCACCATTAACTCATGGTCGAATTCTTTGCGGCAGCGTTCGCGGCCGGCGTTTCCTAAACGGCGGCGCAGGTTATCATCGTTGATAAGTTTTTCCTGAGCCTCGATCAAGGCAGGCACGTCTTGGGGCGGGATAAGAAAACCGGTTTTGTTGTTGATGACCACCTCGCGGGCGCCGTCAATGTCAAAGCTGATAACCGCTTTGCCGCACAGCAGGGCCTGAGGCAGGGCGCGGGCCAGCCCTTCGCGTAAAGAACAGTGGATTAAAATATCACTGGCGTGCAGCAGGGGACCAACGCTTTCGGGCGCGACCAGGCCGGTTAAACGAAAGTGATTGGTTAATTGATAAGCTGCGATTTGTCGTTCAAGTTGGTCGCGTAATTTGCCGTCGCCGATGAACAACCAAATTAACTCTTGATGACGCGGGACAAGCTGCCGGGCGGATTCGATAATATATTCGTGACCCTTTAAATTGAACAACCGCGCCACGGTGGCGATTACCAGGGCGTCAGAGGGAATATTATGGCCGCGGCGAATACGTGCCGTATCTTCGGCGGAGGGCTCCTGGAGAAACGTTTCCGTTTCCAGACCGGAAAAAATACGGGTGTACTGGTGTTTTTGGCCGATACCGGCGGCCAGCGCCTCGTCGGTCATGGCGTCGGCGACGCTGATAAAAGCATCGGTGTATTTAGCCGCCGAGCGCTCGATGACAATATAAGGATAGTTAAGCAAGGCCGATTGGTAAGGGTGAAAGGCCAGGCCGTGAATGGTGTGAATGATGCGGGGTCGGCCGCAGCCGGCGGCCTGGGCGGCGCGGAATTTCTCCAGGGTGGGACAGCAGGCCTGAACGTCTTTTTTACGCCGGGCGGCCCCGGCCCAACGGCCCAGAACACCCGCCTTGGCCGAATGAGTATGCACAATGTCGGGGTCGATCTCGGCGAATATCTTTTTCAACTTGAAATAAACCGGCAGATCATGAACCGGATTAATCGCCCGCCGCAGCCCATCCAGCTCAATAACCCCATAGCCGCCCGCTTTAGCCCGGTCCATCAACTGGCCCTCCGGCCCCAAGGGCGGCCCGGTAATCAACACAACCTCATGACCCCTCTTATGCAGACCCTCACAGGTCAACAACGTATTCTCCTGCGCCCCGCCTAATATCATACGAGTTATAATGTGTACGATTTTCATATAAAATTACTTCGGCATAACCGTAATTTATGAGCTAGAAGATTCTGTTGGTTCGTTACCGGGAATTAATTTACATGATATTATCTCTTGCTCCATCTTGTTGATAGAGCAGCATTTTAATCGGTGGGCCGGGTTCTACCCGTGCCAATCCGGACCCCCCGGATCGCCGTATTGTTCCAGAAATTCCTTCCTCATCATACCAAGCTTAGGAAACGCATCCCAAGGAATTGCGGCCCGGGGACATCGCCGCCCGATTTCTTTCAGATGCCATTTCTTGCCTTTTTGTTTCTTTCCAGGGTATAATACGTTTGGTTTTTTGGTATTTTTTTTCTGCACCTGTTGGAATCGGCCATAACCATCATTGCATCAGCATGTTCAATTGATTCTTTCTGATTCATCGTATAGGAATTATATTGTTTAATTAAAATTGATACAAGGATCGAATTTAGCTCATCAGAAACAAAGTAATCCCTTTTCTTGCTTCCGGTCATGGGTGGTTTATATAGTAATTGTGGTTGGGAAATTACCGGAAGTTATAGTATGTCTTTTGGGGAGTAATGGCAAGGGAAAATTAGGAATCGAAGATAGAAGATAGAAAGCAGGAGAATCCCCCGATTTTACATCGGGGGCTATTTTTTCAAAAGTGGGGGATGGGATTTCGGGATACGGGATGTTGGTTGACATGATGGATTTGAAAGGGTATTTTTACGGGAAAGTTGTTGTCAATAATTCCCTTCCGGATAAATGGAGAAGTGGTATATGAAGATGGAAGTTTTTGCGATGGAGCGGGCGATGTCCACCTGGGAAAACCTGGTGGATTATGATATATCCGAAAGCGGGGTTAAGCCGGTCTGCCTGCGGGATCTGGTGGAGATGGGCTTTGACCTGGAAAAGATGATGGATGAGCCGTTGGGTTATAGCCAGGCCAACGGTACGATTCAACTGCGGGAAATACTGGCCCAGCAGTATCCGGGGGCCGGCATTGATAATATTGAGGTTACCAACGGCACCTCGGAAGCCAATTACGTGCTGGCGATTACCCTTTTGGGCCAGGGCGATGAATTTGCGCTGGCGATCCCCAATTATATGCAGCTTGAAGGAGTGGCCAAAGCAGTCGGTGCCAAAGTCAACAAATTTTCGCTCCAACATGATAAAAATTGGCAGATTGATTGGGGGGAATTCGAAAGCGCCGTCAATCCCAATACCAGACTGGTCTATATCACCCGGCCGAGCAACCCGACGGGTTCTATTTTGTCGGAGGCATCGGTCGAACGCATCTTGAAGCGTTGTGAGGAAATGGATGCTTATTTAATCTCGGATGAAGTGTATATCGGCTCCGAGATCGACGTCGCCCGAACGAAAACATGCTGGGGTATGAGCGATAAGGTAATCGTTACCAGCGGCCTTTCCAAGGCCTACGGAATTCCGGGGATTCGTATCGGCTGGCTGGTGGGGCCGGAAAAACTGGTCGCCGAATGCTGGAGCCAGCATGATTATATTACTATAGGCCCCAATATCCTTTCCGACGCTCTGGCCCGGGTGGCGGTAACCGCCGAGAACCGGGAAAAATTATACGCCCGCACCTGCCAGGCGATCAAAAGCAACCTGCCGGTTTACCGCCAATGGATAAAAGAATTTGATGGTTTGCTGGAATTTAACGAGCCGGCGGCCGGCGCTTTTTGCTTTATCAAGTACCACTCCGATGTACCCAGCCAGAAAATTTCGGAGAAAATAATTGCCGAGCAATCGACCTTAATAGCCCCGGGCAGTCATTTCGGCATGGAGGGCTTTCTTAGATTATGGCTGGGCGGCGAACCTGATTTTATTAAAAGGGGCCTGGGGCGGGTGAGCAGAGTATTGAAAACCATTATGCGAAAAGAATAAAATAGTGCAGGGGGCGGATGTTCCAAAAATTAACAGCCGAGGTCGGCTGTCCCATGAATACACGACGGGGGCGGCTGAGCTACAGCAACTAGTATTTTACCCATCGGAGGGACAGGCCGTTGGCAGGCGCCATGGGGCCGGCGGCGTTGCGATCATGGGATTCGAGGATCTCGGTGATTTTTTCGGCCGGCCAATGGCCGCGGCCGATCTCCAGGAGGGTGCCGACGATATTGCGGACCATGTGATACAAAAAACCATCCGCTTCCATATCAAAATATAACCAATAATATTTGCGCCAAATCTGGCAGCGCATCATGGTGCGGATGGTGGTTTGACGGATGCTGCCGACCGAAGCAAAACCGGCGAAATCCTGTTCCCCCATCAAAAGCGCGGCGGCTTTTTGCATAATTGAGACATCGCAAAGGTGATAAAAATGGTAGCAGTATTTTTCAGAAGTCGGAGGCCGGAATTTGTTGTTATAGACGGTGTAGCGGTAGAGTTTGCTGCGGGCGGAGGTGCCGGCGTCGAAATCGTCGGGTACTTCCTGGGCGCCGGTTATACGAATATCGGCAGGCAGGCGGGAATTTACGGCATGAGGTAGTTTCCGCGTGGGGATCGGAGTATCGCTGATAAAATTGGCGACCTGGCCGGCGGCGTGAACCCCGGTATCCGTCCGCCCGGCGGCTCGCAGACTCACCGAATGCTTGACGACGTGGACCAGAGCCAATTCGAGCGTCTCCTGCACCGTGCTGATGCCGTCCTGCTGCCGCTGCCAGCCGTGATAATTGCCGCCGTCATAGGCGATGCCTAGTTTGATATTGCGTTCAAGCATTATTTATTACCATCCCCAAGCTGCGCTTGAGGCAGCCGCTCACCGATGGTTAGTATAATATTGCGTCGGTCATACCTTGTCACCTTTTATACCCGGCTCCATTTTGTCAAACAGGACGGTTCCGATTTAATTTATTATGTTCCGCCTTCCGCGAAAGAAGTATAGTCCAGGCCGCTAATAAAAACAAGTCTGCCCTGAAATAGAGACCAAGACGGTTGCTTTCGGCGGCGCGGAGAATGAATGTAACTTCATAGGGTGTAGTACGAGTTAGAGTTTTGTCGGCTCAGGGCAGGTATAACAGGACGCCGCGCAGATCGCGCGGGTGGACTCCGAGTTGATCGGCGATCTGGCGCAGGGTCGTCTTGGCGCTCGCTTCGATGCCCTTGGCGTGGAGTTTCTTGATAATCGCCTCGAGATCCGCTCCTTCAACGTTGCAGAATTGCTCCAGCGTCATCTGCCCTATGCCGCCCGCGCCGCCGCGGCCGCCGCCCAGGCCCGTGCCCCGACTTGTTTGTGTCCCGGCACGCTCGCCTTGCCCGGCGCCGGAACCCCTGCCGAGTCCGCCTCCCTTGCCGCCGATATGCTCTTCGCCCGCCCTATGACCGGCGCCGCTTTGAAGTTCGCCGCCGCTGCCGCTACCGCCGCCCAGGCCGATTAGTCCTATAGCTAAATCGCCTATGCGCTGGATGGTGGTATTATTGGCGGCGGCGAATTCTCCTATGGTGATGTCGGTTGATTCGACGGGTAATCCCTGGTTCTCGAGATTGGATACGATAACCTCAACGGCCAGTCCTGTCTCGTCTGCCAATTGGCTCAACGTCATATCCGGCAATTGATCCACGGGCGGCAGTTGAGGTAGATCGGCATAATAATCTTCTTCCCAGCTCCGCTTGACCTGATCCTTCCACTCAGCCAGAGTGGTGAAAGGGGGAACTTGAGCGACCACACCGGCTAAGATAACTCCGCAGAAAACCACCGGCAAAATCCAATCCCAGCGGAAGGCGAAGCGCTTGAACCGGCGGCTTTTAAAATAACTGAGCAGGGGTCGCCAGTTCAGATAAATATGAAATATAACTGCCCCCAAAAACGTCAGGCCGAAACAATTGTGCAGGGTTTGCCACTGGGTCTTTTCTAATCCCAGCAGGGACCAACCCACCGAATTAACGAACCAGCCTGGCGGTACGATAAACAAAACTACGCCGGTAAAAACTAAACCGATAAATGAAAACGTGGTTAGTACGGAAACCAGCCCCCGGCCGCTGAATTTTTTCTCGTTGGTTTGGTTCATGGATACCATCTCCTAGTTTATCGCTATGTTTTAGTGTGAAAAAATGGATTCGGATTCAATCCCGCCTCTCTGAGTACGCCGGCAGACGCCGAATGGCATATAACATTTAGCATATATTCTCACATAATTATAACGCGATGGTAGGATTAATTCCTGCTTTAAAAAAAGAAACTAACCTTGCTTTAGATATGAGAAAAAGAAAAGAACCGACGTAAAGGTAACAATAATATGAACTTGCGTAAACAGTGTCTCTCAGCTTGTTATCTGATCATAATGCCCGCCGAGCGCCGCGATTCAAAGCCGATCCTCTTGGATTTTATTTCTTTATCTCCAGGGGTATGATTTCGACGTCCCAACCCGCGGGGGGGGTCAACTCGAAGGTTTTGGGATTGATTTTTCCGTCGGCCTTAACCTTGGACCAGCTGACCGTGGTCACTTCCTCGTCGTCGGCGTGATAACGGATTTGCAGCGGCAGAACGGTCTTTTGGGAAATCCACAACTCCAGGGAAAGGTATTTTTCGGCAAAGGAACTCTCCTTTTTAGGTTTCAGAAACAGATGATCGACGGGCTCTTTAAAATTAGTAGGCTTTTTGGGGTCGGGGGGGATCAATTTAATGTCGAATTCCTTGAGGATGTCTTTTTTTTGAATGGCGAAAGGAAGCGGAATATCTCCCCTGCCCAGACGGAAGGCCTCCTTGTTGTGGGGGGTTTTGGAGATTTCCCGTTTTTCGCAGGACTTGGCGTGAGCGTTGAGGCGGGTGAGCCACATGCCGTCAAAGGCGATATCCTCATCGTATTTATTCGGTTGGGGATTATCATCCGGGTCGCCCAGGTCCTTCTGAAGCCAATCTTCGAAATGGATGAGAAACTGAACTTTTTTTTCGTCGGCCTGGTAATACGTTTGGCCGTGGCGAATAGTAACGGTTTCGATGATTAGATTACGCTGCTCAAAGAGCATCTCGGCCTGGTAGGAGGTGAGCTTATTAGAGCGCTGCTCAATCTGATCAAGTAGCTTATCCAACTGAGGGCTGAGCTTCGGGCGGGGAATATAAGGAGGACCGACGAGGTGGCCCTGGGCGTATGAAGGGGCGGCGGCGCTTAAAATGTATATCACCAGGATTATCACCATGATAAAATTTTTCATGATGTCATTCCTTTCTCGGAAACCGGCTCGGCTGCCACCGCAACCAGTGCCGCTCTCTTTCCCGCGAGGGCGGCCGGACCAACCTTTTGCCGCCTCTGATTATATGATAGCATCTTGGGCAAATATCGCAATAAAATTAAGGCTATCAGGGCGAGCTGGATGGCGATAATGCCGAACCAGCCGATTTTCATGAGCCCTGCGGTGGCGGCCAGCAGACCGTATCGACAGAAACGCCCCAAAAAATTGGCCAGGAAATAGTGGTCGCGGCGATAGCGGCGGGTAATGGCCAGCCAACGCACAATATCCACCGGCAAAGGCAGGAAACTGAACAATACCGTCAGGGTAAAAGGGCTGACGTCGAAATAACGAGCGGCTTTATGATAAAGATGAGTTTGCCGGACCTTATGCACGCGGTGACAGCGGAGCAGATAGCTGAAGAGGTGATACTCGTTGAGGTGGGCCAGGGCGCTGCCCAACGCCCCGACAAAGGCGACCAGCAGAATCGTCGTCAACAGAACTACCTCTTGGGGTGGCAGTTGTGATAAATGCAGCAGTTGAGCCAGAGTGTGCGGTTTTACCAGCCCCACCAGAGGCGAGGCCATCAGCAGCACCAGCCAGGCGGTGGGGGCGGGGAAAAAACTGCTGCATATCGACAGGTAAAATAGGTATAACGCCAATAACCAGCCGCCCAAAGCGAGATCGAAAGAGTGTTGGTCGTAATATTGCAGACTGAAAACCGCCGCGGCCACCAGGCAGGTAAGGTAGATTACATAGAATATAAACCAACGCCGCAGGCTGAGGCCGTCGTCGGTGCGGCAACCGGAATAAAATAAAACTTTACCGAGAAATTTAACCATTAATAGCACCTCTCTTTTCCTTCTGAACTATAAATATTTATTCTATAGGGTATTATGATCTTCCAGAGCATTAATAATCCCGGGCAGTTCGTTCAGGTCATTGATTATATAGTCGGCTTCATGCTCAAAATCGGCACAGTTGTCCTGCGTATTTAATAAGACACTCCGGCAGCCGGCTCGACGGGCGCTAATCAGATCAAAGAGATAATCGCCGACGAGTAGCGCCTGCTGAGGCATGACGTTCATTAAATCGCAGGCTCGTTGAACAGAAAAGGGATCGGGCTTGACGGGGCCGTCTTCACGGGTTACCACACAGTCAAAGGTCAAATGGTGTTTTCGGCAGATGCGGCGGACACTGTCGTGAGAATTTCGCGTTACCAACCCTATCAGGCGTTTTTGGCGGCGCAGAGTGGCAATAAGCTCGCCTGCGCCGGGATTAAGCAGGGAATTTTGGGCGGCCTCGAGTTCGTGTTGCAGTAATATGGCCTCCGCCCGGCGACGCTGTGAGGGGGTCATCCGGGCCATCTCCTCCAAAATCGGTCCTTTGATATGGCCAATTTCGGCACGTATCTGATCAAAGTCGAGGTAGGGCCGGGTTATGGTACCGTCGAGATCAAAAATTACCGCTGCAACTCTCACAGTAGTGGAATTTTATGTGCCGGGCGGTGTTTGGTCAAGTTGCTAATTACAGCCTTGACAAGCACAAATATTTGTTGTATATAGTGTTATGAACGATAAAGACATCATAAATATATTTTTAAGGGATAAATTCAGACGGCTTATTATATTTCCATGGAAACCAAAGTAATTAAAATTGAAGACCTCCAGAAGGCCGCCTCGGCAATTAAAGAGGCCGCAGATGTTTTGGCTCGGGGCGGATTGGTCGGTTTCCCGACGGAGACCGTGTATGGATTGGCGGCCAACACCGATAGCCGGCATGGTCCGGAGCGTTTATCGAGCGTTAAAAAACGATCCGAAGAAAAGCCTTATACACTGCATATTGGAGAAAAATCGATCTTGGGACGATATGTGCCGCAGCTTTCCCTCCTCAATCGACAGTTCTTAAAAAAGGCCTGGCCGGGCCCCTTAACGGTCGTATTTACATTAAATCAAAACCAAATAGATTTAATTCGCGAAAATTTACCGGATTATAGAATAAATGCCTTGTATCACGAAGGTAGCATTGGTATCAGGATGCCCGATCATGAAGTGGCGCAAAGTCTTTTGAGAGCGGTAGATGCTCCCGTGATCGCCTCCAGTGCCAATATCTCGGAAACGTCAGCGCCGGTTAGTGCCGAAGATGTGCTGGAGCAGTTGGCCGGCAGGATAGATCTAATCCTTGATAGTGGGCCTACCAAATACCAAAAGGCCTCTACTATTGTTAGGCTCACCGGGGATGAATTGGAGATATTGAGGGAAGGAGTCCTGGACGCCGGGGCCGTCAAACGGATGCGGCAGGTGAATATCTTGTTTGTATGTACGGGTAATAGCTGCCGCAGCCCCATGGCGGAAGGGTTTTGCCAGCGAGAATTGGCCGAAAAGTTAGGCTGTTCAGTTGACCAATTGGCGGAAAAAGGGTATAAGATTATCTCTGCCGGTATCTTGGCGGGCTGCGGCGCCCCGGCAACGCCGGAAGCGGTTCAGGCCTGCCAGGAGGCCTCGGTGGACATCAGCGGCCATCGAACGCAATTGACGACTGCTGAACTGGTCTATGAGGCCGATTATATATTCGCAATGGATGCATCGCACCTCCATGCGGTGAATAACCTGGCGCCATATAGGAGCGCTCAGACGGTTTTGTTATCAAAAGAAGGAAATATTGCAGACCCAATCGGCATGCCGATAGGTACCTATCGCAAATGTGCCAGGTTAATCGCTCGGAGTGTTCAGGAACGTTTGAAGGAGATATTTTAGGCGTGGTTGGCCATAGGTCCGGCCCTGTTATTATCCCGATATTTTACCCGACGGAGGAAGCGGTAAGGAAGGTAAACCAATCTGATGAAAATTGCAATTGCTTGCGACCACAGGGGTTATGAAGCCAAGGAGTTGATTAAGAATATGCTGCAACGTACCGGTCATGAAGTGATAGACTTCGGCACGAATGAATCTAAGAGCTGTGACTATCCTGATTATGCGATACCGGCGTCTTTGATGGTGGCCCGCAAAGAAGTGGATCGGGGCATACTGATATGCGGCAGCGGGGTCGGTATGTCGATGACGGCTAATAAGATTCCGGGAATTCGGGCGGCACTGTGTCATGACGAGTTAACGGCCCGGATGTCCCGTCAGCACAATGACGCCAATGTTTTGTGCCTGCCGGCGATGCTGGTCAATGATCCTTTGATATTGCGGATAGTAGAGAGCTGGCTGACCACGGAGTTTGAAGGGGGCCGACATGAGCGTCGAGTGCGAAAGGTGATGGAAGCGGAAGAGTTGTACAAAAGCATGGAGGACGTGGAGAAGACCTCCGAAACCGCTGAGCAGCTGGAATAAAGGGGCACAAGAGTCGATTAGACAGCGCGTTGATATGACTCAATTAGAAAAAGCACGTCAAGGGGTAATAACCGAAGCTATGCGTCAGGTAGCCGAGGCGGAGAAAGTCGAGCCGGAATTTATATGCCGGGAGGCCGCCGCCGGGCGGATGGTTATCCCGGCTAATATCAACCATCTTAAAGGTAAATTAAGACCGATCGGGATCGGCCGATCCATAACCACCAAGATCAACGCCAACCTGGGGGCCTCGCCTTTGGCGTCCGATGAGACCGGTGAATTGAAAAAGCTAAATGTCGCCCTCAAATACGGCGCCGACACCGTCATGGACCTTTCCACCGGCGGGGACGTGGATCACTGCCGATGCACCCTGATCGAGAACAGCCCGGCGCCGTTGGGCACGGTACCGCTGTACGAAATGATCATCAATAAGCCCATTGAAGAACTCACCTATGACGATATTCTCGATACGTGCCGCAAACAGGCCCGCCAAGGCGTCGATTTCTTCACCATCCATGCCGGGGTCCTCAAAAAACACCTGCCTAAAATTGAAAAACGCCTGGCGGGAATAGTAAGTCGCGGGGGCTCCCTGTTGGCCTGCTGGATGACATATCACAACCGGGAAAATCCGTTTTTTGAGATCTTTGACGAATTGTGCGGGATCATGCGGGAATATGACGTGAGTTTCAGCCTGGGCGACGGACTCAGGCCGGGCTGCCTGGCGGACGCCACCGATGAAGCGCAAATCGCCGAATTGCATACCCTGGCAGAACTAACGCAGCGGGCCTGGGAAAAGGGCTGCCAGGTGATTGTGGAAGGTCCCGGGCACATCCCTTTCGATCAGATCGAGCGCAACATGAAGATGCAGACCGAGCTTTGCCGGGGTGCGCCTTTTTATGTGTTGGGACCTCTGGTAACGGACGTGGCGCCGGGGTATGACCATATCACCAGCGCTATCGGGGCGACGGCGGCGGCCTATTACGGGGCGGCTTTTTTGTGTTACGTGACCCCGCGGGAACACCTGGGGCTGCCCGACGAGGAAGACGTGCGTCAGGGGGTGATGGCCACGCGGATAGCGGCGCACGCGGCCGATGTGGCGTTAGGGCTCGGTGAGGCGCGTAAATGGGACGATCAATTGAGTGCGGCCCGCGCCCGGCTCGACTGGACCAGCCATCTGGAGCTGGCCATGGACCCGGAAACCGCCCGCCGAATGCACCAGGAAAAACGCCTGCCGGACACGGACCACTGCACTATGTGCGGTAAAGAATGGTGCAGCGTCCGGATCAGTAAAAAACTGCGGGAGTCCGGGTTTGGCAGGTGATAATTATTGTCTGGTCCCCGCGCATTACCAGCGTAAAAACGTCATCCCCAGGAACTGTAAGATTTAAGGTTGCCCGCCAATAACACACCTGTTTATCACGATCGGTATCGGCTGAGTCTTATTTTCCCGGCGTCCAGGTGCAGTTCACACCGCCCGGGAAGTTCCGCTCTTGACGCAATTGAATTTTAATGCAGTTGTTTATTGGGGAATTCCAGGGCAGTTGATTTGGAGAAATATCAGCACCGATCCTTAGCCGCCCGACTGACTTATAAATCCAGATCGAGCAATTCGGTAAGTTTTTCGATTCGATGGGCCTCTACCGACCCGTCAGGACCGTCTTGCACCGGTCCGTTTGTTATCCAGATCGGCATAAGTCCGGCGGCTTGGGCGCCTAATATATCGCTTTCATATCTATCGCCCACATAAGCGCAAGAAGCTGCCGGCAGCCGCAGTTGATCCAGCGCCGCCTGGAAGATCATCCGGTCCGGCTTGGCCCGGCCCACCACGGTCGAATCAATTATCGTATCAAAATACGAATGAATCCCAAATTGTTCACACCAACCGGCGGTATTGCCCCAGTTATTGCTGACGATCCCTAGTCGATAGTTTGACTGCAATTGCTCCAGCACCCGGCGATTGCGCTGTAAATACCAGCGCGTTTGAGTCATAAATCCCTCCACCACCTCTGCCGGATCCCAGGCGGCGGCCGAACCAAGGCTTTCGTAATCCATCAGCTTTTGGATTTGCCGACAAAGCCTCAGGGCAGTTTCCCCCATGGATAAACTGCTTGTGTCGTATAAAAAGCCGATGGTGTCCGCGGCCTGCAGGGCGTAGCGATCAAACTCTTCCCGCCGGAGGGGCCCGCACCGATCGGTGATGGCCTTATGCAGCCGCGCGAACCAGTCGGCCCCGTCGTTATCCAGCGTGCCCCCGAAATCGAATAATATGGCCTTAATTTCCGGCATGCTTTAATTATAGTGAATCCGTATCTTCCCGGCAATCAACCGTTTTCGCCGAATCGATCCCGACTTCAATCCAGCACCGAATGGGCCAATCTCACCAGATCTTCAGGCGCCTGGCACCCCGGGAAATCCCACAGCTCCTTTTTCGCCTGTTCGATAAACTCCCCGGCCCGCCGCCGGGCGTAGTCGATACTCCCCGTCTCACAAAGCCGCTCGGCAAACTCCCGCAAGTCCTGACGGCGCCGCCGCCTGAGCAACTGCACCGCGCCGCGCCGCGCCTCCTGTCCGCAATGACGCAGGTAATAAATACCCGGCAACGTCAGCTTCTCTTTGAGCAGATCGCTGCCCAGCGTTTTGCCCGCCTCTTGTTCATCCCCGATCAAATCCAGGATGTCGTCCCGGATCTGAAAGGCGATCCCCACGTTTTTGCCGTAGGCCTCCAGGGATCGGCAGATCTCTTCATCGGCCCGGGCCGCCTGGGCCCCCAGATAGCAGCACGTCGCCATCAGGCTCGCCGTCTTTCGCGTAATGATGTCCAGATAAATCTCTTCCGTCAGGTCATACCGCCCCCGGTAGCGCAGTTGAATCAATTCCCCTTCGCATACCGTGTTAGTGGTCGTCGCGATACGCCGGGCCACGGCTTGATCTTCCAGCGAACTGCACAAATGATAGGCGTGACTGATAAACATGTCCCCCAGCAAAACCGCTTTTTCGTTGCCGTTCAGATCATTAATCGTCCGTCCGCCCCGCCGACGCTCCGCCTCGTCCAGCACGTCGTCGTGGATCAAGGTCGCCAGATGCACCATTTCGGACACCGCCGCGATCACCCGGTGACGGTAATTAATCTCCCCGCACGCCTGGCCGCTCAAAAGCACCAGTAACGGCCGCAGCATCTTGCCCCGGAATCTGCCCGTCTGCTCGATCATCTCCGTTATGGACCGTATGTCGCAAATCAGCTCTTGATCGAAGATCTCCTGGACCTTCTCAAACTCGGCCGCCACCGAATTATATTCCTTTAGAGCCTGCATTAGTTTTCCATCATCCTTTAATCGGAGTATGATCTTATTCTGGTTTTCTGTGCTAACCTGACTTTTGCACAATTTCCTTTTTTTAACCGCGGGCGTACGCTTCAAATTTTTTCCTCAACGCGCAGGTGATCGGTCCCGGTCGGCCCTGTCCAATCTGCCGGCCGTCCACTTCCACCACCCCGATCATTTCCGCCCCCGTGCCCGTCAAAAATATCTCGGCCGCGATGTACAAATCATAGCGGGTCAGGTTCTCTTCGGCGACTTCATAGCCGCTCTCCCGGGCCAGACGCATAATAACGCCGCGGGTTATTCCCCCCAGAGCCCCGGCCGAGATAGGCGGGGTAAGCAGACGTCCATCCCGGACCACAAAAAGGTTGTCAGCCGCGGCTTCGGCGACAAAACCCTGATTATTGTACATGATCGCTTCCATCACCCCGTAATCCAAAGCTTCCAGCTTGGCTAATATATTGTTTAGATAATTAAGACTTTTTATCTGCGTGCTGAGGCTCAACGGCGGGATCCGCATGGTATTGGCGCTTATAACCTTGAGGCCTTTTTCGTAAAGCTCCTGGGGGTATAGCTGAATAGTGGCGACAATGATGATAATCTGGGCCTTTTTGCATACCAGAGGATTTATCCCCAAAGTCCCCACCCCGCGGGTCACCACCGGTCGAATATAGCCGTCAACGATATTGTTGGCTTTGACCGTCATTTCGACATTTTTTGACAATTCGTCTATGTCCTGGGGTATCTGCAGGCGGATCGCGTGGGCCGAGGCGTATAAACGCTCCATATGCGCCCTAAACTCGAATATCTTGCCGTTATACACCCGAATCCCCTCAAAAACCCCGTCCCCGTAGAGCAGCCCATGATCGAATACCGAAATCTTCGCTTCTGATTCGTCCACCAGTTTGTCGTTGATAAAGACTTTCAATCCCATATTCTAACCTCCAAAAATCTTGCCGTCGCGGAGAACAACTTTCCTGTCCGCCAGTTGGGCCACATTTGCATCGTGCGTGACCATAACAATCGTCTGACCCTGCCGGTTCAGACGGGCCAAAAGCTGTAGAATAACCTTTCCTGCCGCCGAGTCAAGGTTTCCTGTCGGCTCATCCGCCAGCAGCAGCTTGGGCTTTTGCACCAGGGCCCGGGCAATCGCCGCCCGCTGCCGCTCCCCCCCGGATAAGGTCGCCGGCCGTTGTTTCAC
>LJUC01000049.1 GCA_001303695.1 Phycisphaerae bacterium SM23_30
CCGGCCGATCTCTGCGCCTGGTGGGGATTACCTGCCTTGTTGCTTTACCCGCAACATATATTGGCCTGTATTTGCTGCAACGCGTTGATTTAACAGCACCCCTGATTCCCAAAGTGCCCTCGGACCAATGGCTCAATTGGCTGCTGTATCAAATAATGTACGTGGCCGGGGCGGAAGAACTATTCTTTCGGGGTTATCTGCAAAGTTCTCTCTTACGTCTGGCCCCAACCACCAATGCCAAATACTCCCGGATTTGGCCTCTAACAACGGTTATTATCTCCGCTGCCGCGTTTGCCCTGGCCCACGTGATCCTGACGAATAACGCATTATCGATCCTTATTTTTTTCCCAGGGGTGGTTCTGGGTTGGTTGTTCTTACGAACTAGATCGTTATTGGCTCCCATTTTATTTCACGCCTTGGCCAATATCGGTTACGCCCTCATGACCGCCGGGCTTAGTTAACCACGCCCGATAATATTCCTCCTACAAGTATAATTAACTGAAAAACGAGCAGCCAGGTTGTGTGCGATGCACCCCACACCAAAGGACCTTAAGTACCTCTTGCGGCAGGGCGATAATTCAGATAGGCACTCGGAGTACGTATGCCTATAAGGAGCGTGGCCGTGAACGTTCGTAAAACCTTATATTTAATTAACATAGCTTTGGTTTTGCTGTTGGGTTTGGTAGTTGTCAAAGTGGCATGGCCCCCGCAAAAGGTCCACTCGTCGGCCTTTGCCCCCACCGGCAGAAAGGCTTCGGACGAGGCGCCTCAAATTCCTGTTCCTTTGTCGCTAAATAGCAAAGATATCAAAAATATTGTGGATAATAATTTGTTCAGCGGCCCAGATCCTACTTCCTCCCCAGAAAAATTAGAACCTTCCAGACCGGATAATACTGCCGCGTCGCTTCACCCGGCGAAACTGGAACTGGAATTACAGGGCACCATCACCGGCCCCGCGGAAATCGCACGAGCTAATATCAGAGACATTGCCTCCGACACTATCGATGTTTACCGGATCGGCAATATTGTCGCCGGGGCGCGCCTGACAGCTATTGAAAGGGACTCCGTTACATTAGTTCGTCACGGCCAAACCACCATACTAAAAGTCAACACCTCATCCTCTGGTCCGGATACTATCCCTCACCCGGCGAACCAACTTACGCAATCCTCCCCGCCGGAAAATACCCTGCCGAAACTCAGCATGACCCTGAAAAATCAAATTCTGGAAGATATTTTTCAAAATGCCCGGATCGAGCCTTTTATCGCCGACCATCAACCTCAGGGCCTGCGGATCAACAACCTGGAAAAGGTGGAAAGGGCAAAATATTTACCGCTCAAAAACGGTGACGTCATACGGCAGGTGAACGGCCAGCTCCTCACCAACAAACAAAAAGCCTTTCAGGTGATGAAAAAAGCCCGCACGCAGTCTTTTCTCAACGTCGAACTATTGCGCGACGGTGCTGTAAAAACATTATCCTTTCCCTCAAAAAGTAATGAAAAATGACATATAAAAACATCGATAATATTATCTTATTCAACAGGCGATTTTTGCTGCCGCTATATCTGTTTTTCTTTCTGCTGGCGGGATGCCAGCCTCAAAACAGTGATCCAATATTTAAAACTTCACCCATGCAGGGTAAAAAAGTTACCCTCGGCCCCCAAACCGCATTAATCGACCCGGAAACTGCGCAAATACTTAAAGCTAATTCTCTCCATCCCGCCGCCCGGATCGAACCGTCTTCACAAAATGCTGATTCTCAAAAAAATGCCGATCAAACCGATGACTTAGAATCGTCGGACAAACAAACTGAGCTTTCCCATATAATCCCTCTTTCTCTAACAAACAAAACCGCCGACAACGATATCCACGAGTCACGCGCCGAACAAAAACCGCCCCTTAACCAATCAGAAACCGTCATACCTTCTCGCCAAACAACGCTTGATACGACCCGACAAGAACTTATCGATCCCGCGCCCGTGGATTTTCCGGCCTTACTGGATCCCAACCTGGCCAACACTCCCATCTCCGTCAACTTCAAAGATGCCGACGTCGTCTTTTTCATTAAAACCATAAGTGATATCACCGGCATCAACTTCATCGTGGACGACAATATCAAAGGTCCGATCACGGTGCTCTCGCCCTCGGAAATACGTTTAGGCCAGCTCTTCCGTTTTTTAGAATCAATCCTGGAAGTGAAAGGTTTCGCCGCGGTGCCCGCCCGGGATCATGTTAAGATCATTCCTCGCGCTCAAGCACATAAGTACAATCTGCATATGCGCATAGGCTGCGACCCCGCCTTTATCCCCTTGAATGATTCCGTGGTCACGCAACTCATGCCTCTGAAATATGCCGATGTTGCCGAGATCAGCAATCTCCTCAAGCCCCGCCTGGGCGTCGGCTCTCAAATTGCCACCTACCCCCAAACCAACGCCATCCTTGTCACGGACACCTCCTCCAATATTCACAACATAGCTAAAATCATTCAGCAGTTGGACGTCCTCGGCGCCCAACAGGAACGAGAAGTTATACAACTTAAATACGCTTCCGCTCAAATCCTGAGCCGAAAAATCACCGAAATTATCGAAAAAAATCATCCTAACTCTTCTCCCCCCCGCAACCCAGCCTCAAACCTCCGCCTGCCTAACACGACCCAGATTACACCCATAGAACGCACGAATTCCCTTATCGTTATTGCCAATAAACAGAACATGGAATTCATAAAGGACCTGATCCACAGTTTAGATATAGAACGCCCTGCCGGAACGGATAATATGCACGTTGTATATCTTCGTCACGCCCAGGCAAAACCCACCGCCGACTCACTCTCCCAGGCTTTGACCAACCTTAGAAATACTCAGCCCAACGCCAACCAACCCCCCGTGAACATCACCCCCGACGAAAGCACCAACGCCCTGATCATCCAGGCCTCCCCCCAGGACTACCAGGTCATCGCCGGCATCATTGAAAAACTTGACATCGAACGTGAGCAGGTATTGGTCGAGTTATTCATCGTAGAAGCGGGGGAGGAAACCTTGCTGGAAATCGGTATCGACTGGGCCACCCTGGACCAGGCCGTTTCGGATAGCGTCCGCTTTTTCGGTAATACTAATTTTGGTATCCGGGTTGATGCTGCCCAGGGAAATCTCGAAGGTCTAAGTGTCGGCGCTTTTAAGGAAGTCGGCGGCCAGGTGCGCATTGGCTCCATTTTAAGCGCTCTGGAAAAAGAATCCGGAGTCAACATTCTATCAAAACCGCATATTTTAACCTCCAACCACCAACAGGCCCAGATATTCGTCGGCGATACGATCCCCTTCGTAGTGCAAAACCGAATCGCCGAAGAAGCCCCCACCACCCAGCCGATCATTCAAACCATTGATTATAAGGACGTCGGCGTCACCCTTAACATCACGCCTCACGTCAGCCAGGGCGGCCAGGTAGGTCTGGAAATCGACAGCAAATTCACCCAACTTATCGAAAGCGTCACCGGCCTGTCGGTGGAAACTCCCACCACTTCCACTCGACAGATTAAAACCGGCATCTCCATGCCCAGCGGCCAAACGGTGGTTATTGGAGGACTTATCAGAGACGACAAAATTACCATCGAAAAGAAAATCCCCTTTTTAGGCGACATACCCCTCATTGGAACTTTATTTAAATTTCAGCGCGACCGCCTGCAAAAAACCAACTTATTACTCTTTATAACCCCTTACATTTTAAGCGGCCAATCCGATCTATCGGCCGCCGCAGCTTTGAAACAAAACGAATTAACGACTCAACCGGACAAAATTAAATACTGAAAACGTTGAACTTTTACCATGCAAACCGAATCCCTGGGACAAATACTGTTGAACCAGACTAACCTCACTGCCGAACAACTGGATTGGGCCCTGCGCCTCCAGCAGACGCGGCGGCCCCGGATCAGCCTCGGAAAAATCCTCCTGGAAAACGATCTCATCAGTCCCGACCAGCTGGGCCGCGCCCTCGCCCAACAATGGAATATACCCTTTATGGAAAAAATTGCTCCGGAGCGGATAAAACCTGAACTACTGACGCGCCTGCCCCTGGATTTTCTTAAAAAACAGCGCATGTTGCCTATCATCGATAACGAGGGCCAAATCACCGTCGCTCTAGCTGACCCCCTTAACGTAACCGCTTACGACTCGGTCATGAACGTCCTCGGCCGATTCTGCCCCAGGGTCCTGGCCCCCTCCTCTGAAATCGAAAAGGCTGTCAGTCGCTGCTATTATCAGACCACCCATAAACAGGACACCGATAAAGCCAAACACGAAAAAATACCAACCCCGTTTCACCATCCCAACCTCGCTCAAACTAAAAGAGAAGATTTACTGAATATCGCCCACCAGGCCCCCATCGTAAAGCTGGTCAATACTATCCTGTTCCAGGCCGTTAGCAGTCGGGCCAGCGATATACACATCGAACCTTATGAAAATGAAGTGAAAGTGCGTTACAGAATCGACGGTGTATTACATGATGTTTTCACGCCTCCTCAGCATCAAATCACCGCCGTTATCTCCCGCTTGAAAATTATGGCCAACCTCAATATCGCTGAACGCCGACTGCCCCAGGACGGGCAAAGCCGTATCAAAATCGGGGAAAAGGAATTAGATATGCGCGTATCCACCATCCCCACCTCCGGCGGCGAACGCGTCGTCCTGCGCCTCTTGGACAAAGGCGGACCCGGGCTATCCCTGGAGCAACTAGGCTTTGCCCGCGACATCAAAGATCACTTCCAACAACTGATTCAGACCCCCCATGGCATCTTCCTGCTCACCGGACCCACCGGCAGCGGCAAAACCACCACTCTTTATTGTGCCATCACCGAACTCAACAACCACGAGAGAAACATCCTTACCGTCGAAGACCCTATCGAATACCAACTGCCCGGCGTCGGACAAATGCAGGTTAAACCCAAAATCAACCTCACCTTCGCCAACTGCCTCCGCCATATCCTCCGCCAGGACCCGGACGTGATTATGATCGGCGAGATCCGCGACATCGAAACCGCCCAGATCGCTATTCATGCTTCGCTCACCGGCCATCTGGTCTTCAGCACCCTGCACACCAATGATTCCGCCTCGGCCGTGACGCGATTGATCGATATGAGTATCGAGCCTTATCTGATTTCGTCATCACTGATGGCGATCATGGCCCAACGGCTGGTGCGCGTCATCTGTCCTCAGTGTAAAATTGCCTGCCGGATCGAGGATAACCTTGATGATCTTATCAATGATAAAAAAAGCAGCACCCTGCGCCAGACTCAGTTTTACACCGGCCGGGGTTGCTCTCATTGTCTCGAAACCGGATATTTCGGACGCACCGGCATCTTTGAATTACTCATCGTGGAGGAAAACATCAAAGAACTGATTAACAAACAGGCCGCCGCCCACACTATTAAAAAAGCTGCTTTGGAAAATGGCATGCGCACCCTGCGTGATGACGGTTTACGGCAGGCCCAGGCCGGTATCACCACCCTCCAGGACGTGCTGAGAGTAACACAAGACAGTCAAAGAACTAATTCGAGGATAAATGAACATGCCGTCCTCTGATTATGACAACTTAAACCATACCGTCGAACCGCCTCTGATTACGGTTGTTCCGGATTCGTCACCGGAAACGGACCTCCACGACCAAACGGCCCAAAAATATGACCGATCTATCCCAACAGCCGCCGGTGAAGAAACGTCCGATAATAAAAACGACTTGTTAGAGTTGTCTTATCGAATAAAAAATCGAGATCTGTGCGTTACCACCCGGCAGTTGGCCACCCTCTTGCGGGCCGGCATGTCCTTGGTTCCGGCCTTGGCCGCCCTGACCGAGCAGCTCCAAGGCCAACCCCTCGCACCTGTCATAAAAGATGTGCACGACCGGGTTTATAACGGCGCCGCCCTGGCGGACGCCCTAAATAAATATTATCCAGTTTTTTCGCACCTTTATATCAACCTGGTTCGCGCCGGCGAAACCAGCGGCGCCTTGCCGGAAGTTCTCATGCAGTTGGCCCAAATGCTGGAAAAACGACAGCAACTGATCGGTAAAGTCAAAGCAGCGCTGGCGTATCCTTTACTAATGGCTGCCGTAGCCGTCGGCGTGGTCGCCTTCTTGCTGACCTTTGTCATTCCCAGCCTCGCCGAAATCTTCCTCGACATGAATCGCGCCCTGCCCTGGCCCACCACTTTGCTGATCAACATCAGCATGTTCTTAAAAACTCATTTGATAGCCCTCGGTGTTGCCGTTTGTATATTAGCCGCCGCCACGGGCGCCTATCTAAAGAGCGAAACCGGAAGGTTAAAATGGGACCACGCCAAGTTAAAACTGCCTTTGTTTGGCAACATCTTGCTTAAGGTGGAAACAAGCCGTTTCGCCCGCACTCTGGGCGTCATGTTAGCCAGCGGCATCTCCATCCTGGACGCCCTGACCATCGTCAAGGGGGTACTGCAGAACCGTTTTATCGCCGCCCAACTTGACACCATCAAGCAGGACATCGCCCGCGGCCGAACCATCGCCGAAACAATTAAAAAAACACGCCTGTTCCCCCCTATCATGCACCATACTATTGCCGTCGGTGAAATGAGCGGCAACGTTGAAGAACAACTAATCAACGTGGCCGATGTTTATGACGAAGAAATCGAAACCCTCACCCGCTCCCTCACCGCCCTGCTGGAGCCTGTTATTCTTTTGGTCATGGGAGCAGTCGTGGGTTTTATCGTGCTGGCCCTGTTGTTGCCCATATTCGAAATTAATCAAATGCTTTAATTTAAGGAGTGGTGAAAATGTTAAAACCAACCCAAAATTCTAAAAGGGGTTTCACCTTGCTGGAGCTGATGATTGTCATTGTCATCCTGGGTATTTTGGCAACCATTGTCATGCCCCGCATCATGGGACGGCCCGAGCAGGCGCGCCGCACCAAAGCCGTTGCCGAAATCAGAAACATTGAAGCGGCGTTACACCTGTTCAAGACGGACACCGGTCGATTCCCCACCACTGCCGAAGGTCTCAATGTCTTGATCGCCGATCCCGGCATTAAAGGCTATAAGCCCGAGGCATACCTCCCTAAAGTGCCCTTTGATCCCTGGGGAAATCCTTACATCTACATTTATCCTTCGGTTCACAACAACCATTATTACGACCTAAAATCTTACGGACCCGACGGTGAAAACGGCGGCACCGGCGATAACGCCGACATCGAATGTTGGAACCTTGATCAGATACGGTAAATCATGCCCTCCAAATACAGAGCCTTTACGTTTATCGAGGTTATCACGGCTCTGGCAATTGTGGCTATTGCCTTGGCCGTCCTGATCCGTCTGCACATCTTCAGCATCAACCTCACTGACCGTGCCGAGACCACTACTCAAGCGGTCTTATTAGCTGAAGAAAAAATGACCGAAATGCTGGCCCAACCTCTGCCGAAGCTTCAGACCGCCGGTAGCAGCGAACGCCGAGGAAATCACCACTTCCATTGGCAAACCGAAATTACTGATTTAGTCACTCCCACGCTGGTGCCCCTCCCATCCGATCTTATCAATCCCGCGCAAGCGGGAACCCAGTCCCTCCGTGACTTGACGGACTTTAATCAAGCCGACCTCGCCCCCCTCCGCCGCATCCGAATCATGGTAAACTGGTATGAAGGCCGCCATCAAAAACAAGTTTCCCTGACCAGCTATATAGCAGACAGGCATATACCGTGAAATCGCCTTTCCGAAAACATGGTTTTACGCTGCTGGAAATCCTGATAGCCGTCACGATATTCAGCATTATCATCTCCGTCGTATACGGCAGTTACTACGCGGCTTTGCAATCGGCCCGCCGCTGCCAGACGAAGATAGCCCAGTCCCGGCAGGCTCGTTCCTTATTGACCCGCATGGCGCGCCAGATACGCTGTTGCTATTTGCCGCCGACTCCAAAACCTGCTGTGACAGACGAAAAAACAACAGCGACGATGCCTCTGCCAGAAAATTCCCCCTTGTATTTCCGCGGCGGAACCGACCATCCCGAAAAAATCATTCTATATCTTACCACCACTGCCGCCGGTTTTCGGGATAATGATTTGCCTTGGGGACCTTTTGAAGTGGCTTACAAGTATGATGCTCTAAACCAAAAGCTTTATTACCATCAGCAAAAATTTATCCCGATTCCTAAAAACCCTCCCCACCAGTGGAATTGGTCGCCTCTGGCTCAAAATGTCTCTGGTATAGAATTAACCTTTTTCAATGAAAACCGATGGTTCACCGCTTGGGATTTCAAAGACAAAAAAACTTTACCCCAATCTGTAAAAATCAGCTTGTACCTTTCCGACGCGGATCATGAACCGGCCATGTTCAGCACTATCGCCCCTATCGCCGCGGCGCCTGTGGGTACGATTTTGCCCGCCGATGAAAAATGAATAATTTAAAAATAAACATAAAAAAACCGGGATTCGTCCTGATTACGGTCCTTTTGATCATAATCCTGCTGACCGCAGTGCTATTAGAGTTCAATCATGCCTCCCGGGCCCATCTGAACACCGCTGATGACTTTTATGCCCAACATCAAGCCCTCAATTGTGCCCGGTCCGGCCTTAACATCGCCTTGGCCGCCCTGATCCAAAACCACGACCTACAAACTAATTCCCTTCTGCGTATGCTGCTAGCTCACCCCGCCGTATTTCACACGGACCCCGGCCAATGTACCGTAACCATGGTCGAAGAAAACGGCAAACTGAATATTAATATGCTAAAGAATAAAAACGGCCGTTTGGATCGACCTCGCATTGATCAGTTCCTGCGCTTAATCGACTTGTTGAATCAACAGAGTCTTAATCGCGATCCCATTAGCTACGGCCTCGCCCCGGCCATCATTGACTGGACCGATCCCGACGACCAGGTAACGATTTTACCTTTTGTCGGCCGGGCCAACATGGGCGCCGAGTCAGGCTATTACCAAAACACCGATGTTCCCGTCCCCTGCCGCAATCAACCCCTGACGACCGTGGATGAACTGCTGCTGGTCAAAGGAATAACCCCCCGGATACTTTACGGCGGCAGTGCCCGTGGCTCTTCCGAGCAAAAACTGCCCATTGGCCTGGCCGATTACCTGACTGTTTATGGCGACGGCAAAATCGATATCAATGCCGCCCCGGAATTAGTAATCCGCAGTATGGCCGAAAACATCGACCCTCACCTCGCCCGGACCATCATCCAGCGACGCCAACAGAAGCGCCTTACCAGCTTGGCCGAACTTGCCGACCTACCCGGCATCAATCCCGCGATGCTGGCCGCCGGCGGCTCAACCATCACCACCCAGCCCCGCAACCCCTATTACAAAATTACCGCCTCGGCGACGGTTCGAAAAATCCAAACCACCATTACCGCCGTTATCAGACTAAACCCGACCACTCCAAAGGTCGAAATAATATTATACCAGGAAGATTCATAAGGAACTGCCTAACCTTATTAATCATTCCGGGTAATGTGAAAAATCTCATATTCAGACCCCCGGCGTAATGCCGGGGGTGGTACTTACTCGCCTCAAATCCCCCCTAGAGAAGGGATAAAAAGGCGTGTTAAAAAAACGAAAAACATGACCAAACGTTGCATAGGCATAGATTTTGATTCTTCGGAAATGCGGGCCGTGCAGGTAGCCCGCCGCGGCGACCAGTTCCGCCTGGAAAAAGTCCATCGATCGCCCCTACGACGCAAATCAGACCTGGCGCCGGATTCTCTTCGATCCCTCGTCCGGCGACATGGTTTTCATCGTCGCGCCGCTGCCGCTGTCTCTCTGTCGAATTATGCCCTTTTCTTCCATCATATAAATACGGCCTCAGACTCCCCGACGCCTGTCTCTATGAAAGATGATTTCCCAGTCTCCGGTCCCCAGACTATTATTGAACGTTACCCCATTCAAGATCCATCTCATCATGAACATTCTGCTTTAATGATCGCCGCAACTAGAATTCCGTTGAAACAACAAGTCGAACTGCTGCAAAAAGTCCAAATCCGCTGTGAATTGGCCGAGGCCCCGGTCTTTGCCCTTCATGCCGCTGTTACCGCCAATCATCCTGAATTTGCTGCCGGCGTAGGCATTATAATCTATCAGGGTGATTCACATATTATTATTGCCGTTACACAAAATAAAAATGTCTTGACGGCCAGAAATATCACATATGCTCCCCAAACCGACACTTCTGAAAATTCCGCTCCCCCGCCAGAATCCGCCGCTTTACTCCGTGAGATAGAAATCACCTGGCGCTCGGTTTTTGCCGAGAAAATCCCTGAAAAAACCCCCGTCGTCCTTGCCGGCCGGATCAGCGGCAAGGAAGATTTACAAAATATCCTTCAGCAAAAACTGCTCTGTCGGACCATCGTTTTCAATCCGTCTCAGCAGGTCGATTGCACCGACCCCAGCCAACTCACGCCCGAACTATGTATCGCCGAAGGCTTAGCCTTGAGAGCCCTCTCGCCTCACAAAACCGCCGGCGCCAACTTTATTAAGGCCGGCAAAGAAACCCGGCAAAAGAAAACTAACCTTAAAAAACAGCTTTACCTCGCAATGATCCTTATATCCGCCGTGGCGGCCGCCTGGCTCGCCGGTTTGACCGCCCGAAAAACATACCTGGAAAACCAATACGCAAATATTAAAAAGCAAATCACTCAAACATTTGGTCAAACCCTGCCGGAAGAAAATATTATAGGTGATGAACTGGCTCAATTAGCCCAGCTGGACGTCCATCTCAAATCCCTGCAAAGCCGTTACGCCAAATTGGCGCCCTTGGCCGATCGCACCCTCGCGCCCCTTGAGGTGCTCCACCTCATCACTATTAACACTCCCAACCGATTGGTGCGTATCGACGAATTGTGGATCGACCCGCAAACCATACGTCTGGCGGCCTATTGTGATTCTTTCGCTTCTCTGGATGAATGGCATAAACGCCTGCTGAAAATCCCTCAGTTCAACTCCGTCGAGGTGCAGGATCGAAGAAAAATTTCCGATCAAGTGCATTTTATGGTGATAATTTCTTTGATCTCGGAGAAATATTAATGCCTTTGTTACCGCGGAAAAACTTGACCGAACCGCATGCCTTTGCGAAGTTCAGGCATGTCGATATTATTATTATGTAAAATTAAAGGATTAAATTAAATGCATCTGACGCGTCGAGAAAAACGATTGGCTTTAGCTCTGATCATCTTCGCCGGTGCTTCCTGCCTCTATGCCCTCTGGATAAAGCCCGCCTCCGCGCGGCTCGATACCCTTCAAAGAGTCATACCGGAAAAAACCGCCCTTCGGGACCAGCTCCGGGATAAAAGCCGACAACTAATCACCTTGCGCAACCGGTTAAACCGCTTTCAACAACGCCTCGCCGACCAGCCGGACGACTTCGACTTATTGCCCCTCCTGGAAAGTATTGCCCAACAACGCGGCCTCACCGAAAACATCAAAGCCATGGTATCTGATACCATCCCCCTGGATCAGACTTACTCAGAGATGCTTGTTACCATTGAATTGTATGAAATCACTCTCCCGCAGCTTGTTGATTTCCTCGACCGGATCTCCGCCGCCAAAACCCTCGCACGCGTCAAAAACCTCAACATCAAAAATATCCCCTCTGCGCCTGACATGCTGGATGTTACTCTGGTAGTATCTAACCTCAAACTTGCCCAAAAACTTCCCCCATAGATATTCCTTCCGTACATCAGATCAAAAAACTCTACCCCCCCCGGCTTCCTGTCGGGATTTTGTTAGATATTCTTAATCAAAATCTTGCCCTTACTCTTTAATCTTTTTTCGCAGAATTTTCCCCGGCAGCTTGCCCGTATGTTCACCTTCTCTTATTACTACCTGACCGTTCACTAGTACATACTCAATCCCCTCGGAATATTGATGCGGATCCGTCCAGGTGGCTTTGTCGATGACCTTATCCTCATCAAAGATAACTATATCCGCAAAGTATCCTTTTTTGAGCGCTCCTCGTTTTTCGAATCCAAAATTCTGCGCCGGAATAGAGGTTGTTTTCTTCACCATCTCCGGTAGCGTAACTATCTTTTCCTCCCGCACGCACTTGCCCAGCACCCTCGGAAACGTCCCATAATGTCGCGGATGGGGCTTGCCTGCCCCTAAGAGGCCATAAGGCGCTAAAGCCGCCCCGTCGCAGCCGATCCCCACCAAAGGGTGAGCCAGTATCTTCTTCAGATTCTCTTCGTTCATCATGAACGTCACCATAAAAACCATGTTCCTCTCTTCTATGAGCAAATCACGCATGAAGGAAAACGTGTCCTTTCCGGTCATCTGCGCCCCCTGAAGTATGCTCTTACCCTCGAATATCTTGTTTTTCTCGGAAACTACCGAAGAAAGAACCACTTTATCCCACGTCCCGAGCTTCTTTTTCTGCTCGGCCGCATGGGCCCGTAGCTTCCCTTGCAAGGCCGGATCGCTCAGGCGGGTCAAAAATTCTCCCGTGCCGCCCTGTTGCGCCCAGAGGGGAAAATAATAACTCAACCCTGTTGAACCCGCTATATAGGGATACCGATCGCAAAAAATCGAGATGCCTGCCTTCTGCGCCTGCTCAACTTTTCTTAGCGCCTCATCGACTTTGTCCCAGTTGCGGGGATACGCCACCTTAAGATGGGAAATTTGAACCCGAATTCCCGCCCTGCGCGCCACTTCAATCGCCTCATCTAAAGATTCTAACAGACGATCTCCCTCATCGCGCATATGGGTGGCATACACTCCCCCCCACCGGGCCGCCGCCTGGCACAACTCGATTAATTCCTCTATCTGTGCATAACTTCCCGGCGGATACTCCAGACCGCTCGATAGTCCGATAGCTCCTGCCTGGATGTTCTCGGCCACCAGCCTTTTCATTTCTTGAAGCTCTTGAGGCTTCGGCGGACGATCATTGAATCCCATAGCCTTGCCTCTAACTGACCCATGTCCCACCAAAGTCGCATAATTCAAGGCCATCCCCTTTTTCTCCAGGGCCGAGAAAAAGCCCTTTATATCACGCCAGGTCAAGTCCATCTGGTATTGATTCTTGAGAAACTCTTTCTGCTCTGCAAATACCGATTCCGCCAGAGGAAACTGTGATAAGCCGCAATTGCCGCTTACGCTCGTGGTGATCCCCTGACGGATGGTGCTTTCCGCCTTGGGATTAACCAGAAGATGAATATCCGTATGGTCATGGGCATCAATAAAACCCGGACAAACCGCCCGATTTTTTGCCTCAATCACCACTTTACCTTCGGCGCCGGATAAGTTCCCCATTTCTCCAATCATATCCCCGCTGATCCCGATATCACCTTCAAATGCTTCATTCCCCAAACCATCAAAGATACGCCCGTGCCTTATGATCACGTCAAAATCCGGTCTCGACCTGCCTGCCCCTGAAACCATCCCATAACTGCTTAATCCGACCGCCGCCGCCATCCGGGATGACTTCACCATGAAATCTCTCCGGGTGATTTTGTCTCTCATGGCTTCTCCTTTCCGACTACCGCTCTTTATATCTATTCCATTAAAATACGCCTGCATACGCAAGTGCCATATATCCTCGGTATTATATTGATATACAGAATCCCTGTCTAGGATGCGAATTATCCCCCTTAAAGAATCTCATTTTCGACTACCGACGTCGGCGGAGTCGAAGCACCCCCGCCCCCAGCCCTATCAGCAGTAAACTACAGGGCTCCGGAATCAGACTTACATCGCCGTCAACCACAGCTTTGTCTCCGTTGGAAATCCCTACTGCAAAGAGATAATTCATGGCGCAGGAAAGGTCATTAGTGCCATTTCCGTATATATAATGAGTGTCGTCTTTATCAGTAACCGTCGCGTCAAAGGTTCCGCTGGCTTCGTAGGCGGTTATAGTGAAAGAGTACAGGGGGCCGGAACCGCTGGAACTGGCCAGAACCACCACATTGCTGTCCACGTTGCCGTCCGTGTACTGTAGGTAAGCCTTGCGCTGTCCCGTGTCATCTGCATAAAAAACCAGACAGCCGCCCGGACCGCTATATTCACCGAATCCTATCTTGAGCCACGCGTTTTCCTTGCTTATCGCCCTGAGACTATCAACTGATCCGCTGATAATATTATCATTGCCATCATTCAGCCAGTTAAAATTATCATAATAACCGTCAACGGATGTGTCGGGAGCATAAATCGTCTCACTGTTATAGGGTAAATCTTTTTGGATTACGCTGGCAGAGGTAATTGTTACACCCAATAATAAATTTATCACCACAATTGACCATAATCTTCGATTTGTCATTTTCCATTTCCTCATTTCTATTAAAATAATTTATGTCTTTTCTTCACATCCTTTGTTCATATCCCGATCGAACTACATCATCATCGTTCGTCGTCGGCCCAGCCAACCAATAAATCCTATACCTACAAAACACAATCCAATCGCCCCCGGCGCCGGGGTACTGAATAGATTTATCGTGCTATTTACCATAACCTTGGCGTCAGTATCCCCGGTAATCGCCGCGGCAAAGATGCGATACTGAACCCCGGTAAGATCGTTAGTGTTATCGCCGTATAGGTAATGAATCCCGTCTTTGTCGGTGATCGTGGCGTCAAAAGTGACGTCCGCTTCATTGGCCGTTATGGTAAACGAGTACAATGGGGGTGTTGCGGTGAAACTCACCAGGTCAACCACGTTGCTGTTAATGCTACCGGCGGCGTACTGAATATAAGCATGACGCGCCCCCATGCTGTCGGCGTAAAAAACCAAACTGCCGCCCGGCCCGTCATGTTCTCCGAACCCTATCTTCAACCAGGCATTTTCCTTGCTTAACATAAGGCTCTCTACCGATCCCCAGAGCATGGTATTGGCCACCCCATCATTAAGCCAGTCATAATAATCATAATACCCGTATATAACGTTTGCCCCAATGGCGCTGATACTCACATTGTTGTAAGGCATATCCAGTTGAGTCAAACTGGCCCCTGCCGTTGTCCCCAAGGTCAGTAATATGCCAATCACTAAAATCGACGTCAAGCCTCGTTTAACCATTGTTCTGACCCTCATTGCCGATGGATTTTTTACATCCTTACCTGGATCTTATATATCCTTAATATTCTAACTTGACTACATCATCCTACAACGCCGTATCCAACCTACCAGCCCTATACCCGCCATACCCAACCAAATAGCACCTGGAGCAGGTATTCGAATTAAAATGTCCTGTTTATAAACCGGGTTTTCGGTCCCGTAAGTGCCTTCGGCATAAACGTTCACTACCTGGATCTGTCCGTTATTGGTCCATCCCCCACCCCCTTCAGGATCTACCGCGGCTTTGGCCAGGTCAAAATACTGCTGTTGATCAGGATCTAACGCGCTATCCATTCCCGCCTCAAAATAAGCGCCCTCCGGCATCCCAAGTTCGTCTTCCAAACCCCATATAACATATTGCAGGGTTATCGCCGACGCGGTGCGATCAACTCCTCCATTTACCGATCCGTCAAACTCATAGTAAGGCAGCGTCCTATTATGAAACTGCTCGAACAACCATGCGGTGTAGTCGTGAATGGGATCGGGACTGCCTCCTATTCCTCCCTCAATAGCGCCGGCAGGATTGATCACCGCGTCCAGTGCGGGCGAGTCAAAATCCAATGGCTCCTCCATTTCCACACAAAAACTCACAAACGAATCTTCCTCACCATATCCTCCCAAAGACCCCTTTACTATATGGGCCCATAATTCCCCCCCTATGTTCCGGTATTCAGGCCCTCCAGATGTCGCGCTTGGTGAAAGGCTAATGGTTGACACTGCCATGGTTGGCCCAACGGCTATCCCAACTAACAAGAATGCTATTGTGCCAATCGTCTTGATCTTCATCTAATTTTACCTCCTGCTCCTTTGTCGATTAATAATGCTTTTTCACTTTATGCGCAGTTTTTATACACATCCTCTTCTAAAAAGGCAAATATCATGCCTTTCAGCCCGGTCGTTTAACAAATACAACAACTATCAGCTAAATTATTAAGTACAAATGTCTTGAAATAAAACTACCGAATATAACGATTATAACGAATTTAACGGCACTGTCGCTTTATTACAACTTACAATTATCTGTCTTTAATCACTCAAAATTTTTATTATGGTTGTATAGCAGTTATTTAACGCCAATTTACACAGTGTTTATTTAAAAATACAAAAAGATATACTTTTCTCGTTTATTAAATACAGGAATTGACCCTTAGTTTTCTCCCTTTCCTTTAATTTTCAAGGTGTTTTTTTCTATATACACCTTGTTAATAACTTCATAACAACTTAACGTGATAATTACAACAAAATTGAAATGCTGTCAAGAAAAAAATCCCCACAAACACAAATCTAACAGATCGAACGATATGTATTTCGACTCGCCTGAATTAGTGAAATTCAAACGTATCCTCTTATATATTAAAGATTTAAACACAAGGTAGAAGCGGAGTTGAACCACCTGCACACGGATTTTCAGTTTGTCCGTCGGCTTACTTAACCAACTGTAATAAAAGCACTTCTGAACCTGACCTTAAAATAATTAATAAATTCTTTGTCATGGATACTTTGGTTTTATGACAATTTTCACTATATACATGGGGGAATTTCTCATGTTTTTATAACAAGGATAAGGGATTAATTTTTATAAGTCATTTTATTTTAAGCAATTAAGTCAATTTTGAGACGTGGCATGGCGATTGCAATACGTACGAGTAAGAACTTAAAAATGGAAAATGAGATATGAGGCAGAAACGATGAAAAAGAAAGGGCACAAGTTAATGGTAGCATTGGTTAAGGCAAAATGGATTATCTGGCTGCCGACGGTTTTGGTGTTATGGGCGAGCGTGGCAGCTATGGGGGCCGATGTAACAATCTGCTCCCAAAAACCAGACATCCAATCAGGTAATTTCGCCGACGGAGTGATGAAGATGCGGTTAAAAAATGTTTGTCAATTTACCGCCGCCAAATTTGACACGCTTGTCGGGTGGATTCGAATGGGGAGCGATGATATATTCTTTTCGGCGGCGGGGATGGTGCTTTTAATCGGGGGATTATATGTGTTTGTCAACCAAGCGACGAAAGAGCAGACAAACGGGGATGGGCCAACCAAGGAGAAAAATATGTTTTGTCCCAGGTGTAGATGTGAATATGTCAAGTGGATCAAAAAGTGTCCCGGTTGCGATACGGCTTTGATCAATGAATTGCCGCCGCAACCGGAGGCGGTGAGTAATGACATATCCTATGAGGGGTTGGTGAGCCTGGTCAAAGAAAAGGGCGGCAAATTAAAAATTGATATGTTAACCACGGACGTAGGGCGAGAGAAGAAATGGAGTTTTCCGTATCAAGGATATGGCTTCGGGTGGGCCCAGATTATGCAAGGGGCGTACAATGATACGCCGGTATATTTATTAACCACAGAGGTGGGCAAAGAAACAAAGTGGACTTTTCCGTATCAGGGCTATGGATTTGCCTGGGCCAGGCAGATGCGAGGAAACATCGGCGGCAATGAAGTAACTCTAACGACTACCAAGGTGGGCATGGAGAAAAAATGGAGCTTTCCCTATCAAGGATACGGATTTGGGTGGGCGGAGAAAATGTCGGGCCTATGCGGCGATCAATTGAAAGCGAAATTAATAACCACGGAGGTGGGCCGAGATCAAAGCTGGAGTTTTCCGTATCAGGGATATGGATTTGGCTGGGCGAATAAAGCGGTTTTGACCTTGACATTAAAAACTGACAATTAAAAACGGACCACCGACAATTAATAAAGCCGGCGGTACGAGCGGCGGGCTAAGAGCCCGCCTACAGAAAAAATTGAAAGGGCAAGAAGAATGATTAATGTGGCGGATGTTTGGCATCATTACGGGATACGGCCGGTGTTGAAAGGAATCTCGATGCGGGTGAAGCCGGGGGAACTGGTGGCCGTGATGGGACCCAACGGGATGGGCAAGACCACGCTGATCTCGCTGATGGCCGGAGTGCTGTGCCCGATCAAGGGCAAGATTGAGATCAATGGGCGTCCGCGGCGGCATTCGGTGGAGGAGGAAATCGAGATTCGCAAAAAAGTGGTTTTTCTGCCGGATAATCCGTATCTGCCGCTAAGAAGTACGGGGCGAGAATTCTTACTGGCGACAGGGATGCTTTACGAGGTGGAATCATTTCGGCTGATGGAGCATATCGAGCGGCTATTGCCATTGTTTGATCTGGAAGAGATAGCTGATTCACCCATAAGAACCTATTCGGCCGGGCAAAAGAAAAAGATCGGATTGTGTTCGGCACTGGTAACGGAGGCGCCGGTGATGATTTTGGATGAGCCTTTTTCCGGGGGCCTGGATTCGGCGGGACTCTTGGCGCTGAGCAAGGTCTTGAAAGGATTGGCGGATCGCAAGGACGTGACGGTAGTGATGGCGGTGCCGGTGCCGGAACTGGTGGAGCCGCTGGCGCATAAGATCGCGATTATTCAAAGAGGCAAACTGCTGGCCTACGATACGGCCGAGGGCCTACGCAAACAGACCGGCAGTGAGGGGCCGTTGACGGAAGTATTGGAGAAGTTGATTCATCCGAAGGTTTTTGAGAATATCGAGCATTATTTGGAAGGGAGGGCACAATGAAACAGATTTGGCGGCAGACATTTCACGCAATTATGAAGATCGTTATGGTAGTTGTGTGGTTTATATTTTTGGGAACCAATTTCATTGATTATATTATATTCAAGGGGGTATCGTTAGCATCAGCTTTTTACCAGATTCGGATGTTAATAATTTTATTCTCATGCGGGGTGTATGGATTTTTTCGGGTGCGCTCCTTCCACCCCATATTTAATCACGGATACCTACAATGGCTGGCGCTGTCGCCCTGGCGGTTCGGCAAGCCGCTGCCCTTGGGACCGGTGCATTTGGTCTGGGTGGACTTGGCAGTGGTGGGGACACTTACCTTGTTGATGTACTCAGTGGATGTGTTTTATGTGGAATTGCCGGCAATTACTTTTCT
>LJUC01000267.1 GCA_001303695.1 Phycisphaerae bacterium SM23_30
CGGGGGTGGGGGGGCGAGTTGCTGGTTATTTTGTTGATTTTGCGGCTGACTGTAAGCCGAGCCGGTCCAGATGAGCAAAAGACTCATCACGACGATTAAGGGGATGATGGTTTTCATCTCGGTCTCCTTTCCTGTCAATGAAGTTTACGGGTACTTTTAATTAAATATTTCTCATCTGATCATCATAAATTGGCCTTACCACGGGAAGCGGGGAAAATCCAACAGTAATTCTTCCACGTACATATTAACGATCGCGGCCTTGTTTTTTTTCCAGGTCTTGATATCGGTCTTTCTCAGGTCAAGCTGCTGCTGGAGCATTTCGGGGCTTATGAAACCGCCGAGACCCAAACCGGTCATCAAAGGATCCTGCAAACCGGTCCCTTGGCCTTGCCCGGCTCCGGCGCCCTGACCCATACCGGTTATGGTGGTGCGTCCTAACCTGCCCAGACCTCTTCCAGCGCCGGCCCCTAGACCTCCACCAACCCCCATGCCTCGACCCCGACCCATTCTTGCGCCCAGGCCTAATCCTCGCCCCCCCCCGGCGCCCAGGCCTAATCCTCGCCCCGCCCCGGCGCCCAGGCCTAATCCCTGACCCATCCCGGCGCCCGTGCCCATCAGGGCATCTATATTGCCGCTTTTTAACAATTCTTCTGTCTGCTGGACTTGGATCTCCACATCGACAAGGATCATATCGAAAAGTTTACCCACCTGTACGGTCAGTTTTTTCCTGGCGGTCGTCCGTGCGGCGCCGGCGGCGCCTCTGACTTGCTTGATGAGCTTTTCAATCTCAATTTGGAGTTTAATCCCCTCCAGGGCCCGTTGGCCGGCAACCGGATCCCACTGCATCAGGCGAAACACCGGCCCATAAAGCCGGATGAGGCGCTGAAACTCCTGGCGGAATTGCTGAATCCTGCTCGGATCATTAAGTAACGTTTCCAGGTTTTGGGCTTCTTCGGTAAGCCGCTGTTCTTTGAGAAATCCCAGCAATTCCTCAGGGCTTATGGTCCTCGCCACCAGAGATTGATCCGTCATGTCCTGACGCATCTGATTTTGCGTATTCATATTTACGTTTCGCTGGGCCGGTGCCGACCCCTGCCATAAAAACATCCCCAGCATCCCTAAAACCACCCGTATATATTGTTTTTTATACATGAATTTGCTCCCGGTTATGATACAGGTTAATAAATTAATACTCGTAATAAGTAGTTCACATTTCGTTTGCCTATCGTAAGTTTAACGGTTTGAAGCTGTATTCCCTGCGGAAAAGTTTAATCTTTTAAATTTTATCTATTTAATAAGGATTCCACGGATAGCTTGACCGTCAGGAAATAAACCGTTACCATCATCCCAGGCAAGATCCCAGCAAGAGGTAATTGATGGAAAATGAACCACTTACGGACGAACAGCTCATGGCAGCGGTTGCCGGGGGTGATATGTCCGGCTGGGGCCTTTTGATACGGCGTCATCAGGGTCAGGCATTGGCCTTAGCGTATCGGACGCTGGGCAACTGGGATCAGGCAGAAGAGGTCGTCCAGGAGTCATTTCTGCGGGTTTACAGGGCGGCCAAGCGCTACCGGCCCGAGGCCAAATTCACCACCTGGCTCTATCGTATTGTGGTTAATCTGTGCCTAGACGAAAAAAGGCGATTCCGTCGCCGGGGCCTTAATATTGCCGATTTACCTGAACCGCAATCGACCAATCCCCAGGATAATCCCCCGGCGGTGCAGGAGCAAAATGAACGGGCCCAGAAGGTTTGGGAGGCCCTGGATCGTTTAAATAAACGTCAGCGGATGGCCGTTGTCCTGCACAGATTTCAGGGGCTAAGCCATCAACAGGTAGCCGAAGTAACCGGCTGGAGTGCTTCGGCAGTGGAATCATTATTGGTGCGGGCTTACCGGAATTTACGCCGGGAATTGGCCGATTTGCAGGAAAACGACGGATGATGACAAGATGTAAATATTTACCAGACCGATATTTATTTCGTGGCGAAGATTCTTCGCTACGCTCAGAATGACAAAGACGGCAGAAAATTATGAAAAAATCGCAGGCAAAACTGCTTTTAATCGTTGAAAATTAGGTGAGGTTCGCCATGGAACACATAAGCGATATAAACATGTTGGATATGCTGGGCGGCCATATCGACGAAAACAAACATCGTCAACTGATGCATCATATCGACGATTGCCCGGATTGCCGTCGGCGCTGGCAGGAGTATCGCCGGACCTGGCAGGTACTGGCCGAATTTGACGCCGACGTTTCTCATGTTGACCTGGTGGACCGCATTAACTCGGCCCTGAGCAAAACCTCCGCACCGAGCAGTTTCCCCTTTGCAGGGTCCCTTTTGCGGATAGCCGCCTCGATTTTGCTGGCGGTCGTTATCGGACACCTGGCGGGCAAATGGAGCTTGCAGAAATCCGAGGAATACTGGCAAAGCGCCGCCGCCCAATCCCTTCACCTGGAGACCCTGCTGCCCAATTCCGCCACCGGCTGGGCCGAACCCCTTTTGGAAGATGATTTTCAAGAGGAAGATTCCCAATTACCATGAGAATAAAAGGTAAAATTTTAACCGTACTTTTAATATCCTGCAGCGCCGGGGCAGGATCATTTTATGTCACACGCTCGCTCGAGGAGGAAAGTAACCTACAGGATCAGAGCATGCAGCAATGGCTGGACCTTTCGGAACAGCAGAACCAGGCCGTGCAAAAGACGACGCCGAATTTTAACGCCACCGTTACGGGTCTCTCAATGAATTATCAAAACGAGCGACAAAAACTGGTGCGTCTTATGAGCGCTCCCGACAGCACCGATCAGCAAATTTCAGACCAGGTCGAAAATGTCATCCAGGCTAACGGCAGTTTATTTCGCTGTGTGGTGGGGTACGTCCTTTCGGTGCGGCGATACCTAACGCCCCGGCAGCACCGGCGGCTCATGCAATTATGCAACGACGTCATCAGCGGTCGGGTTAATCGTCAATTCTTTCGGAGACAAAATATCTCACCCCGGGCACCCGGACGCGGTCCCGGTTTGGGTCCCGGTCCGGGACCTGGAATGGAAAGAAGGCCGGGCTTTGACAGCCCCCCGGCGGCGGCGGAAAATATCAGTGCGGGTCAGGGAACGGGCCGAGGCCAAAGGGCAGGTCGGGGTCAAAGAAGAGGCCAGGATCAAGGTATGGGCCTGGGTCAGAGAAGAGGTCAGGGACAGGGAAGAGGCGCGGGCCTCGGCAGAGGCCAAATACCTGAAAATAATATACCCGGCATTAATCTGCCTGCCGAACAGCGGAACCGCATACGAAGTAGAATCAGAGGGAATTTTGCCCGCCGCATCGGGTTTGAAACCCAACAACTGGAAAAAATAAACCAGCTCGATCCGGAATTTGATCAGCAGTCTTTTTTAATGAGCCGGCAGTTACAAAAGTATTATCAACAACTGGCAATGCTGTTGGAAAATCCCGACACTCCGGATGAGGACGTCTGGCAGCATTTGGAAAAATTGTTTCAATTACGCAACCAGTTGGACCGCCTCATCGCCCGCTACGTCCTGCTCATTCGCCCTCATCTTACCCCTCAACAACTAAATACACTGCTCAGCTTGAGTAACTGGTAAAATAACTTCCAGCCGAATCAGGTGCGTTACCCCGGCGTTACAGATTTTTATTTTCTCCTTTTGATCCATCCCGGCCGACGTATTTGACCTCGAAGGAACCGTCTTTGACGTTCCATCGGACCAGGGTGCAGCGCAGCCCGTCCAGATAGATCGGCTGCTCCATGGTACCGGTCATGCGGACGGTTTCGGTGGAGCGGTCATAAACGAGATTTTCGCCTGCCAGATAATGGGTTTGGCCGTCGGAAAAGGCAGCTTCGGTAATCACGCTGCCGGTTGCCGCCACCTGTTTCAGATCACCCCAAGCCGGGGCGTTGGGGTCGGTTTTGGCCTTATCCTCTGCAAAGGTCAAGGTCAACTTATCACAGCGCAGGCTTTTCATTTCAGAAGCGGCGCCGGCAAGCTGCAATTGAGCCTGGGGATCATCATATAACGGCAGATAACCCACGTTCACGTCACCTTCAAAGGTTAATTCACCGGGCGGTTTTTCGAAACGCATCTGCCGCTCGAAGATAATCATAGCCCGGCTGGGACCGGTCCGGCCCAACAGACCCGGCAAAGCGCTATTCAAAGAGCGGTCCTTGGGCAGGGCGCTTTTGGGTTCAGTCGGTTGATAATCATAACTATCGATCCACCCCGGCCCCTCGGCCGTCATGGTTTGATTGATATTGTCGAACCGCAGATTCTTCGACCGCATCTTCAACAAACTGAGCAATTCATCGGAGGCAAGATCATATTCACTGCGTAAAATGTTGACCTCTTGCCCGTGGGCAGTGAGCGTCGCCAGATTCAAATTGGTTCCGCTTTCGACATGATTGGGTTCATCCAGCGGCATTTTTGTTTCGTCGGCCAATTGAATAGTAAGAACGGGACATAGCAACCGGGTCACCTGACGGTTCTTTTCGACTTGCTCAATAAGGGCGTTAGGCTCGCGCATTACAATTTGGCCGACGGCATGATCGTAGGTAACGCCCCGGCGGCTGAAAACATGCAACTGAACGGGCTTAACGGAAGCCGGCTCAAACGGGTCGCCCGCGAAGCTGGCAAACAGGCGGCTCGACTCGGCCACTTCAAACAGTTGTTTATTCAAATCGGCGATGATGGTCGCCCCTTCGATCCGGTCCTCTTGTTGCAGCGTAAGGGCACGGGCGGGATTGCCGTGAATCCGCCAAATATTGGTTTGCGCATCGCCCTCGAGAATATCGCCTGTGACTTGATAATCTTGTTTTTCGTTGGTGAGGCGTAATGTTTCGCCAGGGCCTTCAGCAACGACGTGAGTGGGTAGATATTCCCCGTTCGGATCTGCTTCGAATTGGCACATTAGGTCCTGAGCGACGAAATGCATATCTTCAAACGCCCCTTCGATACCGTTAGCGAAGCTCAGTTGTTCCGGCTTTAGATTTGCCAGATCAATTTCGTCGGCGTTGGGATCGGCCGTAAAATCAAAAAACAGCTTATCCTGATATATAAAATGGGCCGGCCCCTTCATCTGGTCCGAAGCAAATTCCAATTCCCCGGGACCGGCAAAAACCGCCCGGCCGGCGTCCTGATCGAATTGCACCGACTTTTCCGCGGTTATCCACTGCTGCCGGGCCCAGTCCAGTTTAACGGGCCGATTGATACCTGCCGACATATAAATGGTTTTACGGACCTGATCGAAGCTAATCCGATCGGCCCTCACTACCTCCCGTCTCTCGCGCCAAATCTGCGCCGGTTTGCCGAAAGCGGTCATTTCCAGCCGGTTGCCTGAGGGGCCGGGTTCGACATCTTCGGCCAAGGTTATCAGCAGCGGCCCCTTACCGGTCATACTGATCGCCTGGTTGGGATCAGGCCATATCGGCTCGCCAAGCTGTTGGGTCGTTATGGTTTCAGCAAAAGACGACGTACGGAGTTCCTTTGTTGGGCGAGATTCTGGTTCAGAC
>LJUC01000268.1 GCA_001303695.1 Phycisphaerae bacterium SM23_30
CGATTTACCGATTCTTTTTCTCAGTAAAAATCGGCAGGAGTCTGTTTTTTGTGCCAGTAATTTTCTAACCATCGACAACCTCAAAAAATGGCAAAAGTCGAGCTAAGACAGGATTCAAAATCAACGATGCAAAATAAATGAAGTGAATTTCAAACTAATTAATGGTCCAGGGTATAAATATAAGTTTGCTCAAAGCTGCCAAATTTCAGACCAAAAACCACCGGGCCCGATCGTGAAGCAATAGAAGCATTTTGGATGGTTATCTTGAAGGTGCATTTATTTTTATCGAACTGTACCGTGGCTATCGTTCCGGATTCATTTTTGCGTTTTTTATAGAGGTATTTACCACCTACCGGCAGAAATTTTAATGCTTCCACTGTTTCTTCATAATCATTCGTACCCCAAATAACGGTTAATCCCTTCTTAATCAGGTCGTTCCAGGTTTCGGGCGCCAAAACGGCCAGGGCGCCTGCCACCACCAGCGTATCAATATCCTTTTTCTTATTATGCCTGAGTTTGACCTTATCCACTCGCAAAGCATCGGCATAGCTTTGCATCAACCGCATGGGAATCGGATCATGACCATTTATTACGTCTTTAAATTCTACTTGCGGCTTCGTACCGCCCAGGGCCAAATATTCGGGGTATTCTTCGGCAACTACAGCTGCCCCGTAAGAATCTCCTATCTGCAGCTCAAAAATCAAGGGGCTGCTTAGCCCCGTCAAATCTACTTTCTTGGCGGAGACGGAAAAGGTTTTCTTCTTCAAATTAAAATCAAAGGAGTTTATATCGCCCCTTTTGCTTGAATAGCTGTATTTGTTTTGCTTATTAAACTTATTTTTGACAAACGGTACCTGGCCTGAAAATATCATCTCTTTGGTATTGGTAAGCTTTATGAATACCTGCTCGGATCCTTCGACCATTTCAGGAGTGGCATCGAATATGCCGCTGATCTCAAAGGAATCCCCAATAGTTCCTTGCCCGGGTTTTCTGGTATCGGCTTTCACTTTCATTTTATTGACTTTAATCGTAAAGGCGCTTTCAAACTCAACCGTAACAATCTTATCAGAATCTAACAACACTTTATTTGCGCCCTTCCGGGAGGAATCATCCTGGGTGCCCGACCATTTTTTCACCCGATAGTAAGGATCCGGTATGGCCTTAAGCTTCACTGAGCTATGGATGTCGTAGTCGCCCCCAGAGGGAGTGAGTCGGCCGTGCCCGCCGGTCACTTCTGTTGTCAAGGTTACCGGAACAGGTTCAAACTCCACGGTTACAATCCGGTCGGAATTCATGATTACGCTGTTAGTGTATTCTTGGGACGAATCATTACTAGTTCCACTCCAATGTTTAATCCGATAATCCGCCTCTGGATGGGCAGTGAGAATTATCCGGGTTTTATAGGCATATACACCCCCGGATGGATCGGCTGTAACAGTTCCATATCCGCCTATGACATCGAGGCGTAATTCATAAGCAATAGGTTCAAATTCCACCGTAACCAATTTTTCTGAGTTCATGGTCACCGTATTGTTGGGTTCTGAAGAGGTGTCATTATCCGTTCCCTTCCAGGATTTGACCCGGTAACAATCATCGGGCCAGGCGGTTAAATCCACCACTGTTCCATATTCATATAAGTCGCTTACCGGTATGACCTGACCGTTACCTCCCCAAACCTCTACGGTTAGCTGATATCTGATCTTTTCAAACACAACCGTCACCGTCTTATCAGCATCTATAGTGACAGTATTGTTAGGATCCGTAGAAGACTCGTCATCTGCGCCCTTCCAGGATTTGATTCGCCAACCGAGAGCAGGGTGGGCCGAAAGCTTCACTACGGCATCTTGATAATAAAGACCATTAGAAGGAGAAAACTCACCCTGGCCGATCGCTGTGACCAAAAGGGTATATTGAGGTATTTCTTCAAACTCTGCTGTCACTGTCTTATCGGCATCTATGGTGACCGTATTGACGGCCTCGACGGATGAATCATTATCCGTGCCTCGCCAGGATTTGAGACGCCAGTCGGCGACCGGTTTGGCGGTAAGTTTCACTACCGAGTTTTGCCGATAATGACCGCCGGAAGGTGAAATTTCTCCCTGGCCCACTACCATGGTGGACAGAGAGTACTCGGGAATTTCTTCAAACACAACGGTGACCGTCTTATCAGCATCCATGGTGACGCTATTGAAGAAATTGGTGGACGAATCGTCGTCGGCGCCCCGCCAAGCCTTGATGCGAAAATAGGTATCCGGTATGGCGATCAGGTCAACTATCTTGCCCGCGCCGTAAACACCCATCGAGGGAGTAGCAAAACCATTCCCGATGACATTAACACTTAGAGTGAATCTTTGTACTTGGTGCTCATAGGCCCCTATGTCAACTCTGGCTCCGGCAATGCGGGGCTGACCGTCAATATCTTCTTCATTGGCCGGAACCTCCGCGCCCGCCGTGTATAAAAAATTCACGGCGAAATGACTCAGAGGCGCCTTATATACCCGGACATCGTCAATGAAGCCCTTAAAATAATTCCCAGGAATTTTATCATAAGCCTGGCCGATAGAGAATCGATCATCGGCAGCGATATTTACGCCGCTATTTCCATAATTATAAACACGTTCGCCATCTACATACACGTATATCCGATGCCCAAAAAGAACATCATAGAGCACAAAAGCAATAAAATGCCAATTACCGTCAAATATCGGCGTCGAAGTATCTATCCACTTCTTTCCCACGCGCAGATACAGATTAAAACTGTCGGCCGGACGGCCCAGCATTAGTTTACAGTCGCCGGCAGCGGTATTAAAGGCAAAGATGGATTGTTGTGTGGTTATGGAGTCTGGTTTGACCCAAGCGGATACGGTCACGTATTTCTCGGCGATTTCGGGACAAATATTATCGCCAGAAATAAAGTCGCCGTCACCGTCGAAATACAAGCCCCCTTCAATTTGCCCCCCACAAGGTCGCCATATTTGGTCGCCATATAAAGTGCTTACATAGTCGTTGCCGGAACTATCGCTGACGTTAGGCCCGGTATCTTCATCCAGTTTCCAGTGGGCCAACAGCCGATTCCGGGCCGGCTCCGGAATAGCCTGACTAGGATCTCCCTGGTCGATACAGGGAGAACCAGGGGCAAGAAAATAATCACTATCAAAACCGGGCACAATATCAATATTTCCTGCTTGCCAGTTGAGAATTGAATTCGGCGAGACAAATACTCCCGTTTCGCCCCCCTGAATATTGCTATAGGATACTTTGAGTTCGGGGGTATAAAGAAATCCGTATTCACCGGTTTCTATTGATATCTGCTGCCCCCGCCCCGGATTGCTTATCGTGCCCGCCTGGTTGTCTCGGACAATAGAATTTCTCAGTCGGACTTCATCGGTATATCGGGCGCTGCTGCTGAAATATATGCCGCCGCCGCTGGACCTCGAAACGTTATCAACGACGGTGCAGTTTAACAATTCAATTCCGGCGCCGGAAAACGGAGTGTCAATATAAACGCCTCCCCCGGGTTTTTTGCTGGAGTTGCCGTTGATTATAGAATTTCTTATATCCACACTGCCGGGAACGAATATCCCTCCGCCTCCCACATCATTAATGCCGTCGGCAGAATTATGGGTGACTATGCAATTGGTTATGTAGGATTTGTACTTCGCCCGATAATTTCCCTCCATATAAATCCCTCCCCCACACCAGGCGGCATAACAGTCCTTGATAATACAATCTCTGATAATAACCGAACTTTCGTTATGGGAAAGAAACCCGCCCCCCAAAAAAGGCAAAATCGGGGCCATTAAATTGTCATTAACGTAGCCGTTAACTATAGAAAATCCTTCAAGGACCAATTTCGCATCCCTGCCCCTATCAGGCATGTTGATGAAAAACGCCCGGTGAGGATTATCGATGGAGCCCTGACAATCGATGATACACGCATCCGGACCATTTTCACTTTTTAAAGTAATAGCTTTGGTGATCTCCAAATCACGATTTCCATTCCCCCGATAGACACCGTTTGCTACCAGAACAACTTCTCCCTCTTCTGCAGCGTTCACTGCCTGCTGGATGGTGTCATATTGACCGGGCACATGAAGAAGACCGTTTCTTACATCTAACAAAATAAATACGTCCCGGGGATTATTAACGGCATTATCATCCTTAATCGTCAGATTGCACTTATACTCTCCGACGGTTAAATTCGCTGGATTGACATTTAGCCTCACCTCGTTGATCGAACCGGTGGAAACGCCCAAAGAAACATCCACATCCAGCCAGGGACATTTTTCATCAATTTGCCATGATAACTCTCCCCCCCCGCTGTTTCTGAGAGCCAAAACTTGATTAACCCAACTAGTATCATATTCCCGGCACTTGAAAGTGAAAAAATCCGATGCTAACGCTATCGTGGGAGCATCAGCAACATATTCATAAGCTCCCATATCCGCTACTGCAAACATATCGCCGTTGCCGTCCAGAGGCCGAATATTGCCGTCAATATCCTCTTGACTCACACCGTAAAAAAGATTATTCGTTCCCGCATCAATACACGATGAACCGGCCATTATATGGTAATCATCTTGAAAAGCAAAACCAGGATCACTACTAATATTGCCGGATTGCCAGTCTAAAATATTGCCTGCCCCGACATATACTCCCGACTCGCCGCCTTTGATATTACTATAGGATATGACCGCCGTTATTTGCATATCCGCATCCCGCCTCAGCTCCTCCAAATCTAGGTCGGACAAATATATTTCTTTCCCCTCGTTCGGGCTTTCATGCCAAAATATGCTATTTTCTATGTTAACATTCGTATATGGATATAATAACAATCCCCTCTTACTATTATCTTCATATGATTCGTTATTGGCCGCCACGCAATAAATAAGGTTGAAAGCGCCGTTATAAAAACCGCCCGCCCCGCCTAGCGGAGCCGTATTATCGCTTATTACGCAATTGGTCATCGATAAATCACAATTACCCAGACCGATCCCGCCCATGGGCGAATGAGCACGATTCTTAGAAATAATGGTGTCGGTTATGATAAAATCGCCCCAGCCGCCAAAAATCCCTCCCCCCCAGGCGTAAAAATCATTAAAACCTTTGCCACTTAGGTTGTGGGTTATGGTGCAATCTGAGATGTCGATGTCGCCATAAACATGCAGTCCCCCTCCGGCACATGTGGCTTTATTCTCCATTATAATGCTATTATGCAACGATAATTGACCTTCACCATGAATGCCGCCCCCGTATAAAGCCTTATTGCGGTAAAAAACACAATCTTCTATTTTTATTTCCACCTCGTTATATGCATATAACCCACCCCCTAAAGTAAGCGCTTCATTATCAAAAAAACGACAATTCCTGATCGTACAGGTGCTGTTATTACAGTAAACACCCCCCCCGTAACCGTCATTATCCCAGTATGACACCTCCGAAATGGCCAGACCCCTCTTTATGGTCAAGCCCTCCACAACTGCCTCCGCACCTTCGCCATTCTCGAAAATAAATCCC
>LJUC01000269.1 GCA_001303695.1 Phycisphaerae bacterium SM23_30
CTGCTCACCACGCCCATCTACAACATCGACGGCAATGAGAAATTCGGACAAAATCGTCGGGGCCAAAACGGACCGGAACTGGTCGGGGTGCGGTCCAACGGCCAGAATCTCGATCTTAATCGCGATGCCGTCAAGGCCGAGTCCAATGAGATGAAGGCGGTGCTCAAGCACGTCTATACCCAATGGAATCCCGACGCGCTTATTGATCTTCATACCACCAACGGCTCGCGGCACGGTTATAAGCTGACCTACGCCCCGGCCCAGTATCCCAACCTCGATAAGGACGTCGAGAAATTCAATCGCGATAAGCTGCTGGTGACGGTCCGCCGGAGGCTTAAACAGGAACACGATATTGAAGTTTTTGATTACGGCAACACCTCCCGCGGCCGCGGCGGCGAACCGCCTCAACAGCAAAGCTGGCGAACCTTCGGCTGCGAGCCGCGCTACGTCTCCAACTATGCCGGGGCCCGCAATCGCATCGGCGTACTCTCCGAAACCGTCAGCTATGTCCCCTTTGAAAAACGCGTGCATGTCTGCTATCACTTTACCCGCACCGTGCTGGATGAAATCCGCCGGAACGCCGCCGAAGTGGTCCGGCTCACCCGCCAAGCCGACGCCCGCGTCATCGACTGGGGCCTGCACCCCGAAAAGGCCCCCGCCCTGGGCGTTCGCTTCGAGATGGACAACCGCGGCGCAGAAGACCTGCTGCTGGAAAAACCCGGCGCCGGCGGCCGCAGCCAGGAGCCTGCCGAACTGGTCACCGTAAAAGCGATCATCTGGGATCGTTTTAAGACCACCAAGACCTCCCGCTTCCCCGCCGCCTATCTGATCCCCGCCGATTTGACCGCTACGGTGGATCTACTCAAGCTGCATGGCGTGGTCGTCGAAAAACTCCTGGCCGACTTCCAGGGCGACACCGAAGCCTTTGTCGTCGAAGAGATCGGCGGGGGCGGCCGCGGCTCCTTCTCCGGGGGCGGCAAAACCGTCAACGGCAAATTCGAAAAATCCCCCTCAACCAAGATGCCCGCCGGCAGCTTCCTCGTCCGCACCGCCCAACCCCTCGGCATCCTCGCCTTTACCCTCCTCGAACCGGAAAATCCCGACTCCGCTGCTTCCATCGGTTTAGTGGACGAATTCCTGAAAGTAAACGAACGTTACCCCGTCTATAAATGCTATAACCAAATAAATACCCCCACCGAAAGAGTACAATAAAATATTGCGCAAATTTATTAGCCGAAAAAAGGCGCAAAAGTTGAAGTGCGGATAAATGTTGTAGAGACACAAAATCTTACGTCTCTACATCGGATAGCAGCCTCAGATCCATAAGGATTTGGAAAATGGTTTCCCTTGCTTTTTTCTGGTGCAACTATTTTGGTGACGGTATAATATAATTATTAACAGATAAGGTATGAATCGTAACCATATTTTCATCAAAGAGTTATATAAAGAGAGGCAATAACGAATAGAGTATTGTATAGCATTTTACACTACCCTAATGAATTTTGCGGAACTGAACAACCATAGTTGGGTGATTAACTAACGTATTAATTTGATAAATGCTTGATAAAAAAGAGATAAATGAAATCGCAAGGGCAAGATTAGAAGATGCAGAAGTTCTATTTTCCGCACGTAGGTATGATGGTGCTGTTTATCTTTGCGGTTATGCTGTTGAGCTCGGTCTTAAGTCTCGTATATGTAATACGCTTGGCTAGGATGGTTTTCCCTCAACAAAAAAAGAATTTAATGGTTATCAAAGCTTTAAAACTCACGACTTAGACGTATTGCTTCATCTATCTGGAATTGAGGACAATATTAAATCAAAACTGCTTGCGGAGTGGTCTGCCGTTGCACAGTGGAATCCAGAGGCTCGTTACCAACCTGTAGGAAACGTAAGTGAATCTGAGACGAAACAAATGCTCTCTGCGGCTAATGTAATTTTGAAAATGCTATGAAAGAAATAGTACAAAAACTTAAAGACAAAGAAATTGAAATAGCAAAAGAAAAAGGTCCTTTATACTTATTTGCTCTTTTTCTGCGAGAAGATGCTCCTGACAATTGGGATTTGGTCGTTGCTGCTCCATGGATTAATAAGGATAAATCTGACTCATTAAAATTTATTGCTTCTAAGATTCAAGAAACCCTCGATCATAAGGAATTAGTTAAGTTATCAAGAATAGTAATAATCGACGATACTAACCCGGCTTTAGAAGCTCTACATAAAGCAATACATGTGGAGCATGGTACTTCGGAAATTCATAATAGCAACTTTTTTGGCTTACCAATTAGTCATGCATATATTATAACATCACAAAGGGGAAATCAATCATCACCTAAAACCGCATGAGCTAAAGGCCGTCCTCCATTGCCGGTGGTAAGGGTATAGGAAAAATCTTAGGTTAGGGATTTAGCGTGATGGCCCATAAATTTTTAAAATGGTTTAATATTTTATTCGTAATGGGTCCACATGCGAATGATTTTTACGGTTTTGGATTTTTTGATGACCTGGTAAACGATACGGTGTTGGATGTTTATGCGGCGGGAATAGGCGCCGGTAAGATCGCCGACGAGTTTTTCATAAGGAGGAGGGGATGAGAAAGGATCTTTTTCCAGGAGGGCAAGGACATCTTCAGCCTTGGGGCGCAGGCCGGCGGCGGATAATTTCTTGGCGTCTTTTTGCGCCTGTTTGGTATATAAGAGTTTCCAGCTCACCAGTTTAATTTTTTAGCGCATTTATCGACAGGAGTTTTTAGTCCCTCTCGAATGGATTCCCTCATGCCGGGGATCGAGAGCAGGTACAAAGTTTCATTAATAGCCCGCCAATCCTCTTCCGAAATTAAGACGGCATTGTTTCTTCTGCCGGTAATTTGGATGGGTTCGTGGGAGTCGGCGGCCTGATCCAGTAATCTATAGAGCTGGGCTCGGGCTTCGCTGGCGGTTAAAGACGTCATAATTTATCACCTCTCCATAAATCGTACCATATCACGTACGTTCAGTCAAGAAGGTTTTTCACAATTTTTCATAGCGCCACCAAGAGAAAGATATGTCACAATTCCAGTTAGTACTAAAGTTTTGCAAAAGTCCGGTTAATATAAGAAGTTAGGCGATCTTGTCCCATTAAATCCCTTCGCCTCCCAGAAAATTGTTTCGATTTTCCTCAAAACCGGTAAAATAACGTTTTTATTGTATTTCAGGAAAGATATAGTAACCTGATGCTTTTACCGGCGCCAGAAAACCGGCCCATGACAAAATTTCCGTAACTATTTATTAAATCTGCGTTTATCTGTGTAAAGCTGTTTTTTTTCTTATATGATTTTGTAGCACTAAAAAGGAGAATAGAACCATGACAACCAAAAGCGCTCGATGGTATGTTTGTGTTGGCATCCTGTTTTGTTTTATTATTTCCCTCGCCCCGGTCTTCGGTCAGGAAAAGATCACCCCCCCCAAGGAACAACTCGGCCATAATGTCGGCGACGACTATTTCCTGGCCAACTACGCCCAGCTCGTCGAATACTGGCAAAAACTGGACCGCCAGTCGGAGCGGATGATCCTGCAGGAGGTCGGCAAAACCGAAGAAGGCCGCAACATGTATCTGGCCGTCATTACCTCTCCCGAAAATCACCGGCAGCTCAACCGCTATAAAGAAATCTCCCGCCGCCTCTGCCTCGCCGAAGGACTCACCGACGATCAGGCCCGCCGACTGGCCCGCGAGGGTAAAGCCGTCGTCTGGATCGACGGCGGCCTGCACGCCACCGAAGTCGTCGGCGCCCAGCATCTCCTGGAACTGGTCTATCAGATGGTCAGCCGCAGCGACCCCGAAACCCTGCGCATCCTGGACGACGTCATCTTAATCACCATGTGCACCAACCCCGACGGTATGGACCTGGTGTCCAACTGGTATATGCGAAATCCCAATCCCAAAGAGCGTTCCACCTCATCTCTGCCGCGGCTCTACCATAAGTACATCGGCCACGACAACAATCGCGACTTCTATATGGCCGCCATGTCCGAAAGCCAGGTCGTCAACCGTATTCATTATAAAGAATGGTTCCCCCAGATCATCTATAATCACCACCAGAGCGGCCCTGCCGGTACCGTCCTTTTCGCCCCGCCCTTTCGCGATCCCTTTAACCACCATCTCGATCCCCTGATTCCCCTCTCCATCGAGGCCGTCGGCGCCGCCATGCACAGTCGCTTTGTTGCCGAGGGCAAGGGCGGCTCCACCATGCGCTCCGGCAGCAGCTACTCCACCTGGTGGAACGGCGGCCTGCGCACCACCTGTTACTACCACAACATGATCGGCCTCCTGACGGAAATTATCGGAAATCCGACGCCCACCAGCATTCCCTTTAGAATCCAGCGGCAATTGCCCGGTAAAAATGACCTCCCCATGCCCATTGCGCCCCAGCAATGGCATTTCCGTCAATCGATCGATTATTCCATCTCCGCCGATCGGGCGGTGCTTGATTATGCCTCCCGATACCGTGATACGCTGCTTTATAACATCTATCAGATGGGTAAAAACTCGATCGAACGCGGCAGTCGCGATAATTGGACCATCACTCAGCAAACGATTGATGCCGCCCAGCAAGCGCTGGATCAGGATCGCAACGCCGACGCCTGGAAGATCATGCACGACCCGGCCCGACGCGACGCCCGCGGTTATATCACCCCCGCCCATCAACCTGATTTTCCCACCGCCGCCAAGTTCGTGAACACGCTGATCAAATGCGGCGTGGTCGTTCATCGCGCCGCCCGCGATTTTGAGGTGGCCGGCAAGTCGTACCCGGAGGGCTCTTTCGTGGTAAAATGCGCCCAGGCCTTTCGACCTCATGTCCTCGATATGTTCGAACCGCAGCATCACCCGGACGATATCCCCTATCCCGGCGCCAATCCCACCGCCCCCTACGACAGCGCCGGATACACCCTGGCATACCAGATGGCCGTTGAGTTCGACCGCATTTTGGACGGTTTCGACGGCCCCTTCGAGAAAATCGAAGGTTTCGCTCGCACGCCTGAAGGTAAGCTAAATTTCCTGGGCGGTGAAGAACGTAGAGACCCGGCTGGTTACCTGCTCAGCCACCAGGCCAACAACGCCTTCATCGCCGTCAACCGGTTGTTGGCCGCCGATATGGAACTCTATTGGTTGAAGGATACCCATTACTTCGGCAGACGAACGTATTCCGTTCCCGCCGGCACCATGTACCTGCCGGGCAACAGCGAGACCCGCAGGTTGTTGCAGGAGTTTATTACCGAACTCGGCTTAGACTTCCAAACCCTTTCCGATAAACCTTCCGTTGAATTACTTAAGATCAACCCCGTGAAAGTGGGCTTGTGGGACCAGTACGGCGGCTCCATGCCCTCAGGCTGGGTCCGGTGGATCCTGGAGCAATTTGAGTTTCCTTTTGAGGTGGTATATCCGCCGACCCTTGATGCCGGCAATTTGAAAGATAAGTTCGACGTCTTGGTCTTCGTCGGTGCCTCCTTTCCCGACACA
>LJUC01000270.1 GCA_001303695.1 Phycisphaerae bacterium SM23_30
TTTTTTTCATTTTCTGTTCGATCTGCCGGATAAAACCTATACCACTGGTGGGGGGGGTGTCTCTGCCGTCGGTATAAGCGTGCAGGATCACGCGATTAAGTTGTCTTTTTTGGGCCAATTCGAGGAGGCCATAAAGATGCTCCAATAAGGAATGGACACCGGCATCGCTTACCAAACCCATCAGGTGGAGCTTGCCATGGGTCTGCTTACAGCGTTCGACGGCCTTGATCAGGACTTCGTTTTCAAAAAAGCTGCCATCCCGGACGGCGCGGGTAAGCCGCATGGACTCCTGAAAAACGATGCGGCCGGCACCGATGTTCTGATGTCCGACTTCACTATTTCCCATAGTGCCATCAGGTAGGCCCACGTCTTCCCCGCTGGTGGCGATCAAGCAGTGGGGAAAATCGCGCTGAAGGCGATCATCCACGGGGGTAGATGCCAGGCGGGTGGCATCATATTTATGCCATTCAGGCACGGTATTGCAGCCCCAGCCATCTCTAATAAGCAACATAAAAGGGCGCGGGCGCAACCCGGTCGAAATCTTTTTTTTCGCGGGCGTCATGTTTTATCCCTACTTTTATCGTATTAATACGAACAACCGGTTTAAGGTTCCTTTGTTATTATAGACAAATTATCCGGTTTTTTCCGGCATGTTGCATTAGGTGAACACAATAAACCGGGCGCCGGCGGCAATAATCGACCTTCTTCGTTGGGGGAAGGGGCCGGTTGAGGTATATTATAAATATAAAAGCCGGATAGGTGACTTTTTTATCCAAGAAAAGGCGCAACAGCGATGATTTCATATTACCCCACCCGAAGCGTACAAAACGAGCTAGGGGGCCTACGTGCAAAGGCTTTATCTACCGTGTTATATGGGGGCAATACCGTCGAGCGGCATGGTCCGATATGGGGGGGAGGATTTTATCATTATAAGATAAGTTTTTCTCAATATTCATCCCTGCGGCAAGTATTTATAATAATATTGTTTTTTCTGATGGCGGGCATGCGGATGGACCCGGCGGGGCTTTGGGGTCAAAAAAAGGGGCCGGATCAGCTGAAAGTTATTTTAGAGCAGGCCAAACAGGCGCGGGCATCCTGTCATTGGCGTCAAGCGGCGAGTTATTTTGAGCAGGCGCTGGAATCTGTGGAGGGGCCGAGCCGACGGCAGATTTCTCAACAACTTCGATGGTGTCGGGCCCAGGCAACCGTGGAAGAGCGTTATCAAGACGGGAGCATTTGCCAGCTGGTGCGCGACACCAAAGTTGATCAAGCAGAGGCCCTCTTAGCAGAAATAATAGAATTAATCGATCATAGTTATTATGTAACTATCAATCCCGAACAATGTCTGCGGGAATCTTTGCTGCACATGCAGGCGGCCACGGAGAATGCGTTTTTGCAAAGTCAATTTTCCATAGACAAAGGGGGTTTGGAGGAATTGAGAAGAGAGATTCTGACTTTACGAGGGGATGGGGGGGGGCTGGAGCAAAAGTCGTGGTCCGATATGCTGAAACCGGTAGAGGCTCTGAGTGAACTGAGCGAAAAAGCGGGTTTAGGCGCCGCCTGGGTTGCCACCGAGTTAGCTTATGCATTTTGCGATAGTCTGGATGAATATTCTCATATGCTCAGTCCCCATCAGTATAAGCTGTTAACCGATCAACTTAAAGGATACTACGTGGGGATAGGGGTGGAATTGGTATATGAAGGCGACTACCCGACGGTTTTTGACGTGATTGCGAAAGGTCCGGCGGAGGAGGCCGGGATTCATCCGGGGGACATCTTGATTAAAGTAGGCGATACGGATTTGAAGGGTAAAAGCGCGATAGGGGTGAGCCACCGGCTTGCGGGGGGCCAAAATACCCGGATACAGGTCAGGGTGAGGCGGGGAGACGAGGAACTTGAGTTTAGTATGCAGCGCGAACTGGTGTCATCTCCCAGCGTCAGGTACACCCAGCTATTGGGCGAAGAAAAGCAAATAGGATATGTGCGGATAGCGAATTTTGATCATGATACGTCATTAGAATTGCGTGGGGCCATTGATAGGCTGCAAAGAGCCGGCGCGGTCGGTCTGTTGATAGATATTCGCAGCAACGGGGGAGGGGTTATGAATGCGGCGATCGAGGCGGTGCGGCTGTTTTTGGAGCGCGGCAACATCGTTATGGTGCAACGAGGCGAGGAAAAGACACTTTATCAGGCGGGAGGGGATATGGAATCGTTAAAGTTGCCGATGGCGATACTGGTGGACAAAAATACAGCCAGTGCGGCGGAGATATTTGCGGCGGCCCTAAAACAACATCGGCGGGCAGTGGTCATCGGGCAAAAAACCCGAGGTAAAGCGGTGGTGCAAACGCTTTTTCCTCTGCGCAACGGTCCTGCGGGAGTTTGTATCACTACGGCATCATATTTGCCGCCTGACAATCAAAGTTTTCATAATCAGGGGATTGAGCCCGACATAATAGTAGAAAATTCGCAAAGGGAAGAAAAAAACGTTCGTTCCATGGCTATTTACCTGGGCAAAGATGATTCGGTCCTGCAAAAAGGGCTCGATTTGCTACAACACCGGCGGTTATTTTAAAAAAAGGCGGGAAAAATACCCTTCACTGATAATTACTATCAGTTAATCTGTTAGACAATATCATTTTTATAGCATCAACATGTCAAAATTATCCTATTCCAGAGGAAAAAATAACTCTCGGGATTGAATCAACAGGGAAAGAGGTCAAAATATAATAAAGCCATCAGAAGTTATACGACGATAGAGGCAAAAAAAGTTTTGAAGCTGATTTAAAATACGTTTTGTTTAATAATTTTATAGAAAAAGACGGTAAAAATTTAAATTTTTTTTGACACATGTCATAAGCGCTTGTAATATTCCTGATAGAAAGGAGGTGATAGCGTATGGCAAAGAAGAAAAAGAAAGCGGCCAAGAAGAAAGCCACCAAGAAGAAAGCCACCAAAAAAGCCAAGAAAAAAGCCAAGAAAAAAAAGAAGTAGTTGAGAAGAATGCCGCAGCGTGGGCTGCGGTTGGTTCGTTAACACCCAAGACGAGACACATTAAAACTTTTGGCAACGAACCATGTCGAACCGCCGGTTCGGCAGTAACAAAAAGTCGCCACGGAACGCTACAAGCGACAAGCGCTTGTAAAGATGGAAGATCCTAACGCCACGGCAGGATCTTCCATTTTATATATAAATTCCCTTTTCTAAAGGCAGTAATTTTGACGATGAGGCCGGAGGCGACGAAACTTAACATGTTGTTTTTTAAGAGGTTATATTAATTTGCATGTTTTTTATTAGTTCAGCCGCTAAATTGACAGCAAACTTGCCGAGGTGTTTTTACGAGCCCATCAGCCTATAAAAACGCCAATGTCATTTCGATTTTTTAATCAAAACGAGACATATAATTTCCCTTGCCAATATTAGGCCTGCCAAGGCACCGTTTAAGTTATTTGAAGGTAATTACCGACAAGAAATCAACTCATTTTGTCAAAATATTTTGGATAGAGCTATCAAGGGTGAAATTCGGCAATTTTTCCGGAAGAGAATGGTTTGCAAGCCGTCTCAACAGATACGGGGGAATATATGACGCATTTTTTATTTTAAGGGATATTTGGGGAAAATAGATATATATCGCATGATTTCAAAGAAATTTGATACAACGCGAAATAATAAGAGACAGTTAACGGGATTTTTTGATTATATTTTTATCGCCAGCGGTCGGGGGAGGGGCAAGGGTTAATTTAAAGGTTCTTAGTTTTTTATTAACAAGCACTTACAAACTCTTTACTAAGGGGGTGATCTTGCGTTATAATTTTTGCTATGGTAAAAGACGTCGCAGGTGGAAGAGTTATTATGTGATATATCTGCGGTTTAAGGCGATGGTTTAAGAATTTACGGGAATTCTATGAGGATTATCGCGGTAACCAATCAAAAAGGGGGCGTGGGTAAGACGACCACGGTGGTAAATCTGGCGGCGGCCTTAGCCGCCAGGCAAAAAAGGGTAATTTTACTCGATTTGGATCCCCAGGCCCATTTGACGACCTATTTAGGGGTGGATTCGACCGGAGTAGCTTATTCGAGTTATCATGTATTGACCCAGTCAATCCCGCTAAGCCAAGCCCTTTTGGGGGTGAGGAACAATATTCAATTGCTGCCGGCCCAGTTAGACCTGGCGGCGGCAGAACAGGAGTTAGTGGCGGTTTTGGGCCGTGAAACTATCCTTCGGGACGCAGTTGCGGTTTATCCGCACCCTTATGATTATATATTTATTGATAGTCCGCCTTCTTTGGGTCTGTTAACCCTTAACGCCCTGAGCGGGGCCCGGGAGGTTTTTATCCCCTTACAGCCGCACTTTTTGTCGCTGCAAGGATTAAGCCAGTTGTTGGAATCTCTGATGCTGGTGCAGAAGCGAATCAATCACGATTTACAGGTAACGGGACTTTTGATTTGCTTATACGATTCCCGCACCACGCTTTCCGGGGAGATAATCGGTGATATTGAAGATTTTTTTGCTCAGGAACAGCCGGTGGATTGCCCCTGGCGAAATATCAAGATATTCGAGACGCGGATACGGGGCAACATTAAGCTGGCCGAATCACCCAGCTACGGCAAGACGATACTGGAATATGCCCCCAAATGCCACGGGTCGGAAGACTATCAGGCCCTGGCGGAAGAAGTAGAGGCGATGGAAGATTCGACAGGCGGCTGGGACATCGCCGCGGTGGAACATATTGCAGCGCCGGCGGCGGCCGGTGAGGATAGTCCGATGGATCAGTCAGGCCCGGCGGCGCCTCCGAAAGATGTTACGGATGACTCGGTGGAGACGTAAAACAGGCCGCATTATGGCGATAGGCCGCGAAATCGTATAAGTCTCACGCAAAGGCGCGAAGGATATGATATAAAACACTCGCGCCGGCAAGAGAAAATTTTTTAGCTCGGAATTATATCTTAATCATTTTAACCAGAGAAATATGCCGGGATTGGAAAACTCCGGCATGAAGCCGGGGGGCCCAAAAGGGGAGCATCCGAGTGGATTTTGGGGGAACAAGCCGTAAATCAGTTGGCGGGGGGTGAAAGTTATCGCTTTGAACACCCGATAAGCTATTTATGAGGCGTTTGAAGCATTTGTTGCCGTGGATTATACTGGCTATCTACTGGCCCCTGCAATTTGTATCCACCCATATTCCTCACCCACCCCAGTTGCGAATTTACGGACATGACGTGACGCTGCACATAATGGCCTATCTGATTTTGACGCTGCTGTACTGGCTGGCGCGGTACGGGAAGGAAGGCCCCAATCTTCGGCGCTTCAAGATTTACGGAGTCATTTTTTTAATGGCCCTTTATGGGGCGGCGGACGAACTTACGCAAAAACTGGTTGGTCGTCACGGTGATTTTTACGATTGGCTCAGCGATATGGGCGGTTGCCTGATAGCGTTAGCCGCTCTTTACCTTTTGCGGCGGGTGCGGCATTG
>LJUC01000050.1 GCA_001303695.1 Phycisphaerae bacterium SM23_30
CACGTGTTGCCCGGCTGGAGGGAGGGACACACCGGGCCGAAAAAAATCCGCAAATTAGATATATCATTCTTGTAGGACTTAGGGGTCCGGATCGTCTTTAGATGCTGACAGAAATCCTCCAAGAATTCCGCCAAGGGGGTCTCGGAGGGCAGGACCAGCCCGCGGGTGGCAAGTTGGTATTCGATCTGCCTCTTTCTATCGAGGGCGACCCGTTTGTTGTTGGTGTGGAGGGATTGCTGGATGCGGATATCATTGAGGTGAAACTTCAACCACCAAACCTTTCCCCGTTGATAGATACTGGCCATGGAATCGACTCCTTTCTGGCCTTAAGGCCAAAAGAAATAGTCGATTCCTGCTATGGGGCGCTTTTGACGGCTACAATTTGGCTACATTTGCCGCCAAATGACCCGCGCAAAAAAGTAGCAGGAACCGTTGTAACTGCCTGTCCCTGCAATACTTATTCGCAACTAGCGGGGGATGGATTCGAACCATCGACCTCCGGGTTATGAGCCCGGCGAGCTACCAGACTGCTCCACCCCGCGATCTCAATATTCATATCCTCTCAAAATACCTTAGCGACTCCAAAATCAACCGTCAAGTCAAATAAGACAAATATTTTAATCACCGATATTTATCGAACAACTCCCCTGATTATTATTACTAAAAGTTAAGGTATTTTGAACTTATGATCTGGATTTCGCACTGTCAAGACCGCACAAGGTGCCTTACGCACCACTTTTTCGGTAACGCTGCCGAGCAGCATGGAAGCCAGGGCTCCACGGCCATGCGTAGAAATAACAATCAGATCGATCAGTTGTTCCCGGGCGTATTGAATTATTTCCACAAAAGGGCGTCCCGCCACCACCGAGGTAACCAAGTCAGGCTGATCCTGCCCAAAATGTTTCTTGACAAATTCCTCCAGTTGTTTTTGGGCAGAGCTTTTAAGATCATCCGTTGGCATCACTACCGGAACCGCCGTCTCGCCCGCTCCCAGCCAGTATTGATACGCCTCGTCCACAACGTGTAAACAGTGCACTTGGGCCTCAAACAGTTGGGCCAGACTCCGAACATACTCCAAAGCGCCGAGTGAGTGCTCTGAAAAATCAGTTGGATAAAGGATTTTTTTCAATTTCAACATGATTTGTACTCCTTATCGGCTGATACGCATATCACCTGGACGATAATGACTGATTCATTATACCCTGTTTGTTAGTACGGTGTCAATCAATAAGTTGTCAAATCAATCGCGATAAAATCGAAAAACTATATATAAAATTTCCAATCGGTATCGCCAAAATCCTACCTGCTTTTTCCCTCCTGTCCCTGACGACTGGTGTGCCCACATGACTTGAATACTTTTTGCACTTTTAACCTAATGCTGAGACGATGATCATTAATAAGTGTGTAAATTTTCTTGCAATTAACACCTTCTGCGATTCTACTATAGGGTCGTTTTTGACTTAATATGGTTTATCGAGGAATATGCAATATGAATCTGGTTACAGGCGCTACGGGATTATTAGGTAGCCATATCGCTGAAAAGCTTACCCAGATAGGGCAAAAGGTTCGAGTTATGGTTCGGCCTGCTTCTGATACAACATTTCTTGAATCGCTCGGAGTGGAAAAGTATGTTGGCGATCTGACTGATCCCGCCGCCTGTCAGGCTGTATGTAAAGACGTGGAGGTGGTTTACCATGCGGCGGCCCAAGTAGGTGATTGGGGCCCATGGTCAAAATTCCAGCAACATACTATCGACGCCACCGACAATCTTGCCCGCGCCGCCCAGGAATCGTCCGTCCGCCGATTTGTGCACATCTCCAGCATAAGTACATATGGCCATCCCAATGGTAAAGACCTTATCATCGACGAGACTGCGCCCCTGGGAGTTAAAGTTCATCGCTGGAGCTATTATACCATCGCCAAGGTAGTCGCCGAAAAGGCCCTTTGGAAAATGTATGAAGAGGAAGGTTTTCCCCTGACAGTTATACGCCCCTCCTGGCTCTACGGCCCCCGCGACCGTCTCAGCATCGCCCGCCTGCACCGTATGATCACCACCGGGAAAATCAAAATCCTTGGTTCCGGCGATAACCGTATCAATACCGTTTACGCCGCTAATGTCGCAGACGCCTGCCTGTTGGCGGCCCAGAAAGATATTGCTGTCGGACAAGCATATAACTGCAGCAACGACGGCATCATCACTCAAAAAGAATACCTTGCCAAATTGGCAAACGCTTTTGGCTGTCCGCCCCCGCACCGTAAAGTGCCCTATCGGCTGGCATATTCGTTCGCCTTCGGTTGTGAGATTATCGGACGGCTTTTACGTTTGAAAAATCCCCCTTTCATCACCCGTTACAGCGTATGGCTCATGGGTCGCACTGTTTTTTTCCCCGCCGACAAGGCCCGCCAACAGCTCGGCTGGAAATCACAAGTTTCCTATGATCGAGGTACCAAATTGACTGCCGAATGGTACCTCAAACAACTTAAATTGACAAAAAAATAACCAGTATAAATATCTATTGATTTTTTTGCCGGAATAGGCTATAAATATATTAGTTCAATTAGTTCAAATAATTGGAGGTTGGTTATGAAATTGCTTCAAATAAAGGTGTTGATATTAATTTTGTTGTTTATATTGGCGGCATTGATTTCCAGCTGGGGGTGTTCCGAAAACGACAATTCCAACGATCAGACCGGTCCTGTGGAACAGCCCCAACAGCCTGCCCCTCCGGAAAACATTCCTGAGGCTCAAAATCCTCGCGTTAAACTTGTAACCACCCTGGGTGATATTGTGGTCGAGTTAAATCCCGAGGCCGCTCCGGTTACGGTGAGAAATTTTTTACGATATGTCAACGAAGGCTTTTATGACGGGATCATCTTTCACCGGGTTATTGTCGATTTTATGATCCAGGCCGGCGGCTTCACCGCGGATCTGGAAGCTAGATTACCTCACGAACCTATCATTAACGAATCTGACAATGGCTTGAAAAATGTTCGCGGCACAATCGCTATGGGCCGTTCCCCCAATGAACCTGATAGTGCCACCTCATTGTTCTATATCAACCGTGTGAACAGCCCTTATCTCGATCACGGTTCTCCGAACAGTGCCGATGGTTATGGTTATACAGTCTTTGGGGTCGTGGTTGAAGGAATGGATGTTGTGGATAAAATTGCCGAATCGCCGGTAACCGATCATGACTCTTACTTCAAATCTCTGCCCGTTGAACCGGTGGTTATAAACAAAGCCGTCTTAATCCAAGAAAGACAGTAAATTATTGATTCATTATGAGTTTAAGGAGAATTGACATGGCTTTATACCAAAGAGTTATCTCAATAATATCATATGTACTTATAGTACTGGTAATCACAGTTATTTACGGATGTAATGGAGAAGAAAAAGTCGAGGAACCGACTATGAACAGATCCGAAGCGCAGGAAATTCCGGATGAGCCCCCTCCGGTGAAACAAGAAACGGTCGAGCAAGTCAAACAGAAAACGGCTGAGCGCGCTCAAGAAGAAACGGCTCAGGCGATAAATCCGCGCGTGAAGCTGCAAACCAACTTGGGTGATATGGTTATCGAATTGAATCCTCAGGCGGCGCCTGTTACCGTCGAAAATTTCCTGCGTTATGTTACCGAGGGTTTTTACGACGGCGTTATCTTTCATCGGGTCATTGCCGGTTTTATGATTCAAGGCGGCGGTTTAACCGTCGATATGCAGGAAAAAAGGACGAATCCGCCCATTATTAACGAAGCCTCTAACGGCCTCTCGAATGACCGCGGCACCATTGCTATGGCCCGATTTGAAAATAATCCAAATAGCGCCACTTCGCAGTTTTTCATCAACGTGGCGGACAATCAAAATCTCGACTATACCGGTCCGGATAATCCCGGTCATTCTGTTTTTGGCAAAGTTGTTGAAGGAATGAAGGTAGTGGATAAAATTGCTGCCGTTAATACCACCTCCGTTGGCCCATATAAAGACGTTCCGGTTGAACCGGTGGTGATATTAGAAGCTACTTTAATTTTGAAGTAGCATAATGGTTTGTTGTTTTTCCGTTTTATAGCAGGGAATTACTTTATCCTTGAAAGGTGTGCCTAAGCATAGCTCGGGCATGAAGTATTTTCATCTATGCAGCAGGGAGTGGGCCAGTTCCACAAATAGCTCCGGCGTCAATGTTTCACCTCTAGCATCGGCATTAATGCCAAGTTTTTCCAATATCAAAACGGCATCATCTGCTACCGCTACTTTAGCCAGGCAATTTCTGATCTTTTTCCGTCGATGACCCAGTAAAAGATCTATCATTTTCTTAAGTTGTTTCATATCACGAATATTTTTGCACTTGTTAACCTCTTGTTTCCAACTAACCATAGCTGAATTAACTTCAGGTTGCGGCCAGAAAGCCTGCGGCTTAATCGCCCGTAACAGGCTTACTTGTCCGGTTGCTTGGAGTAGAATACTTAAAGGGCCGTAGGCTTTGGTGGCCGGACGAGCCGTCATGCGCGCCGCCACCTCCGCCTGCACCGTCACCCACATAGCATCCGGTCGCAGTAACTTCTCCATCAGCAGATTAATTATCACAGGCGCCGCTACCTGATAGGGCAGATTGGATATTAAGTAATAAGATCCTTCAAATCGTTTTCGGGACTTTATTATAGCGTCGCGTACCTCCTGATCGAGGGTGCTTTTATTGCTCAGGACGTCTGCGCTGAGCAGTTGAACGTTTTTGTGCCGCTGTAATTGTTCTCGGGCGATTTGCATGAGGTGCCGATCGATTTCAACAGCTATCACGCGCCCGGACTTTTCAGCTAAAAGGTCTGTCATCGATCCCGTGCCGCAGCCTACTTCCAGCACCGTTTCATTTCCCGTCAACCCGGCCGTGTCTATCATCATACGCATCAGGTTAAGGTCGATTAAAAAATTTTGTCCCCACCGTCGGCGGGGTGAAAGATTGGCGCGATGCAAGAGGGCCTGTAATTGTCGTTTTGTATGGGGCACTTATCCGTCAAGCATAATAAAAAAAGATAGCTATGTTTCATACCCTTTTTTAATATTCATTTGTAATTTTTAATTTTATGTTTCAAATTTTTCTGTACTAAATCGCAAGCTAGATGGATGGCCGCTTTTATGCTATCCGGGCGAGCCGCATTACTCCCCACAATATCGAAGGCGGTCCCGTGGTCCGGACTGGTGCGGATAATCGGCAGACCCAGCGTCACGTTCACTGCCTTATCAAACGCCAGTATCTTTACGGGGATCAGCCCCTGATCGTGATACATCGCCACCACGGCGTCCCAGCGCCCGTCCAGAGCTTGGTAAAACAGGGTATCAGCAGGAAGGGGTCCTTCCACTTGGATCCCTGCCTCTTGGGCCATGAGTATCGCCGGTCCAATAATACGACGCTCCTCATCGCCAAATTGTCCTTCTTCGCCGGCGTGGGGATTCAATGCCGCCACCGCTATTTTCGGATTGGCAATCCCGAACCATTTTATAAGGGCCTCATGAGCTAAATCGATCGGATTAAAAATACGCCCGATGGTAAATTGATGTCTGATATCAAATAAGCTTTCATGGACGGTCGCCAATACGACGCGGAAAGGTCCTCCCACAAACATCATAGCAGAGCATTTCGCCCGACACCTTGCCGTCAGCAGCTCGGTGTGCCCCGGGTATTTAAAGCCTGCCAACCGCCATGACTCTTTGCTGATCGGCGCCGTCACCAGGGCATCGATCTGGCCCGCTAAAGCATCATCGACAGCATCCATTACCAACTGCATTGATACTTGCCCCCCCAGCTTAGTAGGACGTTTCTTCAAATTGGCGCCCAGCCAGTCAACTTCGTCGTAGTCGGCGATAACCACGCTCTGCGGATAGTCACGCGTTACCCGTTCGTGTTGATCCCTCCACCAGAAGACATCTAATTCCGCCATATCGGCGGCATAGGCCAGCAGCTCATTGAGACCATAAACCTTAAACCGGGCCCGCCTTCTGACCTCCGGTTCCGCTAAAGCTTTGACGACGATCTCCGGGCCGATCCCCGCGGGATCTCCCATCGTTATGCCGATCACTGGTTTGTTCAAATCAACTAATGCCATATTTATCGAATTTTATATTTCAATTAAACCGTTCAATGCTCATAAGGCTTAAATCAACGGAAGGTTTTTCATTTCCTATTACCTGCGCGACCAGTTGGCCCGTAACAGGTCCGAGGGATATTCCCTCCATGGCATGTCCGGCAGCAACAATAAAATTATTTATAGCCCGGCAGCGCCCCAAAAACGGCAAACCATCCGGAGTACAGGGGCGCAGCCCCCGCCAGATCTCGATCAATTTCAGGTTTTCAATATTGATATCGATATATTCCGGTACCGTCTTGAGAATGGCGTTCACCCGGCGCTTGTTGATTGAAAGATCCATTCCCGCCAGTTCAAGAGTGCCGCCCAAACGCAGAGTATCGGCTAGGGGGGTGATGAACACCTTTGTTTCCGAGAGAGAAACGGGCATTTCCAGGTAGTTCTCCGGGAGTCTATACGTTATACTATAGCCTTTGGCCGCCTGAATCGGCAGTTTAAGACCCAAATACCGGCTCATTTCGGACGACCAGGCACCTGCGGCCAGTACAACCTCATCGGCCGTAAAATCACCTCGGGTTGTCTCGACTGTTTTTATGGCCTTGCCGAAAATCTCAAAGCCGATTACTTCCGTTGAGGTAAGTATTTGGGCTCCTTTTTTCCGTGTTTTTTCCGCCAGTCGGCGAACAAATTTATAAGGATCAAGATGAGCGTCCCGGCGATAATATATCCCTCCTGCCAATCCACTTCTAAGGTGAGGGGCAAAACTCCGCAGTTCTGATCCTCGAATAATTTCAGCCTCAATGCCGATCTTCTGCCGAAGTTCAGCCTCCTGGACGCCTTCCTTAAAACCCGGTAGGCTCTTAAATACCACCAGCAGTCCTTTTTGCACGAAGCCGAAATCCATCTTCTCCTGGGCGGCCAGGTCCTTGAATAACTCAACACTGGCGGTATTGAATTCATGAAGAATCGAGAGACCACGGCGCATCTGCGGTTCGTTACATGCCCGCTGGAATTCCCACAACCAACCGATCAAATCTCGGTTAAAGCGAGGCTTGATATAAAACGGGCTTTCGGGGTCCAACAGCCATTTAAGACTTTTTGATATAATACCCGGGCTTGCCAAAGTCCCACAAATGCTGGGCACCGCCACGCCGACATTGCCATAGGAACAACCTGAGCACACCTCGCCTTTATCCACTACAGTAACTTTATAGCCCTTTTCAGTCAGATAATAAGCGGCGCAAATTCCGATCACCCCCGCCCCGATAATTAAAATTTCTGTTTTTTGCATCATAGCCATTCATATTATATCAAATTTCCCGTTTTTAGGCTAGTTTTTATACTTGGTCCCATTTAAATAAAACCTTGCTGCCGCAGCTTTTCCATGGTTATTTTCCCATCCTTGTTCGGCCGAGGCAGTATTTGATCCAGGCGTTGTTTGATCCACTTGCTGATGAGGTCCGCTTCCAGATTAACCCTGTCGCCCGTTTTTCGCCTTCCCAGATTCGTCAGCTCCAGTGTTGTTGGAATCAGGCTGACGCTAAACGAATGGTCTTTCACTTCTACTATCGTCAAGCTCACGCCGTCCACCGCCACGGAGCCTTTGGCGATCATCATTTCTATCATTTCATTTTCTGCCTCGATGTAGAGCAAATATTGCCCCCCGCCCCTCTTTACCTGTTTGATTCGGCCTATGCCGTCCACGTGTCCCTGCACGATATGGCCGCCGAATCGCCCGGTTGACGGCAGGGCCCGTTCCAGATTAACCGGTTCCGGGGGCTTTAACTGTTCTAAGGTGCTCACGCGCGCCGTCTCCGCCATCACGTCAAAAACTCCTAACTCACCCGACAGTTCACTTATTGTCAGGCATACTCCGTTTACGCAAATACTGTCGCCCACCCGGGCGTCTTCACTTAATTTGCCCAGCGGTATGCTTATACGCCGCCCCTGCTTAACAGAGATATTGGATTTAATCGGCTGTACGGCTTCAATTATTCCGGTAAACATAATAGATGATTTCTCGAGATTCAGGCTTGATATTTTTATGAACTGCCGGCGCCGCTGACGCCCCCGGATACAATGAACGCCATCACGTCGGAGCTGTCCGCCTGCACCGGAGTTACCTGGGCCTGTGGTATAATTACCACGTTGCCGGCAAAATTATAACTCTGGGGAAAATAAACCGCCACTTCATCCTTCAAACCCAGAAAATCCATTGATTTGCGGGTAATAAAACCCAAGGCCTTGGCGTTCCCGGCAGGTAACAAGTTCACCAGCACTGGTTGATCGAATTTTTTCTTTTCGCCCACAAAAGCCCCAATAAGATCCTTGATCGAAGAATACATCAGCTTTATTAACGGCAACCGACCGAATAGCTTCTCTACCAGCTGCAATATCGGCCGAGTTATAAATAAGGTGCTCAAAAAGCCCACCGCTAAAATCACTGCTAAAGATAGCACAACTCCCAAGCCCGTCCGCCACCATTCGGGGGGTTGGCCTTCTTCCCCGCGGGCAACCAATTCCAGCACCCCCCGGTCTATCGCGCTGAACACCCAGTATATCACATACACGGTCAGTAGCACCGGGATCAAAAAAAGCAGCCCATTCATAAAATACTTAATGATTCTCTTCATCACAGACGCCTTTCACAAAAAGATAAACCCATATTTGCCATACGGTTCAGACGCTAATTTAAGCCGAAAATCCGCGGATGTCAAGACTTAAATCTTGTTGTCATATGCGCTTATAGTGATCTTGACAGGCCTGCGTCAGCAATATATTATAATAACCCAAATGAACAGCTCGCCATAGATAAAAGGAAATTCGTTTAAGTATAAACACTGAAAAAACCCTAGAGGCAATCTTTATGTTATTGGGATAGCTTTTGTCCTGCTGGTTATATAGCTTCTCATCGGAAAAAACTATGAAAAAAAGAGATTATACGCAGCTCATGGCTGAGCTTGCCCAGGCCTATGCTAAGCATTCTCCAAAGTCGGCGAAATTGCATGAGCGAGCCTTGAAATATCTCGTCGATGGCGGCAGTCACAGCCTGCGCTTGTTGCAGCCTTTTGCACCCCGTATTGTAGGGGCCCAGGGGGCATGGCTGGATGATGAAGATGGTCACCAGATACTCGATTTTTGGCAGGGACACTATGGAAATATTTTAGGACACAATCCGAAGGCGGTGACGTCGGTTCTGGCCGAAGTTTTGAAAAATGGGTATGGTTTGCAAACGGGCTTTACGGATCGATTACAAATAGAAGCGGCCCAAATAATCTGTGAACAGACAGGCGCAGAACATGTCCGGTTTACCACCAGCGGGGCTTTGGCAACCATGTACGCTATTATGCTGGCACGTGCTTTTACGGGGCGCGATTTGGTGCTTAAAGTCGGCGGGGGATGGCATGGCGCTCATCCCTGGGGATTGAAGGGAGTCGGCTTTCATGATGGTTTTGAAGGGGTGGACAGCGCTGGTATTCCATCAGCCATTACTGATGAAATTATTGTGACCGGTTTTAACAACCCTGATATGCTATGCGATCACTTCCGTGAATACGGCAATAAATTGGCTTGTTTTATCCTGGAGCCGGTCATCGGAGCTGCAGGCTTAATGCCGGCGACGCGAGATTATATGCAAACAGCTCAGGAGTTGACCCAAAAATATGGCGTTTTGCTCATTCTGGATGAGGTGGTATCGGCTTTTCGTTATCGAGCTGGCGATGCTGGTGCGTTATACGGCGTCCATCCTGACTTACTGTGTTTAGGCAAGGCCATAGGAGGCGGTATGGGGGTATCTGCGGTGGCAGGCCGCTTTGACATTTTAAGTTTAGTTGGTGCTGGGGGAGGGAACGAGGTTAAATTTTCCGGCGGCACCCATTCCGGCCACCCGGCGTCCATGCTGGCGGCCAAAACATGTATGGCCCATATGGTAAAAAACGAAGCCGAAATTTATCCCAAGCTAGCTGAAATAGGTAAAAAAACGCGCCGAACTGTTACTCATACCTTCACGGAAGAAGGCATTTTTATCCGTTTCGCCGGTGATCGTAACGAGATGTTGCCGGGCAACTCCCTTCACATGTTGCTCTTTCCTTACGAACAAGACCGTCAACTGATTACTCCGGAAGAGGTGCGCAACCCGGCAGTTTGCGACATCACTCTGGGCGAAAAAGTAATGCAGTTAGCTCTGCTCCTGGAAAATGTATATACCGTTCATGGCTTGGGATGCAACACAACCGCTCACACAGAGACAGAGATTCAATTTCTTGCTAAAGCGTGCCGCCGGGCAATTAGCCGTATTAAAAATTATCTTTAACTTTAAGAAAAAAACACGTTTAGGATGAGTAATGAATTTTTTGTGCAAAGGCTTTTTTAAAAAGTATCTTTTACCCGGATTGGTATTTCAATCGGTGATTATCGGGGGCGGCTACGGCACCGGCCGGGAATTGGTAGAGTATTTTTTGGAATATGGTCCGGTAGGGGGATTGCTGGGAATGATCTTAATCACCACGGTAATGTGGTCGGTCTTTTTAGCTCTGACCTTTGAATTTTCCCGTCGATTCCGCGCTTACGATTATCGTACTTTTTTTAAGCAATTGCTGGGTCCGACCCCGGGGTGGATAATTTTTGAAGAGATTTATATTATTTTTCTCCTTATTGTTCTGGCCGTTCTGGGCGCTGCCTCGGGAGAATTGCTGCATGATAATTTTGGCTTGCATTATATGGTAGGGGTTGCCATCATGCTGGCCGCGGTGGGATTCCTGACTTTTGTAGGTAGTGGCCTGATAGAAAAATTTCTGTCGCTTTGGTCTTTTGTCCTCTATGCCATCTACGCCGTTTTTTTTGTTATAACCTTTATTAAGTTGGGGTCGGCAATCCGCGGTAATTTTGCTCAAATCGAAATTAAGCCTGGTTGGGCCGCTTCCGGTTTTAAGTACGCCTTTTATAATTTATCGGCGGTGGCGGCGCTGCTGTTCTGTTTAACCCATATCGAGACCAGAAAAGAGGCGATTTCCGCAGGATTAATCGCTGGCGTCATTGGTATAGTTCCGGGTTTGCTGTTTTATGTAGTGATGGTCGGCTCCTATCAGGAAGTTTTACCTTTAGAGGTTCCTTCGGTTTTTGTATTTGAAAAAACAGGTATTAAGGCTTTGTTAATAATATTTCAAATCGTGCTTTACGGCACTCTGGTTGAAACCGGCACCGCCATGATTCATGCCGTCAACGAAAGAATCAATGCCGCCCTGCAATTTCGTAAAAAGCAGCTGCCCAGATGGATGAGGCCTTTGGTAGCCATTGTCTTTTTATTAATAGCCATGGCCGCCTCCCGGTTTGGGCTGATAGACCTGATCGACAAGGGCTATGGCACCTTATGCTGGGGATTTTTCTTCGTCTTTCTGTTACCCCTGGCCAATTGGGCCCTGCACCAGATGATAAAATCGCGCCCTATATTAGATTAAAATTTTTTATGTTATTTGCCTTGCTTTAATCCCCGCAACGGCTCTTTGCGCCAGCTTACTTAATGTTTAGAAGTTTTCTTCCAAGCCCCGCTGAACCATTACGCTTGCAGCTACTATCTTTAAAAAGGGCTTTCGCTTTCGGAGGGCGTTGGCCACCATAAGTAACTGCTAAAAAAAGAATTACAGAACATGTCCGGATAAAGATAATATAAAAGGCATGCACGAATTAGAACGGTTAAAATCATTTTAAAGTTCTTGAAAGATTAAGAAAATTGAATAAAATGATGTAAGGATTACTCTTAAATGTGGTTTATATTAACCTGATTAATATACCCGACTATGAATAATTTAACAGGAGCTTAACGGAATGAAAAGGTGTAAAGTCCGCAGGATAACCAACAAACATCTCTATTCCATTCATTCGCCATTATTCATTCATATTTGGAGGATACGATGGATTATTTGTTGACTGATGAACAGAAAATGCTTAAAGAAATGGTGGAAAAATTCGCCCTGGATAAGATCAAACCCATCGCGAGAGAAAACGACAAGACAGAAGAATTCCCCACAAAACTCATCAAGGAGCTTTCCGACTTGGGCTTGATGGGCATACCGTATCCGGAAGAATATGGCGGTTCGGGGATGGATAATATATCTTATGTGATCGCTATTGAGGCCATTTCACGTTATTGTGCCGCCACGGGAGTAATCGTATCAGCCCACACCTCCCTCTGTGTGGAGCCGATTTACTTATTTGGGACTGAAGAGCAAAAGAAGAAATATATGCCTGATCTCTGTTCGGGGCGTAAGATCGGCTGTCACTGCCTCACCGAATCCCAGGCCGGCTCCGACGCCGCCGCCGTCAAAACCAGCGCCAAGCTCGAAGGCGATAAATGGGTGCTTAACGGGACTAAATTGTTCATCACCAATGCCGCCCAGGCCGACATCGCCATCGTTTTCGCCGCTACTGAACCGGCGGCTAGATCCAGGGGGATAACCGCCTTCATCGTTGAAAAAGACACCCCCGGTTATTGCATCGGCAAACTGGAAGAAAAATTGGGCATCAAAGCCAGCTCCACGGCAGAAGTTGTTCTGGAAGATTGCGCTATTCCGAAAGAAAACCAACTGGGCGAGTTAAACAAAGGCTTTAAAGTTGCGATGATTACCCTCGACGGGGGCCGTATAGGCATCGCCGCCCAGGCTTTGGGCATTGCCAAGGGTTCTATTGAAGATTCCATCGCCTATGCCAAAGAACGGGTGCAGTTCGGCCGGCCCATCGCCGAGTTTCAGGGCATTAAATGGTATTTGGCGGAAATGGAGACAGAATACCAAGCAGCCTGGCTGCTGACCTATCGAGCGGCTTTGATGAAAGATCAAAAACTTCGTTATTCGAAGGAGGCGGCGATGGCAAAACTTAAAGCCTCGGAAGTCGCCGAATTTTGCGCTTCCAAGGCCGTTCAGATTCACGGCGGTTACGGCTACACCAAAGAGTTTGATCCGGAGAGATATTTTCGGGACTCAAAAATCACCCAGATTTATGAAGGAACCAGTGAAATCCAGCGCGAAGTTATTGCCTCTAACATATTAAAACAATGACGATTGAAAACGGCGATCGTAAAGAAACGACAAAAATTACATTCATTGTGTCAAAAGACAGGAGATTATGATTAAAAAAGCATGAAAGAAAACCATAGAAAAATAAGGGTTGTTACCGCGACGGCTCTTTTTGACGGCCACGATGTATCCGTCAATATCTTCCGACGCGTACTGCAGAAAAGAGGCCTGGAGGTAATTCACTTAGGGCATAATCGCCCGGTTGATGAGGTGGTAGCCTCAGCTATTGAGGAGAACGTTGACGCAATCCTGGTCAGTTCTTACCAAGGCGGTCATAATGAGTACTTTCGATACGTCATTGATTTGCTCAAAGAGTATCAGTCCGAACACATTTTAGTCTTCGGCGGCGGAGGCGGCGTCATCCTGCCCTCCGAGATTAAGGCCCTCCAAGAGTACGGGGTGGCGCGTCTGTATCATGCCGAAGACGGCAAGCTGATGGGCATCGACGGCATCACCGACGATATCATCGAACGAATCGAAAAGAATATTAAAAGACTCGAATTAGAGGGAAAATATCAGGAGTCAGATATTGCTGATTTAAACACCGGCGATAAACGAATGATAGGACGGCTGATCTCTGTTCTAGAGAATTATTCCCCAGGCGACGTCGAAGCTCAGAAAATGAGTGATAAACTGGCGAAACAGGATAAGGGACGATCCGTAGTGCTGGGGATAACCGGCACCGGCGGCAGCGGCAAAAGCTCGATCACCGACGAATTGGTCAATCGTCTTCTGAAGGTGAGCAGTAATATTACCATCGGTATTCTGGCGGCGGATCCCTCAAAAAGCACTACCGGCGGGGCCCTTTTGGGGGATCGTATCCGCATGAATTCCATCTACAACGATAGAGTATATATGCGCAGCTTCGCCACGCGTCAAAGCGCCACCGAGATCAGCGAAGCCTGCACCGGGGCTATCAGGGTGCTAAAAGGAGCGGGATTTGACGTGATTATAGTAGAGACCAGCGGCATCGGACAGCGCGATCACAGCATCACGGAAATCAGCGACAAGTCGATCTACGTGATGACAGCGGAGTATGGGGCGCCATCTCAACTGGATAAGATCGATATGCTGGACCGGGCCGATTTTATTGTCGTCAACAAGTGCTGTAAACCAGGCTCCGAAGATGCCGTAAGAGAAGTCACCCTGCGGCATATCAAAAACCACAATATCCCGGTTTCTCTTGCCGAAATCGGCTCTATCCTCGATCTAGAATTGCCCATCTACGCTACCGAGGCCAACCAATTCAACAATCCCGGCATCAATCAACTCTTTAAAGATATTTTGGCTGCTTTTAACCATAAGAAGCAAGATTATCAAATTGATCAAGATGTCCTGAATTTGTTAACGACCCAAGGGCATAAAGATTTTACCCAATTGCGGGGCCTGAGCAGCCACTATCTGGAAGATATCGCCTATATAGTGGAAAACTATCACCGGAAAGCAGCAAAAGAGATTGAAACAGCGGACAAATGCTACGCCCTGAAAAAGTCGCTGGAAACGGTGAAAGAAAACGGCGACCAAGCAGGGGCGGCCGCGGTGCTGGAGAAATTATTGAATGAGCACCAAGCGAAACTGGACCCGGCGAGCATAACATTTCTGGAGGATTGGCCCGCCATCAAGCAGCAATACAATCAGCCGGAGATAGTGTATCAGGTGCGGGATAAGGATATTAAGGTCAAGACGTCAGTGCAATCACTAAGCGGCAGTCACATCCCGCGCGTGGCGCTGCCGAGTTATACATCATGGGGGGAACTGCTGCGGTTCTGCTACAAGGAGAACCTGCCGGGCTATTTTCCCTTCACGGCCAGTGTTTTTCCTTTCCAGCGGACACAGGAAGACCCAAAGCGGCAATTCGCGGGGGAAGGATCGCCGGAAAAGACGAACAAGCGATTTCACTACTTGAGTCGCAACGATCCGTCAAAACGGCTTTCCACGGCATTCGATCCAATTACTCTTTACGGCGAGAATCCGTCCACCAATCCGGATGTCTATGGCAAGATCGGGGAGAGCGGGGTTAGTATCTGTACTCTTGATGATATGAAGAAGCTGTATGCCGGCTTTGATTTGTCGGATCCGATGACGTCGGTATCAATGACCATCAACGGGCCGGCGCCGATAGTGCTGGCGATGTTTTTTATGACGGCCTATGACCAGGCGGTCGAGAAAAAAGGCAGCGACCTGACCAGCAAGGAAAAGATCGCGTTGTTTAGGAAACTGCGAGGGACGGTGCAGGCCGACATTCTCAAGGAAGATCAAGGCCAGAACGCCTGTATTTTTTCCATTGATTTCGCTTTGAGAATGATGGGCGATGTGCAGAGCTATTTCTCCAAAAACAAGATCGGTAACTATTATACGATCAGTATCAGCGGCTATCATATTGCCGAAGCCGGAGCCAATCCGATTACCCAATTGGCACTGACGCTGGCCAATGGTTTTCACTACGTGGAATTCTTCTCCAGTCTGGGCCTATCGGTGGATGAGTTTGCTCCTAACCTGTCATTTTTCTTCAGCAACGGGATGGAGCCGGAGTATTCGGTGATCGGTCGGGTGGCGCGGCGGATCTGGGCGATCGCCATGCGGGATCGCTACGGGGCCGACGAAAACTCGCAACGACTCAAGTACCATATTCAGACTTCGGGCCGATCTCTGCACGCCCAGGAAATTGATTTCAATGATATCCGCACCACCCTGCAGGCGGTGTTCGCCTTTTATGACAACTGTAACTCCTTGCATACCAACTCCTATGACGAAGCCGTTACCACCCCCACGGAAGAATCCGTCCGCCGCTCAATGGCCGTCCAACTGATCCTCAACAAGGAATTCGGCATGCTCAAAAATGAGAATCCCAACCAGGGAGCTTTTATCATTGAGGAATTGACGGACCTGGTGGAAAAAGCGGTCCTGGAGGAGTTTCGCCGCATCAGCTATCGGGGCGGGGTTTTAGGAGCCATGGAAAAGCAATATCAACGCAATAAAATCCAGGAAGAATCCCTCTACTATGAGGAACTCAAACACAACGGCACATATCCTATTATCGGCGTTAACACCTTTATTAACGAAAATCCTGACGTTACCCGCTATGACCAAATGGAAGTGAGACGCGCCACGCCCCAAGAAAAACGCCAACAATTGGAAAACTTAAAAAGTTTCGAAGAAAAAAACCGAGACAAAGCCCCCCGGGCTCTGCAGTCTCTTAAAAAAGTCATTTTGAGTGGCGAAAACATTTTTGAAGAGTTACTTACCGCCGTTCGCTATGCCTCCCTGGGACAAATCACCCATCTGCTTTACGAAATCGGCGGCAAATATCGACGGAATATGTAATATTAAATTTCCATCCTGGATATGCTAACTGTTTGTCGCTTGTCAAACGTCGTAACAGCCCAGACGCCGGGAAATGACGATCCGCTGTATTTCGGAAGTACCCTCCCCGATGGTCAGTAATTTTTGGTCCCGGTAAAAGCGTTCTATACTATATTCCTTCATGAGCCCGTATCCCCCGTGAATCTGCACCGCCTGATCCACTACGCGGCCCATCACCTCCGAACAATACAACTTTGCCATGGCCGCCTCTTGGGAAAAGGGCTTTTGCGTATCTTTAAGCCAGCACGCCTTGTAAAGCAAGTTCCTTGCCGCTTCAATCTCCGTGGCCATATCGGCCAACTTAAACGCAATCGCCTGGAAACTGGAAATCGGCGCCCCGAACTGCTCTCTTTCTTTGGCGTACTTCAAGGCCAGCTCATATGCCCCTTGTGCGCCGCCCAGACCCATCGCCGCAATGGCCAGCCTGCCGTTATCCAGCGTTCCCAGCATCTGATGAAATCCTTCACCGCGGCCGCCTAATAGATTCTCCTCAGGTACTTGGCAATTTTCAAAGTGAAGCTCCCCCGTATCCGAGGCCCGCCACATCATCTTACCTGTCATTTTTTTTGCCTCGAAACCGGTGGTGCCGTGAGAAACCAGGATACAGGAAAGCTCCTTTTTACCATCATCGCGACGACCTGTGGCCGCCTGAACTATACATAAACCCGCTATGGGTGAGGCGGAATTGGTGATAAATATCTTACTGCCGTTAATTACCCATTGGCCCTCCCCCAGCTTAGCGGTGGTTTTGGAAGCTCCCGCATCCGAGCCGGCCTCCGGTTCCGTCAGGCCAAAACTCGCCAGTATCTCACCCCTGCAAAGTCGCGGTAGCCAATCTTGCTTTTGTTTTTCCGAACCGTAGTAATATATCGGCCCAATTCCCAGCGAATTTCCCGCGGCAATCGTGGCTGCCTGAGATCCGTCAACCCGAGCCAGTTCTTCCACCGCAATGCAGTAGGAAAGATAATCCATCCCCGAACCGCCGTAATCCTCTGGAACGGTTATCCCGAAAAGACCTAGTTCTGCCATTTTTTGAGTTAGCTCAAGAGAAAATTCTTCTTTCTCATCAAGCTCCCGGGCCATAGGCGCAATTTCATTTTCGGCAAAATCTCTGACAGTATTTTTCAGCAGCTTTTGTTCTTCAGTTAGTCCGAAATCGATTTTTAAACCTCCTGTCTCTCCCCACCATCTGTAATATAAAATCTAAATCCTCGGTTGGCTTATCTAACCTTGCCTTTACAAGTTCCGCCCTTTTTATTGGTGGAAATAATACCAGAAATTTTTCCGTATGTCTATAAATTAGACAAGGGCCCAATTTTTTAATGCTTATCTAACTCTCTGTTATTAAAGGAATTATAAAAATCACTTAAAAAGTCGATAATCACTGCTATTAAACAGAATTTATAAAATGAAATGACTCACAAATTTCAATCTGAAGTGCAACACGTAGGTCAGCTCCATAATACCTCTGCCGGGGTCCGATAGTTCAAGCATTTCCGGGGTCGATTATTTAATAGTTTCGACGCCCTGTCAACCTCCGATGGGCGGATCGTGCTAAAATCCATACCTTTGGGAAAAAACTGACGCAGCAGACCGTTAGTGTTTTCGTTGGTGCCGCGTTCCCAACTGTGATACGGCCAGGCAAAATAGCTGCGCATCTTCAATGCCTGTTCCAATTGCTTAAAGCCCGCAAATTCCTTGCCGTTGTCGAAGGTCATGGTCTTGACCTTCTCCGCCGGCAGTTACTTCATCGCTTTCAGCGTGGCCTGGGTAACGGTGTCGGCCGTTTTGTCCGCCACTTTCGCCGCTACCGTATAGCGCGCCTTGCGCTCCACATGAGTGGCGATATTACCGCTGCCCTTGTGACCTTCCACCGTATCGGATTCCCAATCGCCGATACGCCGACGCGCGTTGACTACCTGGGGCCGCTGGTCGATCATCCGCCGATCCGGCATCTGACCGCGACGGTCCGGGCCGCCTCGACGCTTGCGGCAACGACGATGACTCTGACGCAAATGCCGGTATAACATCCCGCCGGCAGCGCGGTCACGTCCGATCCAACTATAGATGGTTACAGGACTTAGGTGTATCTTACGCTCCCGACGTAAACGGCCGCGGATCTGTTCGAGCGACCAGTATTGCCGGAGTTTGTTGCGAACGTACCGACGTAACTTGCCATCCTCTTCCAGGCGATACGGCGCTTTGGCCGACGCCCGACGCCGTCGATAATACCGCTGCGCCAGATGCGGCAGGTATTCACCGGTCGAACTGACGTTTCGTCGCCACTCTCGACTGATCGTACCT
>LJUC01000271.1 GCA_001303695.1 Phycisphaerae bacterium SM23_30
CAGTACCTCAGCATCCGAAGAACCCTCCAAACCTACGGCCCTTCCCCGCCATAAAAATACCGGTTAATATTAGCCAAAAGGACAACCGGCTCAGCCCCGACCCAGCCGCCCTTGTGCCTGTCCCCTTTTCCAAAAATCAGCGTTAAAAAAACTAAGATTGTATTCTGTATATCCCATCTATCCTGTTAACCTCTCTAAAATTTTTCGACGGGTGGCAGCCTCAAACCCGAAGGATTTGCCGATGGTTACATTCTATTTTGTCATCCCGTCTAAAATTCTTCTTCATTCAAAATTGATTGAAAATAAAAAATTGAAAATTGAAAATTACTTCCCCCACAGCCGGTTTTCTATCGCCAATCCCGGATTGCTCCGGTGATGACGAGGAAACTTTTTTGTGTGTCTTATCAGCCATAATATAAAATCATAAAAATCCGCCTTAACCTTTAATTCCCCTGACCTAGCCTCAATTTGTTGCTTCAGCCTTTTCTGTAAAAATATCGCGCGCCCTTCGCTTCGCCCAGGGCAAAGGGTAAAAGGGTAAAAGAGCAATGGATTAATTTAAATCCAGGACCAAACGAAAACCGGTGATGTTGTCGCGAACGGTGGGGGTGTAGTAGTCGCGGCACGCTACACGGCAGTTGTACTCGGTGCCGCTGCAATTGCCGCCGCGTATATGACGGTACAAGCCGCTGGCGGGCCCGGTCGGGTTGCTGTAAGGACTCGCACTATAATAGGTCTTGTCATACCAGTCATTACACCACTCCCAGACATTGCCCGCCATATCATGTAACCCAAAACCGTTCTGGCCGTTGGTGGTTTGATAGCTGTCGGCGCTGCCGGGCCAGTTGAACTGGCTCTTGGTTCGCAGACTCCCATCGTAGAACCCCACCGGCGTGGTCCAGGGTTGTCCACCCGTATCATAAGGGTCGCCGGAAGTAACATAATTGACCTGATTGGCGATAATGGCATCGCCGCAAGGATAACGCTTGCCCGCCAATCCGCCTCGGGCGGCATATTCCCATTCGGCCTCGGTCGGAAGTCGATAACCTGCTTTATCAAAATCGCATTCCCAAGTGGACAGGTTATAACAAGTATCAAATCCTTCCTGCTGACTCCGCCAGTTGCAATAAGCCGCCGCCCCAAACCAACTGACCGCCACTACCGGATGGTTAGCACGACTGGTTACTTGAAATACGCTTCCGTTAAAGGAAATATTACTGTCACTATACGATTCGCAGGTGGAAAAGTAGGGATCACCACCGCCGATGGCATAGACAACGCCTTCGATCACTTCGATTTGGTTTTGTGACAGGGCATCGTTAAGATACCGGCAGTACTGCTGGTTGGTCACCTCGAATCGGCCCATCATGAAGGAATCGACATAGACATCGTGAACCGGCAACTCCCGATTATCACCGAATCCTTCATCGAAATGATCGCCCATGGCAAATTCGCCGCCGTTAATTGTAACCAGGTTCTCATTGGACGATGTGGTTAGATTGCGAACAACACGGAATCCGAGGTAGAAGTTGTCGACAGAGGGATTGACGTTGTTGCGGGTTGAGACGCGACAGTTAAGGATTTGGTTGCTCCATTTTCCGCCGCGAAGAACCCGTTCGGAACCGGTATCGGATCCGCGGGGATTGTCGTAGGGGCTGGTTGTGTAATACAAGGCGGCATACCAGTCGTTACACCACTCCCAGACATTACCAGCCATGTCGTATAGACCGAAACCGTTGGCGCCGTTGGCGGTTTGGTAACTTGCGGCGGCGCCGGGCCAGTTGAAATCGCTTTTTTGGTGGAAGCTGCCGTCGAAAAAGCCTACGGGTGTGGTCCAGGGCTGATCACCGGCTTCGTAGGGATCGCCGGATGAGCCGTAGTTGGCCTGGTTGGCGAGAATGGTTTCTCCCCAGGGGTAACGTTGACCGGCTAAACCACCGCGGGCGGCGTATTCCCATTCGGCCTCCGTGGGGAGGCGGTAACCCCCCCGACTAAAATCGCACATGCCGGAGGACAGGTCGTAACAGGTTTGATAGCCATGTTGTTGGCTGAGCCAGTTACAATAGGCCGCCGCTCCATACCAACTAACACAAACCACAGGATGGCGCACACGGTCTAACACGGTGAAAACGCCGCTGTCAAAATCGATGCCACTGGTGCTGTCAGCCTGGTTGGTGCTGAAGTAGGATTCGCCGCCGTTGATACGGTAAACCACGCCGTTATTTATTTCGATTTGATCTTGCGTCAGGGCATCATTGAGAAAAAGGCAATACTGATGATTGGTCACCTGGAAACGGCTCATTAGAAAAGAATCGACATAGACATCGTGAACCGGCAACTCCCGATTATCACCGAATCCTTCATCAAAATGATCGCCCATGGCGAATTCGCCGGCAGGGATGAGGACCATGTTCGGTTCGCTGCTGATGGGCGGCTTGAGTTGAAGCCAAAATTTGGCCAGTATGACCCAATCAAGGAGATTGACCTTTCCGTCCAGATTGATGTCCGCACCCTGACTCCATGCGTTGTCACGGTTGTCAATAGTAAAAGTCGGGGATTCTGCCTGATAACAGTCCTGACCGTCGTCGGCGGTAATTCGGCTTTTATAGGATGTACCATAGATTCTCGGCAAATCCCTTTGGCAGTTCCAGATGATATGTTTATTGAGGCCCGCACCGATTCCGGCTCCAACGTCGCCGAAGAAAGATACGGCGGGTACCATCCAGGTAAAACCATGATTATCACTAACGGAAACCGACACGGCACAGGCATCTGCCAGATCATACCGAATATCCACCAGCTTTGAACCGTCTCCCCGCTGCGACACGGTCACATTACTCACCACCGGAACCATTTTCATCTGGGCAAACGTCGACTCCGCGAGAATCAAAAATACCAACACTATTACGAAAATTCCCGTTTTCCTCATAAAATCATCTCCCGGTCTGTGCGGATTATTCTATAAACCCTTAGAAATAAATACTTTGAGATTCGATTGCTCGGCTCGCCGTCCCGCCGCACATCTTCCTCACTCCCGCTTAAATTCCTGCTTTTACCATGCTGAAGACCAATTTAGATATTTCCAAACCTTAATTATCGCTGAATAAGGCCGTAAAGTCAATACTTTAATACTCGCGATTACCCGTTTTGATATGATGTTGGAAAAAGACCTCCATATGCCTGTAAATATTCTTTTTAAACCATCAAAACAGAACTTAGCTTATAAGAAATAAAGCCTCTGTTTCAACTTGTACGGGCAATTCCCTTATCAGAGCCTCTGACCATCTTGTCAGCGGGCATACCCCGCTACCCTCTCATCCCCACGCAATATTGTCATCCCCGCGAACTTGTGCCCGCACAGGCGGGGACAAAATAGGGGTGTGTAATAAAATCTCGTCGCGCAGCGACACCATAAAACTTATGCCTTATGCCTTATGCCTTCCCTGATTTCTTCTCCCTTTGTGCCTTTGTGCCTTCAATATCAGTTGTCCTTCATCCTTTTTAGATTGTCAGTTGACAACCCCTCACCCCCATCGTGATAATCAATACCGGCCAGCCGGTCGAGATTACCGTAAGTATATTCGTTATCAGAACATGCAATCAATGATTACATCAAAAAGTATAATGCCCCTTTTTCTTCTCTACTTTTATTCTCTATTTACTTTATTTACATTAATTATTTTTTGCTGTCATCTTCATGCAAATGGTTTACAATTGGGATTAAATCGCTTTTGTTTCCTTTTTTATCATAAATCCATATAGATACCTCCAATTTGTCAGGAATAGGTTCGGAAACCCAGATTATTGGCATCGGTTTCTGATGGTTAAGTCCCAACTTGGTAAATTGATTCCATTGTTCCTTGTTCTTTCGTTCTTTCTTATTACGGAGCTTAACAGGAATTAACTCAGTTGAAAATGATGGTGGTGCAGTAAAATGGACATAAACGGGATATTCCTCTTTTATTATGGTAATTCCTTCATTAGGATCCTGATGTCTCTCTTTAATTCCTAATCCAACAATATCTCCATCTTCATCGGATATTCGTAAATATAGGATTGTATCGCCTTTGTATTTCGTTAAATATGCGTAAAGTAATGACGGCTCAGGATCGATTGTTCCATTTTTCCAGTTATTCAAGACTGTTTCTACCCTGGATCGTTCATACGAAGTATATTTTGAACTTTTTAACTGTTTCTCAATTACTTCTATAGCAATACTAGAAATACCATCCTTCATATTTTTCTTGTATGATTTTTCATATAGATATTTAACGCAAAGTATTGAAGATATAAGAAAAATTGAAAATATAAATAAAAATATGAAATATTTTAATTTTGTTCTAATGAACATATGATTCATCTTTCCTTTAAATTTTTAAATTCGTTCATTTGATTATGGTAATTTTAATTATTAATTAAGTATTATACTTTTTCATGGGAATTAATTCTTTAAAGCAAGGAATAACGTTTTCAGTTGCGCGATAAATACCCTGATAAATCGGACCCATTTCATCTCCTACATCTTGACTTCCTACATCGCACTGTTCCCACCAATCTGATTCATTATAAATACACCATTCAAGATGAGAATAAATTTTAAGGATATAGGGAAAAGAAGTGTTAAGATCCAATTCAACATGCCATACTTTTTTACATATTAATCTTTTTGTTTGTACCCACAAATGACAACCACTAAAAGAGCCAGATGATTTTATTGTTAGATTTTTCAAAGCACGTGCTATGGTTCTATCTACAAACATTAATAATGAACCTCCTCTCACTAATTCCCCGATTAAGGCTATATTGCTCATCCGATCTATATCTTCTGAAAAATCATCAAGATCATGAGGTCCGTGTCCTATAGTAGTTATAGCAAAGGCATGCGGTACATACACTTTATCTTTTGTTTTACATCGTTCACCCTCTTTAGGCCATTCCCAATCTAAATCATATGGTTCCTCCCATTCTTCTGCCGGATCATCCGGCATAATTTCATCATATGGATCATAATAAAAACCAAACGGATCAAAGTATCTCAACGGATTCGACTTAACATACTGATACAAATTCATTCCATCATCATAACCTATTTTATCTTGCGTTAACCATCTGCCGGTATGGTAGTCGTAGTAGCGGTGGCGGGAGTACTGGAGGGTGAGGTCGCCGTCGTCGAGAAAATCGACGCGCCTGCCGGTAAAGAGAATGACATTGTTATAATCGGAGGCTTGAGTATCAGCTAAAGCCAGGTTGTGCTCGAAGAAGTAGGGTTTACCGTAGGCATCGTATTCGTAGCGTTCCAGGACATCGCCTTCATCATCGATCAAGGCGACCGGGCTGTAGAGGTGATTGTGGGCGTAGAAAATATCATCGCTGTCTTCTGTCTTGACCAGCACCTCGTCGATGTAGTTGCCGTAGATGTAACTGCGGAGGTGGGTGTTGGAATCGTC
>LJUC01000272.1 GCA_001303695.1 Phycisphaerae bacterium SM23_30
TTGACGAATTCGGCCGTCTGGCGCACGTATTTACTTACCGCCTGCAGGCGCCAATGCTTGATGATGTTGGGGATAAAGCATTCCTTTTGTTTGATTTCCATGGTATCAAAGACACAGCCGTCGGAATCGATCCCCACAAAAAATTCTTTTTTCGGCTTAAATTCCTGCAAAGCTTTTACCGCATCAGCCGTCATTTTCTCTCCCGGATATTTATTGATTAAAAGCAAAAATTTCAATCTGAAGCGCAACACATAGGTTAGCTCCAGAAGACCTCTGCCGGGGTCTGATAGTTCAAGCATTTCCGGGGTCGATTATTGAGTAGGTTTAGCGCCTTGTCAAGGTCCGTCTGCTTAATCCGGGTAAAATCCATCCCCTTGGGAAAAAACTGTCGCAGCAAGCCGTTGGTGTTCTCGTTGGTGCCGCGCTGCCAACTGTAATACGGACGGGCAAAATAGCTGCGCATCCCCAAACCCCGCCCCCGCTCCTTAAAGCCCGCAAACTCCTTGCCGTTGTCGAAGGTCATCGTCTTGACCTTTTCCGGCGGCAGCTTCCTCATGATGTTCAGCGTCGCCCGCCACCTTCACCGCCACCGTATAGAAATTACTGATGTTCAAATCAAACTCCGTCGGATACCCGCGACAATGGGTATTCTTTTTCGCTGGACGCCGCGAAATGACACCATTATAATGACTGCCGTTGCGATGGAGGATAGGGCAACGCAGGCGTGCGAGAGGCGCCAAAAGCAAAATATGGCGTCTGGAGACCTCGACCCGAGCGCCGCCGCAACCCATACAGGAATAGGGCCGCCGGCGCCTCTTTCTCTTGCCTGTCCTGGCAGCATAAGGCGTTAAACTCCAGCCCGCCAAAGGCGGTCCGTTCTTAACCCAAAGCGGTGCGTCTCAGATTAAAATGCGCCATAAGGTGGTTTGGTTTATTATGGCAAAATTAGATTCATGGAAAGAAAAGTTCAGAGACCTGCAAAGGCGTTTTGAGATTGAGCAGGAAGAAGATGTCGGCTTATATGCCGCGGTAGCCTGTACGTCCGGGCCCCATAATGACCCCACCGGCGCGATGCGCGCCCGGCTGGAAAAGGAGCTGGACTGCATGTGTATTGTCTGTCCGGAATTAAAAATCATTGCGGATAAATACATTGCGGAAGAAGCGGCGGGAAATAGAGTCTGGGAATGGGCCTTTCTGGGGCGGAAAGAGGATTTCGATTTGTTCTGCGCTTTGGCCCGCCAGGCCGTTCAGCTTGTCGATCAACTGCCGACGGAAGTTACCGACACCTTTCCCCCGGAATACCTAAACGCACGTATCGACACTAACGATTTCCGCAGGTGGCTCTCGTTATTATTTACGCTGGCCTGGCAATGCCGCACGGTCTCCCTGCTGCGGGCCGAGCGAACGAAAATAAACAATCCCAGTGAAGGCTTCATTTCCGTTTTGCCTCTGGATTTATTCCGCGCCTCAGCCCTGGCCCTCGACATGCTTTGTAAGAATAAATAGAATAACGCGTGGGGCAAAGCCCCACCCTACGGGATGGAATATTTGCATTCTACTTTAGGTCAAGTACGGAGGGATTAATATCGAGTTTGATCTCGTATGCAAGAAAGCCGTAGGCATCAAATTTTTGCCGGTGGATTTTTTGAGCCTCCAGATCAATCGTAAAGCCCATATCTTTTACCGCGGCGGCTAGATCGAAATCAGGCTCGAGTCTTCTTCGGGCAATCAAATGAAACAAGTCATCATGAACTTTCATAGTATCTGTGGTCTGGCGAACGCGACCCCATGTTATCATACTACATGTTGCAAATAGCAAGGCGCCATAGGGATTATAGTACTCATATTGCCAAGTTAACCTGTTGCCCGACTTATCTATTGCGGTCCAAGAATCAGGGTAGATTGCCGGATAGATAGACTGGTTAATAGGTTTAAAAAACACGGAATTTTTATAAAGTTGCAAAGTAGAATTAGGTTTAAGAAGGCCGGAACGAATCTTTAATTTCGCCGGCTTATTCAATACCTGAAGAGTTTTTTGCATATCGTAGACGATATTTTTAAAACTAAGATAATCGAAAATTTGACAATTCTGGAGTGAAATCTGCCGATCGGAAAGGGGGGGAAAGTGTTTTAAAAGATTTTGGATTTGGCTTAATAAAACAGGTTGTAAATTAACAATATGGTTGGCGCACTCTGTGCTTTTCTGCACCAAACTATAACAACACATTTTTAAAGATACGTCTCTGGCATTTGAAAGCAGTTTCCGTGGGAAAGCGTTTAATTCGACCGAGTATTCGATGGCCGAATCATAATTTTCCCGTTCGCATTCCAGGTATGTTTTGATCCAGTATAATGATGCCAGTTGTTTGATGTTTGTATATAATCCGCGAGAATTGATATATTTAAGCAAATCAGGCGGCGTTTGGTCGTCGATTTCGGGAAATTGATTTAATTTTTGTATAATATCGCGCGCCTTTTGGGCATGCTCCCAGGCGAGATCGATGGCAACCGCGTTTTCCCGTAGTTTTTGCAGATTTATATCCCTAATATAACCGGAATAATTATTACAGCAGATTCTTATGACTTTATCGTCTTCGGCAGTCAAACCCAGGGTCGGATTGGCGACTCCGATTATTTCGCGGGTTTCTTTTTCGGCTTTCAATTCCGCCAGAATTTCTTCGATAGATCCTCCGTGTTTTTTGATGATTTGGTTAAATTTATCCAGGGACTCGGCCAAAGCTTTAGCCTCATTAACAGAGGCTATTTTGGTGGGATTTTGCAGGCCCAATAATAATTCGTAACTGCCCTTAGCATCCGGCGGGGCGGTTCTCAGGTCGCTGATGGTATAATCATTTTCGATAGGAGGCGCATCGAGCCGCCAGAGCAGATAGATAGTGATAGGCGTCGAAAAAAGCGGCAACAGAATAATAATCAGCCATATTAGTTTTTTGCGATGCTTTTTTGTATTTGTTTGTTTATCCATATACGCCCCCTTTTACGTTAGGTTATATTTCTCTTACTATGCAACTGAAGATGTATTATAAAGCAAACACGCCCAAGCAAAGCTTGAGCATGCCATCCGATTTTTAGTACAGCGCTACGAGTTTATCTGATCTTCGGCGCCGTTGTCAGGACGGCTGTTGTTGACGTTGTTTGAATTATGATCAACGCCATTATCGCTCTGGTCGGTGTTGTTTTCCGTGTCGGCGATTTGGCTGTTTTCATCAGCATCGTTGGTTTTTTCTTCTTTGACGACGCGGGCGACGGCGACGAGTTTGTCGCCGGGGTCGAGGCGGATGAGGCGGACGCCCTGGGTGTTGCGGCCGATGTCGCGGAGCTGGTCGAGGCCGGTGCGTATCATAATGCCCCTGGCGCTGATGAGCATGAGGTCGTCATCGGGGTTGACGGTTTTTAAGGCGACGACCTTGCCGTTGCGTTCGGTGGTTTTGATGTTGATCAGACCGATGCCTCCGCGTCTTTGCCGGCGGTAGTCGTTGAGGTCGGTGCGTTTGCCGAAGCCGTTTTCGCAGACGGTCAGCAGGCTGCTGCCGTGACTGGCCAGCACCATATCGACGACCTTATCGCCGGGGCGCAGGCTGATCCCTTTGACGCCGCGGGCGCTGCGGCCCATGGGTCGAACGTCGCGTTCATTAAAACGGACGGCCATGCCGTCGCGGGTGCCGAGGATGATTTCATCGTCGCCGCTGGTGACGCGGGCGCCGATGACGTTGTCGCCGGGATTGAGGGTGATGGCGTTAATGCCGCTGCGGCGGACATGACCGAAGGCGCTTAAGGGGGTCTTTTTGACGATGCCGTCCTGGGTGGCAAAGGCCAGCCCCCGTTCGTCGAAGTTGCGGACGGAGACGATTTCGGCGATGTTTTCGTCTTTTCGCATCTGCAGCAGGTTGGCGATGCTGCGTCCGCGGCTGGTGCGGGAAAGAGAGGGGATATCGTGGACCCGCTGCCAGTAACAGCGGCCGCGATTGGTGAAACAGCAGAGGTAATCATGGGTGCTGGCGATGAAGAGGTGTTCGATGAAATCGCCTTCTTTGGTGTCGCTGCCGATGATGCCGCGGCCGCCGCGGCCCTGGCGGCGATAGGTGTCGAGGGGCATGCGTTTAATGTAGCCGGAATGACTGACGGTGACGACGACCTCTTCTTCGGCGACGAGGTCTTCGATGTCAAACTCGGCGACGGCGCCGATGATGTCGGTTTTTCGTGGCCGGCCGTATTTTTCCTTCATTTCGTAGAGGTCTTCGCGGATGATGTCGAGCAGGAGCATTTCATCGGCGAGGATGGCTTCGTAACCGGCGATCTCCTCGCTCAAAGAAACATATTCCTTGGCAAGCTTTTCCACTTCCAGGCCGGTCAGCCGCTGCAGTTGCATGGATAGGATGGCATCGGCCTGGGGGCCGGTGAGCTGATGATCGTTAGAGGTTTTTTCGACAACGAAGGCTTCGGGCAGTAATCGTTTGAGGACGGCGTGTTCGGCCAAACGCAGGGGCTCGGACATCAGGGCCAGCTTGGCTTCGGGGATGTTGGGAGATTGTTTGATGATGCTGATGATGCGGTCGATGTTGCTCTGGGCCAAGAGCAGCCCTTCGACGATGTGGGCCCGGGTGCGGGCCTTGCGGAGCAAAAAGCGGGTGCGGCGGCGGATGACTTCCTTGCGGTGGTCGATGAAAAGAGCAAGTAATTGTTTAATATTCAGGGTTTGGGGTCGATTTTTAACCAGGGCGATGTTGATAATACTGAAGGTGCTCTGGAGGGGGGTATGTTTGTAGAGCTGGTTGATGACGATATTGGGATCGGCCTCTCGGCGGAGTTCGACGACGATGCGCAAGCCCTTGCGGTCGGACTCGTCGCGGACGTCGGAGATACCGGGGATGGCGCCGTTAGAGACGCAGTCGGCGATTTTTATGATTATCAGCGATTTGACCGTTTGGTAGGGTATTTCATCGACGACGATGAGTTCTCTGCCTTTTTTATTGGTTTCGGTGTGCAGCTTGGCGCGGACGATGAGATTGCTGCGGCCGGTGGTGTAGCCGTCAATGATGCCTTTGCGGCCGCAGATGATGCCGCCGGTGGGAAAGTCGGGGCCGGGCATGACTTCCATAATATCTTTGAAACCACATTCAGGATCTTCAATGATTTTTATCAGGGCGTCGCAGACCTCGCCGGGATTATGCGGGGGGATGCTGGTGGACATGCCGACGGCGATGCCGACCCCGCCGTTGACGATTAAGTTCGGGAATTTTGAGGGTAATACCGTCGGTTCGGTGGTGGTTTCATCGTAATTAGGGACAAAATCAACCGTTTCGCATTTAATGTCGGTGAGCATGTCGGCGGCGGCGGCGGTCAGGCGGGCCTCGGTGTAACGCATGGCGGCGGGGGGGTCGCCGTCGATGGATCCGAAAT